>CAYRRQ010000036.1:0-9269 GCA_964426715.1 uncultured Methanosarcinales archaeon
ACTTGTCCCTGCTGATCAAAAATAAACTCTCCTCTGAGCCAGTAATTAGTCCAGAACATGTATTTAACCCCATACTCTTTTAAAAGGCGTTCTCTCTCCTCATCATCACTCCCATAAAGTATTACTGCGAGATGAGCATCTCTGGTAGAAGTATCTATTATTGGACTGTTATGACTTCCTCTCGGAGTAGAGACCAGTTTTCTTCCTGTTAACGCATTAATTGCAAATCCGAGTTCGTGGTTGGTAAGAATCACATCATTTACTTCTGTATTTTTTATTATAAAATCAGCTGCGCGTGTAAGAGGCTCAGGAAGCGCTCCGCTTAGCCCTACGTTTATCCAGCGGTCATTCTTAACATAGTCTTTGTAAATAATATAATTTGTAATTAATATTAGCAAAAGAATAAAAACTATAATACCTAAAACCAGTTTTTTATTCTTAAAGGTTTTCTTTAGTGTATTCCTGAGGATTAAGATGAAGAATCCTGAGAAAAAGAACATTAACAAGGGGATAATAAAGCTCATCATCTCATGAACAGGGACCTGTAATCCAAGAAGAGGCTTGGTTATTAGGAAATGCCAGAAGATGATGACTGTGCTGACTGTTATAAATATGATGTATTTGGATGCCTGCAACGCCTTTTTTATGAATATCAGGGCCAGTATGCCAAATGCTGAGAAGAGGATGAATAACCATGAACTCCTCGTAATATGATTTAGAAGAACTGAGAATACGTTTCCCGCTCTGGCTAGAGGACTTGAATAATATGCTCCTCTTCCCTGTTCCCTACTTAGGTCTATTACTTCTTTTAGATGTGGGTCTCCGGAAAACATGTACTTAAATGGATAATACCAGTAAACCATAGCAATAGCCAACCCGATTACCAGTATAATCACTAGGAGAACAAAGTTTTTCTTCCATGAAGCCAAAGCCTTTTTCTTGTTAAAAGAGAATTTTTTGTTCTTAAAAGTTACGTACTGGCCTAACAGCACGTACAGGAACAAGAACGGCATGAGCATCATTATATATAAGAACATTGAACCGTGAGACAAGGCTCCTACTCCCAGCACTAGGCCTGAGGCAACTGCCCATTTCCAGTCCTTTTTCTTTATAGTCAGGTAAAGGCATACAAAAAAGAGCGGGAACAAAGTTGCCTGGGTGAACTGCCTGTACTTTATTATGGGAATCCTTGTAAAAGAATAGAAAAGCAGGGTTGAACCAAGAGCTGCAGACTTGTTCCTGAACAATACAATCCCAAGCCAATAAACTATTAAAAAAGCCAGTATGGTTATAATATAAGAGAAACTGTACATGGCCTGCATAGCAGACATATTAAATAACCGCGCATAATTACCTACAAGAAAAGAGTATATGGGAAGGTAGCTTCCAATCGGGTCGTCGGTTGCATAGCTCTTAAAGGCGTTACCTCCGTACTTAACATGATTAACTGCTCCCATCTGGTTATAATAATCTCCTCCATATAAAGGGCTGGGAAGCTGCTGAAAGGAGTTTAAGAGGTTTGCCTGGACAATTAAGAATATTATTATGCAGGCTGCCAGAGCATAATCCTGCCATTCAAGTTTTTTGACAAAACATACAATCTTATTTTTATTAGTAGATTTTTTCTCAGTTTTCATAACTGCTATCTTCCCTTTTTTATTTTATTTCTTTTTTGATATTTTAATTAACTCTTCAATAAACTCAGGTCCTAATCCACCCTCTTATTCACCAAGTCCGCGAGCAGTCCGAAGAAGAATATTTGTATGCTGAACAACACTGCTATTGCTACGAATATGCCTATCTTGCCTGTGTTGGAAACATCTATTATTCCTTTTATTACTCCTACCATGAACAGGATTGTGCTGGCTGGTGAGAAGAATTTTAGGGGTGCGAAGTACATCGCCACTCTGAAGATTAGGAAGTTGAAGTTAAGAAAGTCTTTTATGGGGTTGATGCTGGACTTTCCTTTTCTCTTGTAATAGTTTATGGGTGTGAACTTGACATTATAGTAATTCACGAGTGCTGCAATGGTTAGGGTGGTGGTAAAGCTGAAGCCCTGGGGGTAAAGGTTCCAGAACTTCATAGCCATGTCCTTTTTGAAGACTCTGAGGCCTGAGTTAAGATCTGGTATGCTTATGCCTGTGACTATCCTTGCAAGTATTTTAAGCATTAGCTTGGCAGGCCGCCTGAGCAATGGCACCTGGACTTTTTTCCCGGTTCTGGCGCCTATTACCATGTCATTATGCGGGATGTGTCTTAGAAGGCCTGGTATTTCCTTGACAGGATATGTTCCGTCTGCGTCTGTTATAATAATCCATTCTCCTCTTGCAACCCGTAGGCCTGTTTTAAGAGAAGCGCCGTAACCCTTGTTAAAGGGGTGTGTGATTATCCTTATGTCCTTATCCTTAACCTTTTTTAAGAGCGGCCCGGTCCTGTCTTTTGAGGCGTCATTAACAACTATAATCTCGTATTCTGGGCTCTGGGAGGCTTGCTGCTTCATAACCTTCAGAACGATCCCCATGACCTTTTTAACCCTGACCAGTGTGTCAAGTATTGCTTTCTCCTCGTTAAAAGCCGGTATTATCACAGAATACTTTACAGCCATTGATTTGCACCTTAATTTCCGCACCTTACTTCCTGTACCTTATCCTCTGCACATTACTCTTTGCACCTTGCTTTTTGCACCTGCACCTTTATTCAGGCCATTTCACCTTCCACACAATAACCCTTTCGCCGTTAACAGTTGTCTTATCGCTGAATTTCTCAAAATGCTCTGTGTACCTGCCGTCCAGGTAGAAGAGTTTGGTGAACAATGACTCTGAGAGCAAGGGGTCTGTGATCAAGGCCTTGTCCTGCTCCAGGTCTATGAGCACGTCGTATGGAAAGGTGGTATTATCCATTTCTATACGTTCAATCCCCTCTTCCTTGAAGAGCACAAACGATGAGGGTATTGCCTTGCCCCCACCTGTCCTGTACCCGCTTGAAGCGTCATATGCACCTATTGTCATGGTTGAGTTATCATAGTTATCAAGGTCTAAGACTATGTTTTCAAGCACGATTCTTCCCTGCTGGTTATTGTTAATTTGCTGGTTAACCCTGCACACCATTAGTCCTGCCTGCTCAAGACCGGTATCATCAGTTGTGTTGGTAGAGTTTTCATCTTGGTCTTTTTGCGTGTAAGTGCAGGAAGCCCATTTCTTGGTGAAGTAGTTTGGCCACGGCGCTATCCAGGTGTTCCCCTCTGCTTCTGATGTCAGGGCCTGCACATCATAATAGTATTCTGTGGCTTCCTCCTCAGAAATGCCGAGTCCCTGCGTGAGGTTAGGGATTGCTGTCTGCGCTTTTTTGTTTCTTGAATTAATATAAGCATAGGCTCTTCTGAAGTCCCAGCTTCCAAAGTGGCCCCACACCCCTGCCTTGCCCACCATGTCCTCGCTTGTGATGAGATAATTCTCTGGCGGCTCGCAGAAGGCATAGCCAAGGGTCTTGTTAATAGTCTGGGATGTTATGCCTGCTTGTTCCAGGGTCTGCCTTGCCTCTGCTTCTGTCTGCCTGATAATTGTCTTGGTAAGGTTGACTGATAAGAGCACGTCATCTGTTTCGTTTAATAATGTTCTGTATGTCAGCCTGCTCCCGCAGTCAAGCATTCTCAGGATATCCACAGACCTGTCCTCGTCACTTGATACGAGCACTGTTCCCATCCAGTGGGCTAACTGATAGTCCTGGCCTCCTCCGTCCACTGTAACCGGCCTGTCAGCCACGTACTTGAACCAGTGGCCAAAGTCCCACCACGAGTTAATGATTGCGTCCTGGCTTGAGTTAAGCTTGATATCTTCAAGGGTCTGCCACCAGGCATCGTTCATGCTCGGCACTTCTCTGAGCGAGGCATTATGCGCTGCTCTTATAGGACTAATTAATAGCATGCAGAGCAACACGATTAATACCAGGCTGGTTATGACTTTTTTTATCTTGAACTCCTTGCTTATGAGAATGGTGAGCATCTTGTGAATCAGTCCCAGGCTTATTCCAAAGGCTATTGCAAAAGCAGGCACCAGCAAGAGAGTGAACCTGGTTCCCTTGGTTACAGCGTATAATGAGCCTATGAACCACAGTATCAGCAGGATGGCGTACTTGATATCAATCTTTCTATCCTCTTTTAACAGCAATATAAAGCCTGCTATTACCGGCAGTGCCAGGAGCACGAGATAGGTAAAGGTTGACAGGTTTAGCAATGATTTTGATAACATGATTAACAGGAACAATGCTGAGACAGCAAGATATGCATAGTCTTTTTTCTTGAGCTCATTCACCTTGACTAAGCTGAGGATTAATCCCAGGGCTGCTATGAAGAACAAGAGTTTTCCTCCCATCTGGTTAATCGCACCTGGTATGCTTATGGGGTTGAGCTCTGCTACAGTGGTCTGGATGTTGGGCCAATAATCGCTGTGAGCAGCTACTTTTAGCTGGGTCCTGAGAATCGGGCCTGTGACTGCGCTCTTAATATTGTTTCTTCCGCCTGTGAGCAATGGGACGAATAAGGCTGAGCATACGAGGAAGATTATCAGGATAATAACCGTGTTCCTTAGCGATTCGTCTGAGACTATTTTCTTGAACCGGGTCTTGTTAATGACAAGCCTTAAAAGCCTGTAGCCAATGTATACCAGTGATAATCCTATTAATAAGTCGAAAGAATACCACCAGCCGCTCCATGAAAAAGCAAAAACCCCTACAAAAAACGCTGAGAGTATTGTAAGAACTATCTTTTTTATCAGGCTCTTGGCTTCAAATCCTTCTATAAAGAACCATGCTATGAGCAGGGGAAAGAGTACAGCATAAGGGTCTGTGTCACTAAAACCAGCCGCTGTCCTGCCAATAAAAACAGGGTGTATGGCTATTATCAGTCCTGCTATGAATCCTCCGAACAATCCCGCCCTCCTCTTGGCTATGAAAAAACCGGGTATAACTGCCAAGGCGGATAATAGCACTGGCGCCCAGAAGGATGCCATTAGCATGGTTATCCCTGAGCCAAAGATGTTTAGGAAGCGGTAAAAGTAGTATATGAACAAGGGATGCATATCAGCATGGACAGGATCTCCTATAGGTGCAAACCTGCGGGTCAGGTAAGGCTTGCCATCTCTCAAGGTGTCTCCAACATGGCCGTTCTCCAAGATGTTCTCTGCTCTTCTTAAGTGCTGGTAAGGGTCAATTGCCAATAGATAGGTCTGGCCATTATCGTTTTTCAGCCTCTGCTTGAAATATTCAGAAGTGGCCTGAATTTGCTGCTCTATCTGGCTTCCCTGCTGCTCAAAAACCTGCTCTACCTGCTCGTTAATCAGCTGGTTCTTATTAGCAGAGGGCAGGTTGGGGTATTGCTGGTTTATCTGGGTGGCAATGTTGTTCCTGATAGAATTATACGCAGAGTTCCTGGCCCAGTCCTCGGTTATAGGAAGATATGATGGGTAAGCCCTGAAGTAAATGCTGAAAAAGACGGCTATTACCAATAACAGGACGAGCAGGGTCTGGTTGTTAAACAGGTTCTTGTTAGAAAAAAAGTTTTTTACCTTTTTAAAATCAATGCTTACCTCATCATCCTCTCTGCTCTTCTTAGCCAAAAAAGACCACCCCTCACTGAAATCGATTGTTAAATCAATACTTAACAATATAAATTATTAAAAGTGATAAAGGGAATGGTTTAAATAGTTTTCGAAGGGAGCGCACGTGTTGAAGATATTAAGTTCTTGCATAGAAGAATTAAGTCTTTTTGACTTAAAGAATAATTTTCAGAACATGTTTTCTCATTTTTTTCTGTAGCCAAATAGCTTATTGCACTCTTTGTGGTTCATGTACTCCAGGATAAATGCTATTATTTTTACTTCGTCTCCTATTAAAGTGTAAAGCAATCTCCAATAGCCTACTAATTCTACTCTCAGGATCTTGTCTGTGCCATATTTCCCTATTGCTTTCTTTGGAATGTATTTCCTTGGTATCAAGTTACCGTAATTATGATTGGCTTTAATATTTTTTAATGCATTGTTTATTGATTCAAGAAGTTGCTTGTATGTTGGTTTTGTTTTTCCTTTCTCTCCTCTGCTTACCAATCCTCAGAGTTCTTCATATTCTTCATATGCCTCTTTGTCAAATCTTATTTCGACTTCTTTACTCATGGTTTACATCACTGTTACTCCTTTTTTAAGTTTTTCTCTTAATTTTTCAGTTATATCCTCTTTATATATCCAGACTATTCCTTGTTTTAGAATCACTATTTTTCCGCTTTGTTCAAGATATTTTAATATTACATTCAATGTAGGTCTCATAATTTGTTTGCTTACCCGTCTGTCTATCTCGTTTTTTGACAAAGGCTCTTCTGCTTTTTTTATTATTTCTTCTACTTTAAGAATGGTGTCTAATCTCGGATAGTGAAGCACATTTTTCAACATTTTAACCACCTATGAACTTATACTATAGTATAAACTTATATAATACATAAATCTTTCGGTTAAAAAATTTTGTACTCTTGTGAAAAAAACTAAAAACACTTAAGTGGACTAAAAACTACTAAAAAGTGTAAAACTTTATATATAAGTTATATTTAATTACACTTTGGTGTATATCATGGATGATGATAAAACAAATAAAGGATTTGAAGAAGTCAGGTTAACAACAGAAGAAACAGCCAGATGGATAAAATTTCATCAGGCCGTATACCAGGAAGACCGGAAAATGGCAGCTAAGGTAATCACAGATTCTCCGCGATGGTCAATCATAATGGCATATTATGCCATGCATAATATTAGCAAGCTGTACCTTGGAAAAATACACAAACTCAAAATAAGCGGTCAGAACGTACATGCAAAAACACTCTTCTTCATAACAAAATACGCAAAGCAGGATGCAAAAAAAATAATTCCCATGCTGGAAAAAGCAAAACAAGAATATGAGGCAATAACCTCATCAAGTATCTGGGTAATTCCCAGGATGTTACCAAAAGGAAGAGATGAAAGGACTAAAACCCAATATTATGATGCTTCAAAATCAGAAAAATCAGGAATTGAACTAGTGCGGGCAGCACAATATTTTATAGACAATTTTATGAAACCATACATTAAAATCATCGAGGGATTATTATAATGCTAGTTGATATTTGCCTGGGCAGCAAATCAGCATGGAGAGTGCTGGTGCTCTATGGTGAAACTCCAGGAGCAGGATTCACACGCCAAGACCTCAGAAACCATACTGGGATGGGCAACAAGTCCTTATCCTTTGCACTAAGACGCCTGGTAATGTTTGGCATCCTGACCAAAAACAAAAAGGAGCATCCATTAACTATCTACAAGCTTAATAAAGACAATGAATATGTAAAAGATGTTCTTAACCTAGTGCAAAGAGAAAGAAAAGACCTTAATCATATTCCTTATGATTTCAGCCTGGTTGCAAGAGAATTCTCAAGAGAAGTAATTGACGCTGTTCAGGCGCTAGGCATATACCTTTTTGGAAGTGTTGCAAAAGGAACCTACAGGGACGACTCAGACATTGACTTCGCAGTAATTATAAACAAGAAAAGTCCCCGGCAAGACATGGCAATAAGCAGAATAACTGATAAACTCTCAGAAAGGTTCAAGAAGAAAATCCAGTGCTTCCTGATAACAGAAGAAGAATTCAGACACAGAAAAAACAAGCTCAGCGAAGAGATCCTGAAACACGGAATAAAGCTGGTATAAGCAAGCTTCATAAAAAATATAAACCCCAGCCTACCCTGAACAACAGGGAAATGGAACTAATACAAGTAATCATAATAATCTTTGCCTTGTTCGCGCTGAGCAGGGCCATGCTAAGGTTCAGGGATAACAAGCTGGGCAGGAACGAATTCTTATTCTGGGCAGGGCTCTGGACAGCAGCAATCATAATCTCATTCATCCCCAGCATCCTGGGAGTGTTCTCAGGCAGGATAGGCACTACCAGCGGCCTGGACCTGGTCTTATACCTCAGCATCATAGCCTTATTCTACCTCATGTTCCGGCTTTATGTCAGGACAGAAGCATTAGAAAAAGAAATCACTTCGGTTGTGAGAGAGCTGGCTATTAATCCTGAGAAGAAAAAAAGGCAAAAAAAGAAAAAATAACATTTCACTGGCAATAAAGGTTATCTAACAAAACATTTCATTATGAATGAAAACCTTTATATGATTAAGAGAGGAATAAAAAAAACATGAGAAAACCAAGCATATGCTATGTAAACCCACCTGTACTGCTAAAAAGGCCTGTATCTGAGCTGATTCACAAGCTTGGAAGCAAAGGGTATATGACGAGCCTGTTAATACCAAAAAAGGCTTTTAAGCCAGTTGATGAATCACTGCATCACAGCAAACTAGCTAAGAAAAGCAGGGTTTACACTTACTCAACCATTAACCTGCCTTTTATTAGTTCAGAGCAGCCAATACCAATAACCCCTGTCTTTTTTATTAACACTTATAAAGCCTTAAAGAATAATGACATCATTCACATCTGGGTTCCTTATTATCTTACCAGCTTCTGGGTAATACTTGTGAAAAAATTGTTTTTTCCCAGGAAAAAATTGTTCTTGACAATGGACACAATACCCGGCTATAGTTTCAGCATGGGCAGATTCTGGGACTCAGTGTTCAAGGCTTACAATAAGCTGTTCGGCTGGCTGATCTTTAAGACGCCTGAAAAAATAATATTATATGGCAAGAGCATGACACCCCATGCACTCAAAGCAGGGATTTCAAAGGAAAAAATAAAAATAATACCTACAGGCATAAACCTGCCCCGGGTTAACAAGAAAGAAAAAGAGAAGAACAAGCAGAAGATAAGAAAAGAACTTGGAATAAGCAAGAACACAAAAATCATATTATATGCAGGGCTATTAGTGCCAAGAAAAGGTGTTGATAAGATAATCAGGATTGCCGACAAGATGAGAAAAGAAGATGCTGTCTTTTTACTCGCAGGCGACGGGCCAAACAGAAAAGAATACGAGCAGAAAACAGCAGAGCTCGGATTAAAAGAAAATATAAGGTTCCTGGGCTGGCGAAAAGACATTCACAAACTTTATCAAGCAAGCGATGTGTTCTTATTACCGTCACAAGGCGAAGGACTACCCGGCGTGGTAATGGAAGCCATGAGCCACGGATTGCCAGTGGTTGCAAGCAACATACCATGCATACCAGACCTGATAGAGGACGCTTCAAGCGGGTACTTGTGCAGACTAGGGAAGATTAATGAATTTGTCAGGAAGCTCAGGATGCTAATAAA
>CAYRRQ010000037.1:0-8647 GCA_964426715.1 uncultured Methanosarcinales archaeon
TAGGGTTTGAGGTTGAAGATTAAGCAAAATCATTTAATCTATTGTTCATAAAGAAAAAATGATTATTCTATTTAAAAAGCCTTACGCAGGCAGGTCCAGTGGTGGAATTTAAACTTCCTTAAAAAATTTCACAGCGAAATCACAAAAATCTAATATCACATTTTTATCTAATTCAAATTCCTTTCTGTTTCCAAGATAATTCTTCGAGGGGGGATTTATTTCTTTTCCCTCTAATAATTCTTCATAAGTTATGCATTTTATGTGTTTCTTTGATACAACAATAAAATAACAATTTTTATAAGGATAATCTTTTGGCAAATCTCTTTTCTTGAATTCTTCATTTGCTCTGAACTTAACTTCGATAAAAAAAAACATCTCCTTTTTTATTCTGAACCACAAAATCAGGCATTCTCCTAATATTTGTAGCTACATCTCCTCTTACACCTTTAAGAAGTTCCATTATTCCAGGAACTGTATTCTCCATACCATATCGAAAAACATTATACTCTAAAGACAAGAATAATTCTTCAATCAAAGTTTCCGCAATTCGTCCTTTAATCATACTTTCTTTATAATTGCTTTCTCGTTTAGACAATCCTGCAGAAAAAGAGTTAGAATTATTTTTTTGATGCTTCCTGCATAATGCGTTTTTGAAGTTATTTACAGAATAATCAAATTCTCTTTTGGTTATTTCTTTATTGCATTTCGAACATCTATAAAGCATAATAATAAGGATATAATTAAGAATATACAAATCTTGTTTATTTTTGAAATTATCATATTGGAAATTAAAAAAAGTAGCCCGGCCAGGACTTTCGCAAGATTCTGCTTTTCGTAAGTTTCGTGGGATTTCACAAAGTGAATATTCCACTTAAACGCTTTTTACGAGATTTTTAAGCGAAGCGAGCAAAAATCTCTTTCGAACCTGGGTCAGGAGGGCCAGAACCTCCTATGCTTGGCCTCTACACTACCGGGCTAATATTAACACGTGCTATGAGCCACAGCGAATAGCACCCTTTTGTAAACTTTTCGAAAAAGTTTAGCAACGACGGGCTTAACCTTGCTTTAAAAGGAAAAAACAACAAGTTTTTTAAATAGTTTGTTGTTTCAAGGAGGGTATGGCTAAGTTAAGAAAGGGAGTGTCTTACAGGAAGATTGAACGTCCTTACACGCGTAAGTCCAAGTTTAAGAAGAAGAACTATGTTAGTGCGACTCCTCACAATCATATTGTGAAGTTTGACATGGGCAATCTTAACAAGGAGTTTGATTATTGCTTTAGTGTGTGCTCTGAAGAGGCGCTTCAGGTCAGGCATAATGCTTTGGAAGCTGCCAGGAAGAGCTGCAACAGGGTAATGGAGAAGAAGACCGGTAAGGTCGGTTACAGGATTAGGCTTAGGGTTTATCCTCATCATATTCTCAGGGAGAACCCTGTTGCTACAGGAGCAGGCGCTGACAGGATGAGTACTGGTATGAAGAAGAGTTTTGGCAAGCCTATTGGCCTGGCAGCCCAGGTAAGAAAGGGCCAGGAGTTGTTTGATGTGTATGTGGATAAGAGTAATCTTGGCGCTGCAAAGGCTGGTGTGAGCAGGATTAAAGCCAAGCTGCCCTGCAAGTGCAGCGTGGTTGTTAAGAGCAGGGATGAGAAGGGTTCTAAGAAGAAGGCTGAATAAATATAATAATAAAAAAATAATTTAATAAAAAATTTCTAGTATATCGGGTATGGTCCTTGTTCCTGGCTCTCAAGCTCTATGTTCTTAATGGTTTCAAGGTCTTGTATGCTGTTTATTCTGAGCAGGCTAGGCGACTTAGTGTAGAGCAGTTCTTCTATGTACAGGCTTCTCTCTACCAAGGGGCCGTATTGGTACTTGCTCTGCGCCATTGAATGGTCTACTATGCCTCTTACTTCTATGCTATCCTTGGTTATCCTGAACACCATGGCTCCGTTATAGCCCTGGGTGTCCTCACCATCCCATCTGTAATCATAGCTGTAAACAGGTATTACCAAGAGTTCTTTTTCCTTGCTGAACAGGAAGGCTTTGTGCTCATACTCTGCAGTTGACTGGGCATATCTTTCCTCTGTTACGAACTTGGCAATTTCCTCTGGGTTCTCAACGTTGCTCACGTCAAACAAGCTTATTTTCAGGCCCTGAGTTCTTCCTGTCTCTGAGGTATCTCTTCCGATTCCTATGATTGTGTTCTCGTCATAGGGGTGCAGGTATCTGCTGAAACCAGGAATCTTAAGTTTTCCAAGCTCCCTTATCTTGTAGGGATTGCTCAGGTCTATTACAAAGAAGGGGTCTATCTGCCTAAAAGTTACCATGTATAATCTGTCTCCTATGAACCGTGTTGAATATATGCTCTCTCCCTCTGCAAGTCCTTCTAACTCGTCCATGATGTCAAGGTCGTCGTCAAGGGCGTAGATGTTGTTGGTTGATTCCTTTCTTTCGCTGCCAAACCTTGACCATGAAGGAGTGATAGTGGTGGCTATCCTGAACACATCATCATACTCGTCCATGCTGAACTGGTTTATGACGTGGCCAGGAACCTTGCCGTTGGCATCTATACTTATCATGTTGTTGTCCACGCTTACCTTGTGTATCAGAGTGAATTCCATGTGCTCGTATTCCTCTAGTTTCTTTTTGAGCTCTGCTTCTATCTCGTCCTGTAGCTCATCTCGTTCTTCCCTGTCAAGATAATTAACATAGGCCTGGATTACCTGCCTTATCTTGGCCTGCTTCTCGTCGTGTGAGAGCACGTCATTATCTGTTTGCTTTATTTTTTCTATTAAGTCCCGGTCTTCCCGGGTTAGTTCATCCATCATCAGGTCTATGGTTATCTGCCTTTTCAATTTCCACTCATTGATATACTTGGTATAGGTTATGTAGATGTTGTTCTTGGACATGTACATGTTCTGGCTTCCCTCAACCACTATTGTTTTTGAATTAACATCTTGGTTTGGAGCTGTGATGTCTATGGCGTGTATGTTTGCGAATTGCGCTGAGTCATAAGGGATAGGATAATAATATATGTCCCTTACAGGCATGGTCTTGACTGTTGTGCCTTCAACCATTAGGGGTGTTGGATAAATCCTTCTGTACTCAGGCCTCGTGGTGGTTATGAAATAAACATGGCTGTCTATCATCCTGGATTCAAAATAGTTGCCCTCGAATTTGTACTCCTTAAGGAGTTCTGGGCTTTGCTTGTCGCTAATATCATATATGTTAAAGTAGCTCATGCCTTGCCTTGGCGTAAAATCTATTTTTTTGAAGAAGTCCAGGTCCTGGAAGTTGCCGAACACTGCCAGGTAATCATCATTTATAAACAAGCCCTGAGGCTTGTTGTCAAAGTCTATGGCTGAGACCACTTCTGCGTCCTCGCCGGGATAAGCCTTTATTATGAACAAAGTGTTATAAGATACTGTGTAGATGTATTCCCCGTCTGTCTTCAGGATGTCTGCTTCGTCAACACCCTCTACTTGGATGTTAGTCTCTGAGTAGTCCTGGGCTGCTGATGCCTCTCTTGTTTTTGCTATTATTTTCTGGGAAGTTGCTTCTGGCACTGCCACATCTATTCCTCTACTATCTAACAAGCCGTAGTACTGGCTGCCCTCTGCCTCGCTTTGTTTGACAAAATTATTAAAATCATCTAATGACTTAAAACTAATAGGGCTTAACTCCTGGTCTGGCTCAAATAATTCTGCAGGCTCATACGTTCCTGTGCTGGGAATTACTGGAACTGCTGGTATGCTCTGGCAGCCTGACAATAACAATGCCATTACAAGGACTAACATTCCTGCAACAAAAAGAATTCGTCCAGGTACTTGCACCTGTGTGTCTTGATTGTTTTGAAGCTTTTTTTTCATGGTCTCACCTTTAAAACACGTTTTTCATGAGTGTTTACACCTTGTTAAGATGCCCTTATTAATATGTTTTGCTTAGATTGCAAGACTTCTTGAAGTTATTGAATCCAGAGCTCATAGAAAAAGTTTTTTTTCTGCTCTTAATCATATCTTTACTTCTTCTCAGTATAGCCGCACTTGCCGCAGGTCAGCCTGTCCCTGTGCTCTGCCAGGAACACGCCTGAGCCGCACTTAGGACACGTCTTGTTCTTCCTCTTAATAGAATCCCCGCTTACCTCGTACACGCGGCTGGCTTTGTAAGCCTCTTTTTTGGGCTTGCCGCCCTTGTCCCCGGATTTTTTGTCATCAGCCATTATAACACCTTGAAAATCTTAAAAACATATTCATAATCATTCTTTTTTCTTTTCTCGCTTGTCTTCAGGTTCTTGCTTTTCGTTTTTCTCTTTTTCTTCCTGCTTGTCCTCGCGCTTGTCTTCTTGTCCTTTTTTATCTTCTTCTTGCTTACTTTCTTTTTTATCTTCTTGTTCGTCTTGACCTGACTTTTCCTGCTCCTCTGGCTTCTGCCTTTGTTTCTCTTCCTTTTTTTCTTGTTTTTCTTCAGGTTTTGCTTCTCCTTCTGCTCCGGTCTCTTTTTTCTTCTGGCCAGGAGTATTCTTTCTCACAAAATACTTGGTTTCAAGCTCGTCCAAAGATTTCTCATCATCATATATGTTGGCCTGGACCAGGGCAGAGGCGTTTCCAAAGCCCGGCTTCAAGCGTTTCACAATAACCAATTCTTCTTTAGCGCCAAGTTTGTCAGCCAATGCGCGCTTTACATTCATCCGGCTGGGAGTAACTCCTTCATAGCCAAGCTCTGCGCTTACCTCTCTTCGCCTGAAAAAAACATTTTTTTCATCGCTCAAAACCTTAATGTTCATATAGTGCCTCCTGGTCAAGCCTTATCTGACCTTAATAGCATACTCTCCTTTTTTCTCAACACCCATCTTCCTGGCAATACTGGACTTCTCAACATTAAGAAAATGGATTCTGCCCTGCCACACCGTGGCAAAAGACTTCCTGTTACAAATAGGGCATTTCTCTCCTTTTACAAAAATCTTGCAGTGCTTGCATGCTTGTTTTGCCATAAAACCACCGGTTTACTTGCTCTTTGGCTTCTTGTCAGAGCCTTCTGAATCCTTGCTCTTCTTGCCTTTCTTCTTGAGGTCCTGCTCTATCCAGTCCTCTTTGCCCAGGCCTGCCTGGCGCATGGTAAGTCCCAGTTTGGGGTTTGCAATGTCCTTGTATGAGACTGCAATAATCCTGGCCTTGCACACATCATTAACCTTGAGATTCCTCTTGGTCTTCTTGCCCTGCAAGACCTTGTCCTTGCTAAAACTCACATAATCATTCATGGTCTGGCTTATGTGTATCATGCCGTCAATAGGACCCAGTGAGAAAAAGGCTCCGAAATCAGCAACATCACGGATTTTGCCTGTTACAACCTCCTGCATCTCAGGCTCAAACGTCAGCAGGCTGAAAGTAGTGTCATAATAAGATGCTCCGTCGCCAGGCACAATAATGCCTTCTCTTACCTCATCCACGTCAGACACTTCTATGACCAGGCCCAAACCCTTGGATATAAAGCCCGAGTACTTGTTCTTAATCTCAGCTATGACTGCCTGCCTGAGCTCCATGCCGAATTTCTCAGGGGAAACCCTGATATGGTCCCTTAATTTTACTTTGTAAAACATTTAGCTAATCACCAGGTATTTTTTTTGCCGCAGCCCAATAATCCCAGCCCCTTTTTTTCTCAGCTTCTCGCGCAGGGCTCTGTCCTGGGTAGCAACATAAGTGTTCTTATCTGATTTTTTCAAAATAATATCATCAGTGTTTTTCCTACTGAAACTGCGCAGGGTTTTTAAGTTTTTCTGTCTTAACAGCACCAGGCCCAGCCTGGCAGCAAACCTGTCCTTTTCCCTGCCAGCAGCGCAGAGCTTGTTAAGCTCACTGATTGTCTTGTCCACAACGCACAAAACAAAAGGCTCATCCAAGAGCTCCTCTATCTGCGTAAAAACATCTACTTTGAACTGCGCGGGTATGAGCAGGAAGTTGGTATCTAAAATGACCTTTTTATTCTTCATAAAGTTTAGAATAAAACAAGGATTTTAAAAGGTTGTGGAAAGCATTAGAAAAAATAATAAAAAATTAATTTATTTTTTTTTGTGCTTTTGCAGTAGCTCTTGCAACCCAAATCGTCACTAGTACTGCAATTATAGTCACAATAATAGCATATAACCATGGCCCGCCAGAGGATAAAGAGCACAGAGCGCCGGCTCCTTCTATACCTCAAGGCGCCTTGAACAAAGCTTTGATTGCATCATTCCATGCCAGGGCCGCTACTAATCCAAAATCAGCTATAACAAGGGCTGATATTTTTTCTATTACTTCAGCTTTTAGCAACAAGACCCCCTCCTAAAACAGATAAAGAGAGCGGTGTTCTTTATTTAAATATTTCTGAGATTACGGGGCGCTGTTGAAACAGGCCTGTTTACCAACCAAAATCTTTATAAAAAGCCGTTGTTATACAGGAGTTAAGCTAAAGAGGTGATATTTTTGGAGATTGTTCTTAAAAAGATGCCAAAGAACCCAATTATCATAGAGGGTTTTCCAAGCTTTGGCCTGGTCGGCACTATAACCACAGAATTCCTGCTGGAACACTTAAAAGCAAAGAAGATAGGGGAGTTCCGTTACAAGGAGTTAAGCCCCGTGGCAGCTATTCACAAGGGAAAACTGATTAATCCCATGGCTGTATGGCATGTGCCTAGCAAGAACATAGTAATACTGCACACCATCCTTAATGTTAAGGGTTATGAATGGGAAATCGCAGAGCAGGTAATAGAGATGGCTAAGAAGATGGATGCCAAGGAAGTAATAAGCCTTGAAGGAGTAGCCACAGATGATGCGAGTGATGACATCAAGGTGTTCTATGACGGCAACAAGAAGTTTGAGGAGTGCGGGGCAAAACCGATTAATGAGAGCATAATCATGGGTGTGAGCGCAGCCCTTATGCTCAGGTATGACAAGCTTAACTGCTTGTTCGCAGGAGCTCATACGCAGCTGCCAGACAGCAAGGCTGCTGCCAAGCTCATAGAAGTCCTGGACAAGTACCTGGACCTGGACGTGGACTACCATCCCCTGCTAAAACAGGCAGAGAATTTTGAGAGCAAGATAAAGAATATTTTGCAGCAGAGCAACAAGACCATGAAGGAAGCTGACAAGAAAACCATGAGCTACCTTGGATGAACCAGGCATAAAACAATAAAATACTTTTTCTTGTACTTTAACTATATTTTTAGGGTGTCTTCTTTCTGAGCTTGGGATGAGGAATGTTGTCCTCCTCGGAAGACTCCACCTTCACGCGTATGAACTTCTTGGAAAGCCTGTCAATAACAGAGGATAATAACAAGGAGTATATCACAAAGGACAGTATCAGGTTAAGGATTATGCTCATCTCAGGCACATTGTACAATGCCAGGGTAAACGCCACAACAGCCACTGCTATTCCCTTGGGCATGTTCAGGCTCATAAACACTTTCTCCTTGGCAGAGTAATCAGATTTTTTTAATGCAAGGAAAACTGCTGCGGTCCTGCACAGCACCAGGAGGCCGAACAAGAACAAGGACTTAAGAATAAAACTGAGTTCAAAAGGAATATTAATTATGAGGCCGACCAGAACAAAAACAAGAATTTCCAATGCGTTTGAGAGCATGTAATTGAACTCCTGCAGTTGAAGCTTTTCCTTGACATACAGGTTGCCGAACACCAGGCCAAGGGTGGCTACTGCCAGCACACCGTTGCCGCCCAGGTTCTCAGCCAGCACATAAGCCAGGATAGTGGCTGTTATTATGCCCACAGGAGAGAGCTGATGCGAGTAAGCCTTTTGCATGGTCTTGAACACTATAAGACCGATTACTATGCCTGCGCCTATACCCACTACTATTTGGAGGAAGAAAACAGGTATCTGGCTGATAAAAGAACTTACAAAGCTACCCTCGCCCAGGCCCAAGTTCTTCACCAGGTCCAAGATTATGAAAGGAATAAGGATGATGAAAGGCGTGTTAATAATAGCCTCTATCTGTATCAGGCCGAGCACCTTCTTGGCCTGCTCACTCACAAAATCCTTGAGCATCACAAAAACAGAAGCAGGATCCGTGCCCACCACTACAACCGCGAATATGATTGAGAATAAAATATTTCTTAGGCTGACGCCTTCAAAGAATAACAAGGTGGTAAAAGAAGTCAGAACCAGGAAGCTGAAGAGCATGAACCAGCCAATAAGGCGGAGAGCAGAGACTGACAAGGCATCTATCTCCTTAAGCCTGATCCTGGACGAGCCGTCAAACACTATCATTACCAGGGCCAGTACGCCAATGCCTATGAGCAGGGAAGGGTCAAACACAAACAAGGATTCCCTGTTATAATCAATCCTACCCAGCACTACCCCAAGCAGGACGAGCAGGAGGATGTTGCTTATTCTCAGTTTCTTGGACAACAAGCTGCAAAGAATGCCCAGCAACAAGATAATGCCAATATTGGTCAGTACTAACAATGCATCCATGAACCATACCTCTTTTTTGGAAAGCCTACACTAAATAACACCTGGAAAGTTTATAAATTTATTGGTGTGGGGGGCCTGCTCATCCTAAGAGGCCGTCGCCGCCTCCATTGACCGAATGACAATGACGGTCGGCGCTAAATTCGCTCAGAAAAGTTGTAATCTTTTCTGGCGCGCCAAAAACTATGTTTTTG
>CAYRRQ010000038.1:0-8625 GCA_964426715.1 uncultured Methanosarcinales archaeon
CCGGTGTAATGCTGCTCATATTTATGGGTATGTTCGTGGTTGTGCAGAGCAATATGAGTAATGTGCATACCCAGAGGCTTCACACTTCCCTGGATGAGATGAGCAGGATGGTGAGCACTGAGTTCGAACTGGCTTATGCTGCGAGAGGCGATTATATCAGGGAGTTCTTTCTTCCTCTCAGCCTGGGCGATTATAATTACAGCATTGGCCTGGTTGACAATTCCGAAGTCGTGATAAGTGCGGGCGGCTCTGACTATGTTGTTTTCCTTGACTTTAATGTTTCTGGGGGTATGGGCAAGGGATTGAATGTTCTGAACAAGACTTCTGGCAATATCTCTGTGTCCCAGGTTTCTGGGTGAACAGGGTTGTGATGCTTTTATTCTGTAAATGCCATCGCAACCAGCAGGCATACCAAAACATTTAAAAAGACTTATGAATTCTTAATCATATGAAAATAATTTCATACAAGGTGTTGTTATGAGCTATGCGGACTACAACAAAAAAGTAATAGAGGAATTCAAGAAGCCCAGCAACATAGGCGAAATAAAGCACCCTGACGGCCACGGCAAAGTGGGCAACCCGACCTGCGGGGACATCATGGAAATATTCATCAAAGTAAAAAACAACAGAATAAATGACATAAAAGCCAAGACCTTTGGATGCGTGGCAGCCATAGCAACTACTTCTATGATGACCAAGATGGTCAAAGGCAAAACCCTGGAGCAGGCAAAAAAGATAAGCAAGGAAGACATAATCCGCGCGTTCGGAGAAATACCTCCCATAAAAGTGCACTGCTCAGTCCTCGGAATAAACGCCCTCAAAGAAACAATAAGGGATTATGAAGGGAAGAAATAAGAAATAGGAAACTAAAAATAAATTCTTCAACTCTTTTATTTTAACAACATCGTTCGTCGCTTAATCCTACTCCTCTTTGCTCACATTGTTCGCAAAACTCCGTTGCGCAATCACGTACCTACGAAAACTTTGTAGGTAACGCAAATAACGGCAGCGACGGATTAATCAACACCCGCAATAATAGTAAGCTTTAAATACCACTAAGATAAGAAAGGATAATAAGTATGAAAATCTTTCACAACTTTTTAAGGAAGTTTTTGAAAAACCTGTTCAAGAAGAAAAAAGAGATAAAACTAGGATTCTATGGTCCTCCTAACGGCGGAAAGACCACTCTTGCCAACAAGGTAAGCATGGACTGGATCGGCGAGGAAGTAGGTAAGGTAAGCGGCGTGGCGCACGAGACCAGGGAAATCCAGATAAAAGAAGAGATAACCATTAAGTCAAAAGGAAAAGAACTTACTTTCAACCTGGTGGACACACCCGGAATTGCCACCAAGATAGATTACGAGGACTTTCTTAAGTCTGGCATGAAAGAAAAAGAAGCCAAGATCAGGGCCAAGCAGGCCACCAAGGGAGTGGTTGACGCGATTAAGTGGCTTGATGACATGGACGCGGTCGTGGTCGTGCTCGACTCAACCAAAGATCCTTACTCACAAGTAAACATCACTATTATAGGCAACCTTGAAGCCAGGAAAATACCTGTGCTCATAGTAGCCAACAAGACCGACCTTAAGAAGTCAAACGTGAAAAAAGTCCAGGCAGCCTTCCCGCAGTATGATGTGATAGGCATAAGCGCCAAGTATGGGAAGAAAATAGATGAGTTTTACGAAGCCTTGTTCAAGCTCACCAGAAGATAAGTAGGAGAAGAAGGAATAAAAAAAGGAGAAGAAAATGCTGACCCTGCAATTCGTGCCGTACTCAGACATCGGGCATCTGAGCTCTGAAAAGAAAACCCAGAAGCTCATCAAGGTAGTCAAGGAGAACAAGATAGTGCTCCTCGAAGGCAAGCTCAGAAGCAATGAGAAGTCTGAGCTCATACGCAAGACCATGGAAGAAATAGACGACAAGTTCAAAGGCATAGAAATAGAAGAACTGGAGATGGAGAAGAAGAACAGCGCCTTAATCGAGAGGTTAAGAGCAATGTTCATCAACCTGGTGCTGGGCAGCAGGAGAGGCATGACCATAATCGGGCCTGCCACTATTATCAAGGAAATCAAGAAAGACCCTAACAAGATACAGCTCCTCACAGACGAAGGAAAAAAGAGGAAGAAGAAACAGAAATAAACTTGGGGCGAAAAATTTCATTCTTATAAAAAACATTTATAAATCCCTGGCTTATTCTAATATGATAAAATGCCACACCAATGCGTGAGATGCGGTAAAGTGTATGATGACGGCTCACAAGAAATCCTAAAGGGGTGCTCGTGCGGCGCCAAGATGTTCTACTATATCAAAGAGGAGAAACTCAAAGAAGTCCAGAAAAAACAAGAGAGGGAAGCCCTGAGCAAGCAGGAGCAGAAACAAATAGAAAAAGACGTGTACGACCTCATAGGTGACAAGATAGACACTGACAAGCCAGTGGTATTGGATATTGAAAGCATAGAAATACTTAAGCCAGGCAAATATCACCTTGACCTGGTCAAATTGTTCAAAAATAAGGAGCCCCTGATCTACAAGCTGGAAGACGGCAAGTACATGGTCGACCTGATTGAGAGCTTTAAGAAAATGAGCTCAAAATCAGAGTAAATCAACAACCTCGCCCTAAAGGACGATGTATGTTAGTACAAAAAAGCATAAACGAGCATTGAGCGAGGGGGTTGGTTCAAAAAAGAAGACCAATCCTCGCTGTAAACAACGAGGTATGCTTTTTTGTAATCAAAGTAAAGTTTAAAGGATACTGAGCAAGAATAATAAAAAACAATATAAAACAAGGTTTTTTCTAATTCTAATAATGATAATAACTGATGTGCACGCACACATGGACTTTGAAGAGTATGACAAGGACATAGACCGGGTCATAGAGGAGAATAAGAAAGCAGGAGTGGCCGCAATTGTTAACAACGGAGTGCACCCTAAGAGTAACAGGAAAGTGTTGAGACTAGCAAGAAAATATGATATTATAAAGCCTGCCCTAGGTTTTTATCCTGTGCACGCAGCACGGGCTTCAGAGCAGGAATTCGACCAGGAGCTTGAGTTCATATCCAGACAGCACATCGCTGCAATCGGAGAGGTGGGCCTGGATTACAAAAAAGGGGGTGACAATCCTCACGGCGACAAATACAAGCAAGAGATGAGGACGTGCTTTGAGAAACTTATAAGCCTGGCTGAGAAGAAAAAGGTTCCTATCATTGTTCACAGCAGAAAGGCAGAACTTGACTGCATAGAAATGCTTGAGAGCAGCACCCTGAAAAAGGAAAAGATAATCATGCACTGCTTTATGGGAAGGAAGCACATGGTAAAGAGAATCCTTGACAACGGCTGGAACATGAGCATCCCATGTATTGTCAACAAGTTACAGCAGCTCCAGCTCATAGTTGAGCAGGCATCCATGACTCAGTTGCTTACAGAGACAGATGCGCCTTACATGAGCCCGTGTCAGGATGTGAATAGAAATGAGCCCAGGTTCATAATCGAAGGCCTTAAAAAGATTGCTGAGATAAAAGGACTTGATGCTGAAGAAGTCAGCAAGATGATTTACCAGAACTACAGACGTATTTTCTGAAGATGACTAGTCAAGACGGAAGGATTTAAATTGAATATTAACATATTCATTGCTTAGTTTTTTTATGATCTCTTCTGTTCTTTCAAGAGCCTCTATATAAGCTTCTCTTTCTGAATCTGCTTTTACTTTTAGATCCTCTTCTGCAAATACTTCGGATTTTTTCTTAAAATTAGTTTTTAACTATTTCTTAATTGCAGGCTTGCTTATATACCCTAAACTCCCCCTTCCTTCCTCGGTCAATCCATATTGTGTGTTTCCTAAAAAGGAAACCAGCGCAAATTTTATAGAGCCTTCAGGATAATATTTTTTGAATTTGACTGATTGCTGAATCATTGATTCTAAATCTTGAGAAGAAGGAATGAATAATAGAGAGGCTTCATCAACAATCGTTTTAAGCGTATTAGAATCAAATTCAATTAACAAAGATTTGCATTCCTGAAGCAACTCTTCTTTTCTTGGAATATTCTTTCCATAAAACCGAGTATTCTCGATATCCTCTATCATGGTTTTAAGTTCTGTATTCTGTTCCTCGAAGATCTCGAGTAGTATCTTAAGGTTTGTCCAAGGATGAATATGATAGAATATTATGTTTTTGTTTTCTCTCATAAGTTTTCTCACATATGGGCGATATGAGATAACTTTATCGTGTTTTGAAAAAAAATATTTCTTACTATTATTTGAAGATTGACATTTTAAGTGTTTATGAGTTTCTTTATATCCTGTTTCCACCCACATATTCATCATAGGAAGACAGTCCCATGCTTCTTCGTAATCTGATGTTCTGGCAAGAAACTCCAAATCTTTAATACCTTCTCTTTATTTTTAAAGGTAATATCTCTTTCTTTGTTTTCTCTATTAACTAAAAATTTACTTGTCTTATCACTTGGTCTGTACATTTCATTTATGTGTTTGTTAAGGTAAATCCCGCCATAGATAAGACTTACAGCAATCATTATATCTGCAATCAAGTCATTTTTATCCATATTATATTCAAAGGATTATAAGAGGTTATTAATATTTTTTCATCAGCATTATTTAAAAATATTTACAAAACCGTAAGTTAGTTTTAATCATTCTTTATGTGTACTTCTCACCACATATTTCCTTATTTTCTTTTAAATCTCTAAGCTTTCTCTCCAATTGATTTATCTGCGAATCTTGCTTCTTCAATAACTCTATTCCCTTATCTATATTATTATAATAAATGTCAGGTCTGTTTATCATGTCAGAGATGTGTTCTCCTGCTTGAATAGTTCCATAAATTAAGGCGGGAATTAAGAGAACTCTTTTTATCTTTTTAGTTAGTCCAGCGGGATAGGACTTCTTTTTTGTGTAAAACATTGTTAAAGGGATACAAACCTACTCAAATAAATAACTAATCAACAACCTCGCCCTAAAGGACGAGGTATGTTAGTACAAAAAAGCATAAACGAGCATTGAGCGAGGGGGTTGGTTCAAAAAAGAAGACCAATCCTCGCTGTAAACAACGAGGTATGCTTTTTTGTAATCAAAAAAAATCCGGAAATTATTCAGGAAATACGGAACTCAGCATAAGTTTTATTAAACCATAAACCTTTCCTTCTGCAGATGAAAATTCTTAAAACCAAATATTATTCGTGGAGAGCAGGCAGGCTTGCAAAGGGCTGCCAGCAGTGTGTGAGAGGGGAAAAGCTTGTATTGTTCATAACCGGACTCTGCCCCAGGAGATGCGATTTCTGCCCTGTGTCTGACAAGAAGCTCTACAAGGACGTTACTTATGCCAATGAGAGGCCTGTCACTAACATACACCAAATCATAGAGGAAGCCATGGCGTGCAAAGCAAGAGGAGCCGGCATGACAGGAGGCGACCCGTTAATGAAGTTATGGAACACCTGCTTTGCAATAAGAAAACTAAAAAAAGAATTTGGAAAGAACTTCCACATCCACTTGTACACGCCTCCCAGCCTGGTGAACAAGAAGAGCCTGGAGCGACTCTTTAAGTCAGGGCTTGACGAGATAAGGTTTCATCCAGACCTTAACAATCCGGCTGAGTGGAAAAAGATAGACTTGGCAAAAGAAAAAGATTTTGATTGGGATGTTGGTGTTGAGATTCCTGCGATTCCTAGAAAAGAAAGGCAGACAAAAAAACTGATTGATTATATCCAGGGCAAAGTTGATTTTCTTAATATTAATGAGCTTGAGCTCGCGGACAATGCTGTGTGGCGCAGGAAAAAGAATGTTAATACCAAGAACAAGGTCTCGTACGCGATTAAGGGCAGCGAGGTGCTTGCAAAAAAACTAATCCGGTATGCTGCTGGTAAAGGAGTAAGAACTCATTACTGCACGTGCAAGCTAAAAGACAGGGTTCAGCTCGCTAAGAGGATTCTTAGAAGAGCAGAGAATACAAGGCAAAAGTTTGATATTGTTACAAAGCAGGGTATGCTGCTAAGAGGAGCAATCTACCTTCCTGAGCTAAGCCCTGGGTTTGGGTATCATGAAAACCTGGGCAGGCTAAAACCAGGCCAGAAAAGGAAAATCTTAAATAAGCTAAGAACCATAAAGAACAAGATAATAAGACAGGAAAAAATACCTGCTGACATGATAAAGGTTGATGAGAACAAATTAAGATTAGTAACAAGCAAGGCGATTGCTAAGAAGATAAAAGCAAACCAAGTGAGAAAAGCAGTTGTTACTGAGTACCCGACCTTTGACGCGCTCGAATTAGAAGTTGAGTTTATTTAGATGGAAATGATCGTGGCGGCCTTCATTTGCAATGTTTGCTTTTGTTTTTTTGTAACATACAAAGCTTTGAATGCTCAAAAATGGAAATTTTTGTAAACTTGCAAGGCGCGGCGTAGCTCACGAAGTGAGTGGAGTAGGGCATTTCCTGCGAATGGGCGAAAAGGTTAGAGGAAAACTTAATGGAGATCAAAATCGATACAAAAAAGGATTCAGCAGAGGATATTAAGAAAGCTATTGAGTTATTAAAAAGGATTGTTGAGTCTGACACAGGCTATGAAGGGAGCGGCCTGGACGGTAACAACCAGGATGTTGCGAGCGGTATGTCCAGCATGTTCGGAGACACTCCCGTCCTAGGCAGCTCAGATGATGACGAGAGCATAGGCAGCGAGGACAAGACTGATTCTGATGAAGAGCCCGATGAGAACGCCCAGATAATGACTTATTGAAAATGCATGTTATGGTGGGAGACAATGAGATACAAATACCTGGATCACACAGCAGACCTCAAGATAAGAGCTTATGGCAGGACCCTTGAACAAGCCTTTATTAACACTGCTATTGCTGGGTTTGACTTCTTGACAGATACGAGCAAGATGAAGAAGAGGTTTGAGAAGAAGATAATGATTAGTGCTAACAGGCTTGAATCCCTGCTCTATGACTACCTTGAAGAGTTATTGTATCTGCTGGACACAGAAGGAATTATTTTCTGCGAAATAAAGGACATGAAGATAAAAAAGGATAATGACAAATATTCATTGCAGTGCACAGCACTGGGCGATAATTACAAGAACTATGATGTTAAGGGCAATATCAAGTCAGTTACTTATTCTGAGATGAGCGTTAAAAAAGAAAAAGACAAGGTTGTTATTGAGGTTGTCCTGGATATCTGAACATCACGAAATCCACATAATCAAATCCGCATAATCGCATAATCATTAGAGGTATCACTTGAAGTCATGGTATAATTCAACAACGATTTGCTCAAGCCCTTCCTTAAAATTCTTTACAGGATTTGCTTTTTCCCAGTACTTCTTTTCAGAAATATAGATGGGTTCTCCAATGTTTACTTTTATCCTGCCCAGAGGCTCGAAAAAAAAGCCTGAGGTTCCTTTTATGCTTATGGGAGTTACGGGTATGTCAAGGTCGTATTTTGTTTTCATGTTATAAGCTATCTTGGATGCGCCATAACGGAATTCTTTAATCTCCTTATTATACTTGTCATACCTGCTGACATTCTCATCTTTATTAGGCTGCATGACTACGACTGCGAGGTTGTTAAGCAGGTATTTCTCGACTATCTGCTTGTAACCCGAGTTACTGTTTTTTCCGTTTATGCTGACCGGTATAGAGCCTACGTCTGCTATTCTTGAGGATACATATTTAACAATACCTAATCTAAGCGCACTTGAAAAAAAATTAAAATTATTCCCTATGGAAAGACCAAACGAGGGAAAGTTCTTTTTACAAATCATATTAACACTGTTTCTGATTAATTTATCAAAATCTTTTTTTGTAAATATTTCCTTGTTAGCCAGAAAAAACAGCTGCCTCTGATACAAGGCAATTAACAAGCCGATGTCCTTGTAAATCCCAGGGTGGTTGGCCACTATCAGATTAGGTCCTTTTTCAACCTTGTTCTTTAAGCCGTTCCAGCTAAGCCCGTTCCCAACCACTGTCAGCCCTGCAAGCGGCCTGGCCCTCTTATCATACAGTTTTCTTGCTTTTTCACCAGGAATAATAACTTCCATTCTAACTCCTCTAAAAAGGTAACAATCAGAAAACAAGCAGTGATTTATAAATTGTTCTATATCATGCTATATCATATAATTAAACCAAAATCAAATAATAATCAAACCAAATGAATCTCAAGAACATCCTCATCTTTCAGCACATGCCTCAGAGAAAGCAGTTTCTGTCCGTCAAACCTGGCACTAGGCCCCCAGATGCGCACAAACTTGAACTTGCTCACAAAATCCCTGTGAAGCTTTTCACAAACATCCCTGATAGTGCAGTTCTTGTGCATGATAAGAGGAACTTTCATGTCAGCTTCCCTGCCTGGCTGCTTAAGAAAAATCCTGATAAAGCCCAGCCTGTCAAAAATCATCTCTTTAAGCTCTTCAACTCCCAAGTTCTTCTCAGCACTAACAACCAAATCAGCACCAATTCCTTTTTTCAGGTCCTCCGCCTTTTCCCTAGAGACCAAGTCTCCCTTGGTCAGGACAATAACAGCAGGCATATACGCCTTGTTATCCTCAATTATATCTATAAGCTGGTCCTCATTAATCTTCTCCCTGATAAGAACCTCGGCATTATTAATCCTGAACTCC
>CAYRRQ010000039.1:0-8483 GCA_964426715.1 uncultured Methanosarcinales archaeon
TTTATGCTTTTTTGTACTAACATACCTCGTCCTTTAGGGCGAGGTTGTTGATTTCTTGATTTCTTAATCTTTTTTTTTTGGTTTTTGCTTTTTATAAAAGCTTATTGCTTTTTCATAATTTTTTTTCTCAAATAACAACCATGGTTCTTGTGTGAAAAAGATTAATGCTTCTTTTGAATCCCATAACAACAGGCCTGAGTACTTGGTTCCTGGCTCAATAATTATTCTTGGTGGCGGGAAGTAGGAGGTGTAAAGGCTTTGCTTAACTGCTTCTGGTGTGAGCTCTTCTTCTTTTAGCTTGTCAGACAGGATTTTGCGGGTTAACAGCCTGATTGCGCCGAGAACTTCTTGCTGGCCGTCATAGTTCACGCAATAATTAAGGAAGTACTTGTCATACTCTTTGGTCTCCTCTATCAGTTTCTTAAATGTCTCTGATATTTCGGAGTCAAACTCGTACCACTGGCCTATTATGAACACTCGGACCTGGTTTTCGTGTATGCGCTTGTCACCCAGTAGCTTCTCAAAGTATTTTTTGAGGTATTTTATCATACCCTGGTGTTCAAGATTGATGGTTAATACCCGTGTGTTGTTTTTTAGCTGGAGGTCGATGAGGTCGTCTAGTAGTTCTGTGTGTTTCTCAACTGCCTCGCTGAGTTCTTTACCTTCTTGGTCAGCCCATTTCTTGACGCCAAGAGTGTTGACAGCGATGTGTATAGGTTCATTATTTCTAGAACTCTTGCCAGTTATTACTTTTGGAATATCAACCACTAAGCCCACCTGTAAAAAAGCGATGTAAAAATGTGATTACAGATAAATATTTAAATCCTTCGCTTCTTTAAGCAGTTTATGTTCAGGTTTACACTTGTATTGTTCGGGGCCGGGTTGCTGGCATTAATAATTGCTTGTATAACAGATATCAGGACCAGGGAGGTTCCTGACTGGCTGAACTATTCTCTTACAAGCTTTGCCCTGGGAAGCGCTCTTATTATGAGCCTTTTCCACGGCTACCCCCACATATTTCTTAATGCTCTGCTATGCCTGGGAGTTGGCTTGGTCATAGGACTGCTCATGTTTTACACGGGTCAGTGGGGCGGCGGTGACAGCAAGCTTATCATAGGATTATCCGCGCTTATAGGTGTGGGCGCATCAGAATTCGCTGGGGGCCTGCCCTTGCTGCTCATATTCATGATTAACATTTTGTTTGTGGGAGCTGTTTATGGGATTGTTTTCAGCATAGCCAAGGCAGCTGCTAATCTCAAGGTTTTTAAAAAGGCTTTTGAAGAGAGGCTCAGGACTAAGCAGATGATAATAATCAGGATATTGTTCTTGGTGTTGGGGTTGGCAAGCCTGGGATTTTTCCTGGCAGTCAAAAGTTATGAGGCAACCGTGCTGTTCTTGTTCCTAGTCATGGTATTCCTGTTGGTCTACTTGTGGAACTTTATAAGTGTGGTCGAGAAGAAGACCATGATTAAGAAGATAAGAGTGAATGATTTGACAGAGGGGGACTGGGTGGTCAGGCCTGTGAAGAAGAAAAACAAGATTATTCTTGAGCCCAGCAAGACAGGAGTTACCAAGAAGCAGATACAAGCACTAAAGAGGCACAGGATAAGAAGTGTTGCTGTAAAAGTTGGCCTGCCTTTTGTTCCCAGCTTCCTAATAGCTTATGTTCTAACCTTGATGTTTGGCAACTGGCTGGTTTATTTGTTCTAATGGATTCCCAGAAAGTAGTTGCTGTTAAGAGATTTAAGAGAATTCAGGGAATTTTCTGCAAGTGCTTTATCAGGTAGTTGGTCTTGTCCTCGTCAGGCACTTTTATGACTTCTTCCTTGCCTTCAGACGCTCCTGGCTCTGCATCATCAGGGCTTGCCTGCTTTGCTCCTGCTTGTTCCTCAATGCTTGTCTTGCCTATGACAAAAGCCTTGTCCTTAATGTTCTTATGCGCGTCATCCATTTCTTCTGGTGGCAACTGCTTGGGCTTCCACATGAACTCCAGGTTGTCGTCTTCTTTTCTTGGGATGATATCAATGCACAGGTGCTCGTCTGTTTCATTAAGTATGATGTTGGTTCCGTGTGCTTGCAGCACTTCAAAACTGGTTGATGATGCAAAGTTGGCCAGGAAGAAGATGTCCTGCACTAATTCCTCGCTCATCTCATCCAGTTTGGAGTAATGCTTTTTGGGCATGACCTTTACATGGCCTGGAACCACGGGTTTTGAGGGCAGCACAGCTATTAATGCCTCGTCCTCGTATACTATGAGCGCTTTTTTCTCTTTTATCTTTTCGCAGATTGCGCAATCCATTATTTTCTCCTTTTTTATAATCTTTTTATGGCTTATGATTCCTTCTGGGTTTGTATGCTCTTAAGAGCAGCTGATAACTTGTTAATATTGATTCCTTGGAAAGCTTTTTTGAGCTCAGGATTGTTCTCAAGCTGTTTTTTAAAATCCTCAGGGTTTTCCATTATTGCGTTCTTAACATTAGGGTTGCTATCAATAAATCTTGCCAGGTTTTGCTTGACTCTAGGCTTGGGCGCTTCCTCTACTTCTAGCTCCGGATTCTCTTTTACTTCTTGTATTTCAGTCTGCTGCTCCTCGGTCTGGGGTTCTGGCCGGGCAGGCGTCTTGGTGTTTGTCTCTTTTTTTACACTTGATTTGTACTGGTTCATCATGGCTGTGATTTTGGCCTTGAAATCAGAGAGGTGTTTCTTCACATCCTCTTCATTGAATTCATTGGATGGAATATCAAAGTTGTTCAGGCCGTCGCCTTGTTCGCGTGGGATTAAGTGGTATAAGAAGTGCGGGCTTTGCTGTCCTGCGACTGCTCCGTTAGCCACAAACACAGTTGTTCTTGGCGCGACCACACCCTGTTTTAAGGCTTTGACCAAGTGCTTGGTAGTCCTGAACATATGAGCAGCGGTATCAGAGGGTATTACTGGCAGTATAGGATAATGCTCCTTGGGCATTACCAGGCAGTGGCCTTTTACAGCCGGGTTTATATCGAGAATGCATATTATCTTGTCGTCCTCAAACACTTGCTTGCTCGGAATCTCACCCTTGATAATCTTGCAGAAAACACAGTTCTTCTTCTGATACTCAGCTATCTCCTCAGGGCTCATATTCTTTAGTTCTTCCTCGGATACCATAGCATAAGAGAATGAGACTAATACTTAATAAAGGTTGTGGAAATAGTCTGTGAAAATAAAAAATAACTAAAAAAATAAAATAAGAAAAAAATAACATAAGGAAATAATTATAAAAAAATATTTTTATTATTATTTTTATTCAAACTCAACAACAGGCGCTTCTTCTGCTCCTTCTTCTGCTTCAAAAAATTCTTTTTTTTCAAAGCCGAACATGCCAGCGATTATGTTTGTTGGGAAGAATCTTACCTTCTTGTTAATCACGCTCACAGCATCGTTGTACCTCTTCCTCTCAATATTTACCCTGTTCTCTGTGCCTGCAAGCTCGTCCTGCAAAGCCAGGAAATTAGTGGTGGCTTTCAAATCAGGGTATCTCTCCACGTTGATGTTCAGTGAGTGGAAGCCTGCGAGCACTTTTTCCATCTGGTTGGCTGCAGCCACCTGTTGCTCAGGGGTCTCTGCACTGTCCCATGCCTGTTTTGCTGCTGTTGCCGCTGTTCTGAGCTCCGCAATCTGAGTCTGGGTTTCCTGCTCAAAATCTGCTGCTCCCTGCACAGTCGCTACCAGGTTAGGAATGAGATCTGCCCTCCTCTGATAGGCAGTCTCTACCTGAGCCCAGGCATTGTCAACATTAACATCTGCTCTTACCAGGCCATTGTATGCTCCAATTATCCATAAGACAAGAATTACAACAATAACTGCCACAACAATGCCGGCAATTGCCCCGCCACTAAGTTTTTTCTTTTTAGCCATAAAATCACCTCATTTCTTTTTCTTTTGTTCAAACTTTTTTTGTTCCTCAGCAATCTTAGCCAGTATCTTTTCAATCTCTCCTCCATCAAGCCAGATGCCGTCACATTTCTTGCACTTGTCAATTGTTACGCCCATTTTTGTCTGTTTAACCATCTTGACATTACATCTGGGACAGTCAATAACCGGGTCTTTTTCATTCAAATACATTTTTTTTGCTTTTTTTTTCTTGAACAAGCCCATCTTCTTCACCTCGGAATAATTTGAATTTTATAAATTATTTCAAAACCTGCCGCTAAAACCACCGCCTCCAAAGCCTCCTCCGCCAAAACCTCCGAATCCGCCTATGCCGCCAGAGCCTCCAAAGCCTCCTCTGCCTCGTCCGCCCCTGCCAAACATGCTCGCTATTACCATGGCTGCTATGAAATCCCCTGCGCCTGGCTTCTCGCCTTTTTTCAGCTTCTCATTGTTCTTCTTCTTAGCATACTTGTAAGACGCGACAACATTGCCTATGATTATGATAAAAAGGAAGAAGCCCCACATGCCCAGCCTGAGCATGACCGAGCCGTTAGACGTGCTACCTGCTGAGGCGTCGCTCCCAATGGTCTCCCAGGACTCATCTCCCCTGATAACAGCATCCAAGGCTTTTACTCCGTCCAGTAGGCCCTGCTCATAGTTGCCCTCAGCAAAGCCTGAAGCCATGACCTCCCGCCCAATCCTGCCTGCCAGGGCGTCATTAATAACCGGCTCAAGACCATAGCCTACTTCTATCCTGTAAGCCCTGTCCTCAACTGCGAGCAGGATTAATAGTCCATTATCCTTTTCTTTTTCTCCAAGCACATCATGAGCAAGATTAAGGGAGTACTCCTCTATAGGAACTCCTTCGGTTGTGTTAACTGTGGCTACTGCCATCTCAACAGACGTGTTAATCTTGAGTTCGTAGAGCAAGCTGCTTATCTGCTGCTCGTACGCTGGGCTTATAACACCTGCCTCATCATTAACAAAATCTGTGAGCTCCTCCAATGCAGTTATTGGGCTGCACACAACAAGAATGATTGCTATAAAAACCGCCCACCTCAATGAAAACTTCATAAGAAATGCTAAGAGTCGGTTGTTAATAAAGGTTGTGGAAAATGACTTATAGCGGCATTTCCACACCGGACATCTGTGCGTAAGATTATTATATGGCTTTTTTGTATTTGTTTTTGTTATGAGCGAAATATTAATCAAGGAGTCAAGAATGTATGGCAGAATGGCCGGCCCCGGGGATAAGTATGTTGAGCCTCCTGACGGACCGGATGAGATCCATGCCAGATTTGGTTATGAGACTATTGACAAACTGCTTAAGGAAGAAAGTAAAAAACAAGAAACCCCTAGCTATAAAAGAGTAATAAATCTTCCTTTTATTCAGCAGGCAGTCATAACGCCCAGTGCTCATTTTTCATATCACTTGTTTAAGGGCTATTTGGTGGGAAACGGCCTATTGCCAAACTCCTCGTGGATGGGCGGGCTTGAGCACGGCCTCATAGTTGCCAACCTGAAAGAGAAAGAGGAGAAGATAAGCAGTCTTCTCTATCATCTAAAGCTAGAAGGCTCATATTATTTAAGATGGTTGAGTTTTTGGGAAGATAAAGAAGACAGGATTATTAAGATTCCTGAGAGAATTGAATCCATGAGCCAGTTGCTTCCTGAATTTCGCAGAATCATGCTTCCATAAATTTTTTAAATCCCTTCTGAATTCTTTTCAGCACTTAAAGGATGATATTTTGCTAAAAACTGATTAGAGGTGGTTTTAATATGACTAACAAAAAACAAAATTTTTTGAAGTCCCAAAAATCAGGAGGTGATTTTTGATGACTAACAGCAGAGATATACAGCCTGTTTTTATCCTGCCTGAGGATACTAAGAGGACTTCTGGCAGGGACGCTCAGAGGCTTAACATAAGCGCTGCCAAGCTCGTGGCTGAGACTGTAAGAACAACTCTTGGTCCCAAGGGAATGGACAAGATGATTGTGGATGGCATGGGAGATGTTACTGTGACTAATGACGGAGTTACAATACTTGAGGAGATGGATATTGAGCATCCCAGTGCTAAGATGATGGTGGAGATTGCCAAGACCCAGGAGGACGAGGTCGGCGACGGCACTACCACGGCGGTTGTCTTGGCTGGCGAACTATTAAAAAAAGCAGAGGACTTGTTGGACCAGGAGATTCATCCCACTATTATTGCCAAGGGCTACAGGATGGCAGGTGAGAAGGCCAAGGTTTTTCTTAACACTTTCTCAGAGGATGTAAAGGAGTCAGACAGCGCGCTTCTCAAGCACATTGCAATTACTGCTATGACTGGCAAGGGCGCTGAGAGTTCCAAAGACTTGCTTGCAGACCTGGTTGTCAGGGGCGTGAAGAGGATTATTACAAAGAACAGCGATGGTTTTGTAGTTGACAAGGCTGACATCAAGATTGAGAAGAAGGTTGGTGGAGGAGTAGAGGACTCTGAATTAATAGAGGGCATAGTCCTGGATAAGGAGCGGGTTCACTCCTCAATGCCACAGAGAGTTGAAAAGGCAAGGATTGCCCTTGTTGACACTGCCCTGGAGGTTAAGAACACTGAGCTGGACGCCAAGATTAACATCACAGACCCTGTTAAGATGCAGGAATTCCTAGACATGGAGGAGGGCATGCTCAGAAAGATGGTTGACAAGATAAGTGCGAGTGGTGCCAATGTGTTATTCTGCCAAAAAGGTATTGATGACAATGCCAATCACTTCCTTGCAAAAAAAGGATTCTTTGCTGTGAGGAGAATCAGCAAGACCGATATGGAGAAACTGGCTAAGGCCACCGGAGCAAATATTGTGAGCGACCTGAATGAGCTCTCCTCAAAGGACCTTGGGAGAGCAGGGGTTGTAGAGGAAAAGAGAATAGGTGATGAATCCATGACTTATGTGATGGATTGCAGGAACCCCAAGGCAGTTACCCTGCTGGTACGGGGTAGCACAGAGCACGTGATAGACGAGGTTAAGAGGGCTGTGGAAGATGCTATAGGTGACACCATAGCTGGGTTAAAGTACAGCAAGGCTGTTGGAGGCGCAGGAGCGCCTGAAATCGAGTTGAGCAAGCAGCTCCTGAAATACGCAGAGTCCCTCAGCGGCAGGGAGCAGCTGGCAGTAAAGGCGTTTGCCCAGGCTCTTGAGATAATTCCCAGGACCCTGGCGGAGAATGCTGGCTTAGACCCTATTGATGTGCTTACAGAGTTAAGGGCAGCGCATGACAAGAAGCAGAAATGGGCGGGCATAAATGTGTTCACAGGAAAAATCATGGATGCCTGGAAAAAAGGGGTTATTGAGCCTCTTAAAATCAAGACCCAGGCTGTGAGCTCAGCAACAGAAGTGGCTGTAATGATACTCAGAATTGATGATGTGATAGCCGGCGGAAAACAAGGCGGCGGAGGGGGCGGACAGTCCCAGATGCCTGTGGGAATGCCGCCTGGCAGTATGTGAGCAAAGGCCATTATCGCAAAATTACTACTCGTCTTTGCTTTGCAAAGTCTCGCCGAGCCTTGCAAGTTTACAAAAACTTCTCTTTTTGAACATACAACGCTTTGCATATTACAAAGGGAGTAAACGTTGCAACTGAAGGCAGCGACGTATTTTACGATAAAGTCTTAAATAAACCCCTGAAAATAGTAAATTATATAAAGCCAGAACCCCGGGTTTGTTTTGTAATATATTTGAAATATGGTTAAGAAAAGATAAAGAGAAAAAAAGAGGTGTTTTGTTCTTTGGCAGACGAGGAAGAATACGAACTGCTTCCAAGGCACGAAGTAGAAATGCTTAAAAAAGAGATTGAGCACCTGAAAAAAAACCCTTTTGGAGAGCTAAGAGAAGGAGAAGACCTCTTAGAAGCAGTGAACAATCTTAATCACAGCGTTAACAAGCTCATAAGCATCTTTAATAAGGCAGATGAGGACATGGCCAGGTATTACTCAGAAGTCAATCCTCTCGAGGAGATGAAGGGTATTAAAGAGCAGAACGAGCAGATAGCAGAGGGAATCGTCGCAGTTGCAGACATGGTAAAAGATCTGAAAAAACAAGGGCCTGACAAGAGTGTGGGCAGCTTGAGCACCACCAGCACCTCAAGCACTCCAAGGACTTCCACGCCGCAGACCAACAGACCAGGGCCAGGCGTTCCAGAGCCCCAGCACTTCTCGCAAACACCACAATCCCAGCGCCCGGGTGTAAGTCAGTCAAGGCCTTTTTCAGTTAATGACACAGACGATATTCCTCCTCCTCCGCCCAGGGGATTAGAAGGCCAGCAGCCAAGCCCTGAAATGCCAGAGCAGGGCAAAAAGCACTACAAAGGCCTGTTCAAGAAATAAATTAAATGATGTTAAGATGATGTTCTCTTATCCTGCCAGGGACTTTTTTTGCAGGGCAGTAATCCATGCCAAGCAGATGAGACGAAAAGAGCTTAACATAGTCGAAGCAGACCTGATAATAGCAGAAGACCTTTTTCTTAAGCTTCAAAAAAAAGGCTTTATTGGCATGGAAGCAAGCGCAGGCCTGGACAGCAGGATTCAGAGCCTGAAAACAATTCTT
>CAYRRQ010000040.1:0-8279 GCA_964426715.1 uncultured Methanosarcinales archaeon
ATGAGAAGTTGTATGGTGTGAATCCTTTTGATGTTAATCATTATGACTTGGTGGTTGATACTACTAATAATTCTGTTGAGCAGACCACTGACGTGGTTTACAGGTTTTTGCTACCCAAGCTAAAGTAGGCTATATTCTAAATGTACGTCGCCGCCACAATTGACCTGAATGTTAATGAAGGTCGGCGCGACGAAACTTTGTGAGTGATTTTTAAACCGAGCAAAGTGTAGTAGGGCATTTAGGATAGAAACAGTTAAAGTAGAATTTGTGTTTAGAAGCTGGCTTGCCTGTAGGTTTTCTCATACACTGTTTCCTGTACTTCGCCGTCTATCAGGATTTCCTTGTGTGTGCAGTTTATATTGCAGATTAGCTCGAATAATATGAGGTGGAAGCAGATTGTTCCGTCTGCTTCTGCCACCTCTATTACTACTGGTTCTAGCCTTTTTATTTCTACGGCCTTGTATATAGTGGGTTGTTGTAAACCGTTGCAAGCATTCATAAAAATAACTCCTAGTTGTGTTATTACCATACTAGTTGTTATAGAAGTATTTAAATGTTTCGTTTTGCAAAGAAAAAAACTCATTCTCTGACATAAATAATAACATTTCCTCTGCCCTTCTTAATCTTCCTGACTTTGCCCTGGCTTTCAAGGTCAGTTATCATAAGGCTTATCTTGGCTTCTGACATGGGAAATGTTTTTCTGACCTGTTTCTGAGTTACGCGCTTATGCTTTTTTATGAATGCAAGCAGGCGATTCAATTCATCATCACCTTGCTTCTCCAGTTCTAACATGCCTGTCAGGTCTCTCTTATTATCCTTGTCCCGGATTGCAAGCCATATAATAAAGCCAAGCGCCAAGAGCAAGCCAAGAGATATAAGAATCCTGCTCATAAGAGGCATCTGCGCGTCTTCTGCTTCCTGCTCCAGATCCTGTGCCAGGTCCTCTTCTAATCCCAGCTCATCCATTTCCTCAGAAGGGAACAACACAAGATCTCTTACATAGTCGCCGTCGTCAACTATGGATATGTTCTCGGTCACAAAGTATCTTACAATGCCGAGCTCGTCCTTGAGCACAGCAGTAACAGTGTACTCGCCTTGGGGCACATTAAAAGAATAAGAGCCGTCAACACTCACCACTTTCTGCTCAGGCACAGTGTTAATCATTATAATACTGTTCTCTGCCAAGCCAAGGCTGTAATCAAATATCCTGCCGTGAATACCGGCGCCAAGAACCAAAGGCGTGATTAACAAAGCGAATAAGAAGATTATTACTAAAAACCATGTCATTAACCCCTTTTTCATGCAAAACCAAGAGACTGGGATGATATAAAAAGTTTTTGCAAATAAAGCTTTGTAAAGTTTTAAACCTGTGAATTCCGGGTTTTCAGAGCAATTCTTTTCTTCAGGCGTAAACCTTTGGAAAGTATGTTTATAAATAAAAGAGGCTGACTAGAACCAAAGATAAAAAAAATATAGCAAAATAGTAAAGGATTTCATGGAGGTAAACAAGATGAAGACCGATGCAAACAAGGTTTGGAGCGCAATAATATTATTAATGTTTGTCCTGAGCATTGTACCATTGACAGTGCGGGGAGAAGATGATAATGATAGTTCTGACACTGATGTTGAATCAGTTGAAGTTGAGATTGAACTAGAGCAGGCAGATAGCGGACAAAACAATGCCGGCATATCAGCGACTACAAATGCCCGGCTTCGCAACATAGTAAAGATTAGGGTAAGGGCAAAGAGCTCTACAGAGTGCGTGAACAATCTCAGTGAGGCGTATCCTGAAGTGGATGAGGCGAGGATTAGGGCGGCTTGCGCAGCATCTTTTGCCAGTGTTAAGACCAAGCCCAGAATCCTGAGCAGTGCACAAGACCAAGAGCAAGAGGATAATGAAAATGGGAGTGAATCCTCTGGCATTAGCATGCTTATAAGGGCTAAGGGAATTAAAAGGCTGACAGCAGTTCAGGCTGCGAGGGTAGAGAACATATTAGAGGTTCTGCCTTCAAAAGCAGAGGTTCTTGAGAAGCTGGACAGGGCAAGGCTCAGTCAGTGCCTGAACAATACAGATGAATGCGTAGAACAAGCAAAGAACTGGGTTGTGAAAAAAGTCAAGGTCAAACAACTCATCAGAGCTAGGAACATTACAGCGGAAGTGGTGCTCCAGGCCAAGAACGCTTTTTTAACAGCTAAGGAGAAATATGTGCAGGTCAAGCAGGCGCAGCACAGAATCAGGAGCGAGTTCCAGGGGTTGAAACAGGATTTAGAAGAGTGTGAGGAAAGCGGCGAGGACTGCTCTGGGCTTGAAGAACAGGTTCTTGAGAAGGCAAAAGAGAACCTCTTGGCTATTGCTGACAGGCTTATCCAATACCTGGAAAAGGTTAAGAGCAAGGTGCAAAGCTCAGAAAACATGGATGAGTCCGAGGCTGAGGAAGCTGTTGAGAAGCTTGATGAGCTCATACATGAATTAGAAGACGCCAAAGCAAAAGCAGGAGATGCGTCTGCCAAGGAAGAAGTTGACCTGGTCGTGGAAGCAGTAAGGGATGTGTGGAAGGAAATTAATTATGCTGGTTTCAGATATGCAGAAAGAGTTGTGTGGGGCAAGGTCAGAGGTGTATTTGTGAGAAGCGAGCTGCTTGAAAAAAGGCTTGAGACTGTGCTGGAAAGGCTTGAGGAGAAGGGGTCAGACATAACTGAATTAGAAGAGCTCCTTGATGAGTTTAGTGATTATATTAATCAGGCAAGGGACAAGCTGGGAGAAGCTAATGAACTCTTTGAACAGGTAAAGGATCTCAGGGCTGATGGAGATGTTGAGGGAGCAAAAGATGCTCTTGAGCAGGCCCAGGCCCTTACCAGAGAGGCTCATCAGGACCTGAAAGATGCTCACCGCGTGCTGATGGAGATGGTTAAGGAGATAAATCTGAGCGGCGAAGGCTTTGACCCTGATGCGATTGAGGAGGAAGAAGAAGTCGAGATAGTTGCAGAGGAAGATGATGAGGCGGGTGAGTAAAAGATGAACAAGACCTTAACCATTATCCTAGTGCTTTCACTGGCAAGCTTAATAATTGCTGGTTGCACGACTCCCAAGGCACAACCTGATGGCAGTGGAATTGGTGACGAGGAGGAACAGGGAACAGGCACAGGAACAGGTAACTCAGGTAACTCAGCAGGACAAGATTCCCTGAGCCAGGAAATATCAGGGATTGAGGACCTGGACTCCGAGATTAATCACTCAGAAATCAAGGACATACAGGATTCACTTGAGGAGTTTGACTGGTAGGTTTGTGCAGGACTCCGGAAGAGAACTTCAGAAGAATACTTTTTTATACAAAGCCCGCTTTACCAGTCTTATCATGGCATTAATAGAGTTGGATGGTAGCCACGGTGAGGGTGGCGGGGCCATTCTCAGGCAGGGCCTTGCTTTGAGCATTGCTTCTGGCAGGGGTTTTAGGATAAGGAATATCAGGAAGAACAGGAAGAACCCGGGCTTAGCACCCCAGCACCTGGCTGCTGTTAATGCTGCCAAGGACTTGTGCAATGCAGAGGTCAAGGGCCATTTTATTGGGAGCACAGAGCTGAGCTTTAAGCCAGGAGAGGTCAGGCCTGGCAGGTATAAGATTGATATTGGCACTGCTGGTTCAGCTACCTTATTATTACAGTCTTTGCTGTTGCCGAGCATTTTCTCAGGCAAAAAAATATCTTTTCATATTATTGGCGGCACTGATGTTAAGTGGTCTCAGCCGTTTGACTATTTTAAGTTCGTGTTTCTTCCGCAGATGAACCGTTATGCTGAGGTTGAGGCTAATCTTTTTAACAGGGGTTATTATCCGCGGGGCGGCGGAGAAATAAGGGTTGGATTAAAAGGCAGGCAGGGCAGTAATGATAGTGATGGTGATAGTAATGATGAGCGCCTGTCAGTGCTTTTGATGGAGAGGAAGAGCCTGCTGCAGATAAGGGGTGTGAGTCATGCGAGCCGTGACCTTGAAAAGGCTGGCGTGGCTGAGAGGCAGGCTAAGAGCGCTGAGATGATGCTTGATGAGTTTCAGGCGCCTGTGAATATTAAGATTGAGTATTCTAATGCTTTGTGCACGGGTTCTGGCATTACGCTGTGGGCTGTTTTTGGTGATGAGGAAATTGATTTTCAGAACCCTATCATTCTCGGCGGGGATTGCCTGGGTGAGAGGGGGAAAAAGGCAGAGGTTGTTGGCAAGGAGGCTGCTGAGAGCCTGGCAGGGGTTATTAAGAGCAGGGCAGCAACTGACCACTTCCTGGCAGACCAGATGATTCCTTTTATGGCGTTTACCAGCGGTTTGCTGAGCACCAACAAGGTTACCAGACATTCAGAATCTAATATTTATGTGGCTGAGAAATTCCTTGGCTCCAGGTTCTCGGTCAAGGACAATATTATTAGTTGCGAGAAAAATAATGATGGGTAAGCTCTTACCCTTTTTTTTATTATTCTCTATTCTTCTATTTCTGCGAGCTTGATGTCGTCGTATAACTCGCGGATGGCGGTGTACAGCGAATCCTTTTCAACCTTTTTAAGCTTGGCAGTGTTATACGCATTTCTTAAGTCCATATAGGTTTTTTTGGCTTCTGAAAAGTTCCTGTCCATTATCAGGGATTTGCACTTGTCTATCATGTTGTACAGCTCAAGGTGCGAGGCTTGTAATATGTCTTTTTCTTCTGGTTCTGATGGTTTCAGAGCTGGCCTGGGTTTTGCACTGGCTTCTTCCCTGAGGTATTGTGAGAATCCCTGTTCTTTTATTTTCTTTCTTGTTTGTTCCAGCCTTTCCTGGGCCTGGCTTAGGATTTCTTGTTTTTCTTTTATTTCTTCTTCTAGTTTTTCATGCTTCTCAATGTCCTTGTATATCTTCTTCATCCGCTTGTCCAGGTTGCCATAATCCTTGCGCATCTGAGGCAGCTTTTCCAGGAGTTCCCTGGCTTCTGAGCGTTCTTTCTCAAACTTTTTTCTTTCCTGCTCCAGGTCTGCTTGTTGTTTTCTTAATTGCTTCTCCTTGAACTCATACTTATCAATTTGTCCCTTAATCCTTATCTTGTCCTGCTCCAGTGCCTGGCGCTGTTTTTCTAATTCTTTTTTTTCTTTTTCCAGGGCTTTCTCTTGTTTTCCCAGTTCTTTTTCCTGTTTTTTCAAGTCCTTTTTTTGCTTGCCTGTTTTTTCTGTTTTTTCTGGTTTTTTCTTCCTGGGCTTTTTTTGTTTTTTCTTTTCAGGCTTTGGTTCTGGCTTTTTCTTTGGCTTTTCTGTTTCTTTTTCTTGCTTTTTTGCTTCTTCTTTTTTTGCAACTTTTTTTCCTAATTCTTTTTCTTCTTTTTCTTCTTTTTCTTCTTCTGGTCGCTGCTCGTCTTCTTTTTTCTCTTCAGGCAGTTCTGGAATAGGTAGTTGTGCTTGTAGTTCAGGCTCGGGTTGCTTGGATTGCTCGGGTTGTGTCCTGGCTCTTTTTTTCTGCTCAAATTCTTTTTGCTTGAGCTTCTTGGCCACGCGCTTAACTTCTTCTGGGCGCAGGTCTTTGGCAAACATGCTCCTGCCTGCTTTCTCTTCCTTGGTATGCACGTTTTTTGTGAATCCTGTTTCTGATTCTGGCTCAAGCTTGGTTATCTTGTCTGGTTCCTGCACGTCATCAGCCCAATCAACATTATAATCTTCCAGAGCCTTGTGCTCTGGCTCTTTTTCTTCTGGCTTGCTTTTCTCAGGCTCAGAGCCTATTTTTGGAGGCTCATCCAAGTCTGGCAGCTCAAACCCAGGCTGCTCTGGCTCATGCCTGTCTTCAGAAACAGGTTTTTCCTGTGGGCTTGGTTGCATTACAGGCTCTGTTACAGGCGGTATTACCGGCTTTGATTCTGGTTTTTCCTTAGGATTTTCTTTTTTTTCTTTTTTCTCCTCTGCTTCCTTCTTTTTCTTTTCTTCTGCTTGTTTTCTTTTTTGTTCCTTATCAAGCCTGTCTTTTTCTGGCTGCGTTTCTAATCCGAGATTCTTTCTTATCTCGTCCAGGTCAATTTCTTCTGAAGGCGCGGCTGCTTGTTCCGGTGCCCTGTCAGGCTCAGGCTTTTTGCCAGGAGCAGAAGGGACCGTCCATGATTCTGGCTTTTCTTGGCTGCCTTTTTCTTCAGGTTCTTGTTTTTTCTTTAATAATTTGCCTAAGAAACCTTTTTTTTCAGAACTCTTCTTGGTCTCACCAGGTGGTGCTGGCGGCTTTATGTCGTCTGTCAAATCCTCACCCCTCTTACTCATATCTAAAACAATATACAGGTTTAAAAACTTTTTGGTAAAATCCATAGAAAAATTTTTATATGCTCTTCTTCATGACAAGGTTTATGCCAGAACTTGACAGGACCGCTCTTTACAGGCTTAAGGGGTATCTTAAGAATCTGCAGGACAGGCTGGGCAGCCTGCAATCCACTGCGTCTGATAACGAGAAGCAGGCAGATGGTTTGAGCACCAGGATTATGACTGAGAAGCAGGCTTATGCCAGGGAGTTAGGAGAAATCAAAGAAGAGGTTGATGCCCTGAAACAAGAGGTTGGCCTGGTTAAGAAGGAAGTGCTCAGCATGATAGCGTGTTTAAAGACCAGTGTTAAGGCTGACGAGGCTGAGCGTTTTAACAAGAAGCTGGAGTTGTGGAGTCCTGAAAGCCTAGTCTCAAGAAGAGAGGCTAAGAGGGTTATTAGTCAGAGTTTTGCTTAAGAATCTGAATTTCTTAATTATCTTAATATAAAATAATATCTTAATAAATCACAATACCTTAATAAAATTATTCTGTAACTGCTCTTAAGGCTTTGATAGCTACGCTTAGTTGCTCTTCATCAGGCTCCCTGGTGGTGAGTCTCTGCACGAGCAGGCCGGGCCCTGCAAGTATCCTGGTAAAAAACCTGTTCCTTATCCTGCCTGTCAGCTTTATCCACTCATAAGACAATCCTGCTATTAATGGCAGGAATAATATCCTGATGACGAGCTTTAGCCAGAAGTTCATGTTAAAGGGTATGAGCAGGTAGAAGATTATGCTCAGCACGACTACGACTAATAAGAAGGTGGTGCCGCACCTGTGATGAGCCTTGGGCATGTTCATAGCATTTTTTGGCGTAAGCTTTTTTCCTGACTCATAGCAATGCACTGTTTTGTGTTCTGCGCCGTGATACTCAAAAACCCTTTTTACATCTTTAAACCTGGATATGAGCCAGATGTATCCTATAAGCACCAAGAGCTTGGTTGCACCGTCTATGAGGTTGAACAAGAAGTTGCTTCCTCCAAGATTATTCTTGAAAAGAGTGGCTGCCAGTAATGGCAGGAACTTGAACAGTGCCAGGGCAAGTATTACTGAGAATGCAATGGTAAGCCCCATTACAAAACCATTGAGCTTCTCTCCTGCCTCTCCTGAATTCCTTGCGCCTTGTTCTGCGTATTCCTGCTCCAGGCTTTGGCTTGCAGAATAATTAAGGGCTTTAAAGCCCAGGATTATGGTTTCTATGAGTATGATTATGCCCCTAACAATTGGCAGTCCTAAGAACCTGTTTTTCTGGGTGAGCGAGTCAAATCTCTCTTTTTTCACGCTTATCCTGTTATCGGATTTTCTGACAGCCACAGCATAATGGTTTTTGGTGCGCATCATAACGCCTTCAATAACTGCCTGGCCGCCAATCATTAACTCCTTTTTTTTCCTATAATTATTTTTCTTCTCTTTTTTCTTATTATTTTTCTTATTATTTTTCTTCCTGATTATTTTTTTGCTTTTTTTCCTGCTGCTCTGCATAATTAATACTTGTTTTAGACAATCTTTATAAAGGTTATGCACTTAAAATGTGTTTGTGGCTGTTGATAAGGATAAAAAAAAGGTCAATGTAATATGCGACAGGAGGCTGGACAAGTACTTTGATATTACTGGTCGTGCTCTGGAAAAAGTCAGGAATGCAGACAAGGACCGGGAAAGGATTAGGGATGCCAGTGACTTCCTTGACATGGCTAGCAGGTATTTTTCTGATGCAAAGCATTTCAGGGAAAAAGATAATTACGTGCTTGCCCTGGCAGCTGTTAATTATGCGCATGCCTGGCTTGACGCCGGTGCAAGAATTGGATTGTTCAAGGTAAGGGACAAGGAGTTGTTTGCGAGTGAGTGAGTTATTGTTCTGATGAAAAATCAGTTTGCTAAATAAAACCCTTTACTTTGTAACTCTAAGAAAAAATTTAGGTAGGATTAATTCTTTTCATCTCCACACCAGAATATGCATGGTAACCCACCTACCGCCAAGCTTTACACGAGTAGT
>CAYRRQ010000041.1:0-8072 GCA_964426715.1 uncultured Methanosarcinales archaeon
TTAGGGATTTCTTTGCATCCTAAAAATAGGTCTTAAAAATAGGTCTATATATGCACGTGTCCGTTCAACCTCAGTTCTTTAGGACTGAGTAGGACGCTTGCGACCTATTTTTAGGATCTTGCTTATTTTTTCCTGGTAATCTTCTATGCTCTCCCAGTAGTTCTGCTCTCTTTCGCGCATTGTTCTTTTTATATCCCTGTTTATTACTTGTATGCAGGTTTTTATATACTCGCTTTCAGGGTAGAGCAACTGGTCTCTGTAGTATGCTTTTCTTACTTTTCTCAGAAGCTTGGGAGTTACTTCTTTGTGCCTTAGTTGTTTTCTCATTTCAAGGATTTCTGCGTATCTCATGTCTCCAAGTGAGAACCCTGGTTTCCCAGGCATTCTTATCTGGTCTTGTCTTGTATGCTTCTCAAATTCATGGCTGGCCAGGAGATCCTTGTACTGTTCCAAGAACTCGTCTGATTTTCCCAGCGGAACTCTAAGCACACACCCTTCTGTTAGTCGAGGGGTTATCCTCTTGGTTTTGTAGCTGCTCATCATGTTTCTCAGGGTTTTTTCGCCTCGGGTAATTTTTTGCAGGTAGAGGATGTGCGGGTTTAACTCTGCCATTTTCCTAGCGGGGAAGCCTTGCATTTCTATTACCTGGCGTATGTCTAATTTTTTGTCCGGCTCTTTGTAGTCAAGTTTTATCTCTTCGTATTCTATCTCTCTTATCTTCACGATTTCAGTTGGGAACCATTTTTTTGCGAGTCTCATCACTGCGAATATTGCAGGCACATAGTTGCTTGAGCTGAATCTGTAGCTTCCTGTTATCTCTCTTGGCTGCTCTGGGAATTGGGTTGATATGTAAGTAAGCACATCTTCCTGGCTGAGTCTTTCTTCTAAACCCAGTTTTTTGCTCATGGTCTTTGTAAAGTACATTGCCCTGTCAAGGTTTTTGATGCCGCTGTGAAAGGTGTTGGTTGCCACGTACTTGTTGCCATGCCTTCTTAGGTAAAGCAGTAGTTGCAGAGCAAAGTTTTCTGCTGCTATGACCGGGTCAAGTCTTTCATCAACTGCGTTGTCTATTATCATGTCGCAGTCCTCTTTTGCTGCCCAAGCAGTGTATTGAAAGGGACCGATTGCCCAGTTCTTGGAGGCTATGAAGATGTTGCCTGATGTTTCCAGGAGCCAGACGCTTGCCAGGTCTGGGTTTATGCCTGTTCTTGCCATTGCTTTTTTGCACGCATTATAATAGAGGTGCATGTTCTTGAAGTTGAGATTATCTTCTGCCCCTCTCCGCCACATAATCTCTTCTCCTGTCTTGTCTTCTACTGTGTCACGGATTTTGTCTATCTGCCTCACATTCCTTATTTTTTCCCATCTGCTCATATCATCGTACTCTTGCCTGGTTATTGAGTCGTGCACTGCGCGTATCCTGAATTTCTTGTCAAAAAAGACTATTTTTTCAAAGCTGTACTTGTCATAGAGCTGGTACCAGAAGTCAACAGCCCCTTCAAGTCCCGGGGGTGCTTCAAATTCTGAAAAGGCTATGTTATTGCTTTCCACTTTACATTGTCTTTGTTGTTCTCGTAGTAGTTCTGTCTTGTACTTTGGCGAGATAAGGTTTTCATTCACGATTTTGCCTTGGAACAGGGTTATGCCTGTTAGCAGGAGCCCGATTGTTATCAGCTTTTTTTCTGAAACCATTTTTTTATAAGGATTTCCAGTCTTTTATATATTTAATTACTTTGTAACCATTTTATAATGGTGTTTTAGCGAAAAGTTTATATATGAGTTTATCCATTCCATAGTAGAAAAAAGAGATTTGGTTTTTTACTCGACTAAAAAAAGAATAAGCATCTGAGATTTATTAAGGCTCACACTCACCTCTTTTTCCCGGGAAGGCCTCATTCTGAGGTCTTCTTTGGGTTTAATCTTTGTTTCTTTTGGCCTTCTTTTCTGTTTTTGCTTTTTTTCCTTTTTTTACGCTGTTTTTTTCTGTTGGTTCTTTTTTTGGTTTTATTCTTTGATGCCTTTATCCGCCTTGTCCCCGGCGTTTTTGGCCTACTCCTAACCCCTATAATCATTCCTATTGCAGTTCCCAGCACCAGTGCCGAGAGTATGAAGAGTATTAGCGAGTAATTGATTATTGGCAGGCTGAAGCTTTTGTTTGGGAAGTACATCTCGAGGTTGCTCAGCTCAAGCGCGTATTCTGCGAATATGAGCGCGGATACCGAGTCCTGATTCTGCTTGAGCGTGTTGGCGTATTGATAGTAGCTGTAGCCCAGTATTGGGAAAACATTTTTTGACTGCTCCTCAGCAATCACTTTTTTTGCAGCTCTCAGCTTTTCCTCTGCGAGTTCTTCTACCTCGTCTTTTTTCACAGACACGGTTGACAGCAAGAGGTTGGATTCCGCCTTGGCAAAACTGGCTTTGAAAAGGCACATCTTGTAGTTCTTCTGGATTGCAAAGGCATATGCTTGTTTTGTGGTGTCCTCTGCGTTCTGGAGGCTCAGAGGAATGTAGAGGCTGGCATAGTTCATTCTTTCCTCTGCTTCTGATAGTTTCTTGTAGCAAGCTTCTTTAAGGTACTCGTTGTCCAGGTCTATGCTCTTGCCTTTTAGCTTGAAGAACTCTGACCAGTAAACCGCGCTGTAATATCTTTCCAGGGCATATGCCAGTTCTTGCGGATTAAGGTTAATATCTGGTGTTTGGTTGCTTTTGGTTGTCATCTCATTAAGGGTTTCCTGGGCGTCGAGCAGTCTTTCCTTTACAATAATATAGGTTTCTAGTTCTGAGAACGTGGTGAGGTTGACTTGTTCTAAAGCCGTGTCAAATTCGTTTATTGTTTTCTGGGTCTTTGCATAAATCTTTTCCAGCCTACCAGGGTTTTGTGCTTTTATTCTTTTCAGGTTTTCTTCTCTTAGCAGCAGGGATAGTGTGAAGCAGTAGCTTGCTGCAGAGTAGTATTCTTCTTGCTCATAACTCTTGTTTATTTTGTTCACGTATTCTTTGCTCTGGTTGAGCGCGTCATCTTTGAGGTCAAATTTCTGGTTGTTATCCCCTGTGCCTGGCTGGGTGTACGACTTGTAGAGTTCAAGAGCCCGGGCGCATAGCTTGGATGAGACCTGGTCCATGATTTGCGTGTATTCCAAGTATTCGCCTGCTGCTCTTATTTCCTGTTCTGGCCTTGGCTTTGGGTTGTTAAAAAAGTGTTTTTGGGCCTGCTCTATGTTGCTCACTCTGATTACTTCTATGCTTAGGTTAAGCTCTTTAAGGCTCGGCTCTTCTTCTGGGTGTTGTTCTGGGTGTTGTTCTGATTCTTGTTCTTTGCTCTGGTTTTCTGAGATTTGGTTTGAATTGTTTCTGCTTTGGTTCTGGGTTTGGTTTTGCTCCTGGTTCTGGCTCTTGTTTAGGCTTGTTTCTCTAATGCCAAACCGGGGAATTAAAACTTTTTCAAACCCATTTCTCTGCGCTGCCAGTACTTTCTGGTTTATGCCTCCTACAGGGCCTATGCTTCCGCCGGAGTTGATTATGCCTGTCATTACCACGTTGTCTTTTAGTTCTTGTTTTTCAAGGGCTGCTATGGTAAGCACGGTTAGGGGTGCGCTTGCGCTCGGGCCGCCTACAATCGTGGTGTCTGCTCTTATGGTGTAAAAGAAGTCATACCGCGAGCAGTCCTTGTCCAGATAGTCGCAGGCTATCTTGTTGGCATAGCGTGTGCTTATCTGAGTGTCTATCTTGCTTAGGGGGAATGAATCCAGGAAGATTCTTCCGGTGCCCGGCTTTACTTCCAGGTACGCGTCTGCTAGTCCTCCCTGGTTCTCGTCTCCGATTTCTATAGTTAAGAGGTCTATGTGATAGGCCTTGGCACTGACTGGATGAGACGAGCAAATTAGTAAGATGCTCAGAAATACAAGGCTTGTTATGCGCAGGCTTAAAGGTTTGCTTGGGCGCGAGGATTGTTTTTTCATGCTTTCTTATACCTCCCTCTGGCTTCTACTTTTTCAAGCCTCTTCATGACTTGTTCGTTCTGCTCGGCTTTGGCATAACCTTTTAGAAAACTTTTCAGGGCTTGCTCATATATGTGGTGATGCTTGCTGTTAAGGGCCTGTTTGAACAAGTGAATGTCCACTGCTTTGTCCTCGATTTTTTGAGAGTGAAAGCTGAGGCCGAAGTCAATGAACATGATTCTTTGCTTGGGTTCCTTCTTTTTTTTGCTGGTTTTGTTTTTATCAGCTTTCTCAAGTATCATGTTGCTCGTGGTCAGGTCGCCGTGGATGATGTGTTGGTTGTGAAGCTCTGCCACCTGCTCCCCGATTATTCTTGCCAGCTCTGGCTTTTGATCGAGTTCATCCCTGAGTTTCCTGCCTTTTATTCTCTGCATCACTATCTTTTCCCTGCCATCTGTTTTTATGAGTTCGGGATGCGGTATCGTGATTTTTTGCAGGAGCCTGGCTTCCTGTCTGGTCCTCTGCTTTCTCAGTTCTTCATCTAGTTGTTTAAGCCTGTAATTCTTGCGCAGCCTGTGCTTGATCACGCAGTCCTTTTTCTGGTAGAGAACAGCTTCTGCTCCCCTTGCAATTTCTTTCATGTATTATCCCTTTGCAGGGGATGAATAATGGTTTTTAATAATTTGGGTTTTTCAGAATTCTTTTTTAAATCTAATTTATAAATCTCATATTCTCCTGTCTTTTTTTCTAGGGGTTCTAAAATCCTTAAGTGAGAATTAATCCCTTTTTTTAACACTAAACTCTTCAATGTGTTTTCTTTTTCAGGTAATCTTTGATAGCCAAGCGCGAGGTATCCGTTAATTTTTATGTTGTTGGGTAAGTGGCTTATTGCCTTTCCTCTTTGTTTGCCTTGGGCAATCAGCATGTCCAGCTTGTTTTGGTATGTTTTGCCTGCTTCTATATCCTTTATTATTTTTTGTTCTTCTGGCTCTGTGAGCAATTCACATTCTAATGACTTAAACGGTTTCTTTCTTATGATGTATGGTTTGTTTCTAACATTTGTGATAATGGTTTTTTTGGATTTGTTTGCGTATTCTTCTGCCTGTTTCTTGTTATTAAAAACATATCTGGGCGCTATTATTATTTTAACCTCTGGACGTTTTCTTAACCTGTCAAGTATGATGTCCCTGACACTGTATTTGAACGGATTGTAGTTCAGTATTGCCACAAGGTTTTGTTCCGGATTATTCATCTTATATCTCCCCTAGGAATGCTTTGTCAAGCTCCCATTTGTTCAGATTTTTCTTGTTAAGGACTGTGTTAAAGTCTTCTGGGTCTTCTTTGTTGATTTCGTCTAACACTTCTTTGTCTTTGATTTCTTCTATCATTTTTAGTGTTGCCTTGTTTTTTTGTTTACAGGCAAAGAATAGGTTTTTCTAGTTATAACCTTTTCTTTGTTAGAAAAGTAGGTGGCGTATTCTAAGGTGATTTGTGTGTTTGTTGGTGTTAGTTCTTTTATTTCTATTTCTATAGGCATCTTTTCTGTTGCTAGGTTACTATGTGTTGGGTATCCCCATCTTGTATCTGCGATTATGTGTTTTTGAGAACTAGAGAAGATTTTTTTGTTCTGCTCTATATTTAATATGTATGTTGTTTTTTTCCCTTCTTTAAATTCCGGGCTTTCTGGAAAGTGTTTTTTTTTGTATACATAAATCCCATATTGGTAATTGGGAGTAAAGGTTTTTTCCACGATTTCTCCTAGATTATTTTTTTGTCTTAAGGGCATTTCCATCATTTTCAGAGGTTTTTCATTAAAACACCTTTATAAATCTTTCGATTTTCAGTACTCTTGAGTAGTTATTTTTTCTGTTTTTGTTTTTTTCGTATAGGAAACCTCATGAACTTCTTGCAATTAAAACAAGAATAAGTAACCTGCTTCCTGCCAGTTCTGACCCTGCAATTCACACCCGGCCTTAGATAAGCATAGCAGTGCTTGCAAAACCTCCTCTTAAACCCAGGCTTAAGCTTGAGCTTGTACTTCATAGCAAGCTTCCTTGCCAGCCTAACATACTGATTGCTTAGCTCAGGACTCTCCTTAAAAGCCCCGTCTGCCTGCCTGAACAAGTCCTGAATGCGCTCTGACGCGATTCTCCTCTCAGCCAAAGGCTTCTTCTTATGCTTTCTCTTAGTCATGAGCATATTATAAGAACCATGATTTAAATAGTTTTATCCTAAAAACCAGATTAAGCGACAAACCTTTAAAAACGGCTGCGTTGAAAAAGGTTGTCTGTGCCATTGTTGGCTTTGTTAACTTTTTTTGTTAACAATGGCAAGGCTAGACGTAGCTGACTTTGTTCCTATAACTTAGTTTAGGGTTAAAGTCAGCGAAGTAGGACTTTTTCAAAGGCGACCTTTAAAAAACAAAAAACAATAAGTTTAAATAAAGGAAATTTTAAATAAATGAAATGTGTATGGAGTAATCAGGAATGAAATGCTTAAGATGCGGCCATACATGGAAACGAACCATGTGGACAGAATATAGGTCCTTTCTTTCTAAATGCCCTAAGTGCGGCTCAAGATTCTTATTGAGGTACTAAGCCAGCCATTTGCCTGTCAGTAAACTTTTAGTAGGATTCTGTACGCCACAAAATAGACTGCTAGGAGGGAACATATTAAATAACTCATAAACAGATGATATGAGACAGTTATTGTCTTTATTCCATCAATAATCATGATTGCAAAGGCTGCCAGCAGTAAGGAGATGAATGTTATTCTTAATGCTTTGCTTGCAACAAACTCCATTCTTTCATCAGCCTTTTTCTCTCTTTTCCTGCTTAGTGCTCTCACGGTCGCTATCATTAATCCTATAAAGCCAACATAAATAAGCCAGTTCCCGATTCCTCCGAATATCTTAAAATCAGGGCTTCCTATGTTAAAATAATTCAGTATTAGTCCGATTATTATTAGTATGAATCCCCAGCCATAACTTATTTTTGCTCTTGTCTTGTTCTCCATTTTTCATACCTCAAACAAATGTTCTACTTTGCATTTGAATATTTTAGCGAATTTTAAGCCTAGTGGCAGCGAAGGAATATACTTGTTGTTTTCAATTGAGATTATGGTTTGTCTGGTCACACCGGCTTTCTCAGCCAATTTCTCCTGGGTCATCTTATTTTTCTCCCTGAATTCCTTTAACCTGTTTGTTTTCAGTCTCATTTAGCATCCTATGCGACTATGTAAAGCCTGCTATACGTAAAGTAAGCTTTACTATTTAAATGTTTCGATTGAAAGATTGAGAATGAACTTGAATTTTTCCTAACTCCATTCTAGAACTAAGAAAACCCTCTGTTTTAAGATCCTCCACCAGGTCATGTGTTTCCAGCTTCAAAATCTCAAAATCATGCAGGCAATCCAGGAAATCATAGTACTCTTTTATTCCCGGGAACACAACCTCTGCCTGGTAATCATACTTGTCAACAGAAAACACAGAGTTAACATTTGGGTTGTTGCTCAGAAACTCCAATAAACCCTTCTTGTTCCTAGCCTTGATAAACACGAAGTTTCTGGAAAAAAATCCCAGTCTCTTAAAGTCTATGAAAGAGGTGTGCTTGGCAATGATTTTCTGGTCCAGGCATTTCTTGTAATTGTCAAACACTGTGGTAACAGGAATCCCTGTTGCCCGGCTAATATCACTAAAACTCTTTCTGGCATCGCTTCTGAGGTGCCCCAGAATTAATTTTTGCTTGTTATTGACCATTTTTTTTAATATGATAAATATATTAAGACAAGTGATTAATAAACCCTTCTGAGAAAATAACGAAATTATTCCGTAGAATACGAAAAAATATTAAAAACAGGCTTATTCCCTTTTCCGGGCATGGCTAAAAACAAGGGCAAACCCGCTAGGAAAACTGGAAAACACGCTTATAAAGAAGCTAAGAAGAAGGAATATGATAAAGATGAGAAACCCTTAAAACCAGATTTTCTCAGGCAGAAAATAGCTTATCTAGAAGAAGAGCTCGTAAGAAAAGACCAGGAGATAAGCGAACTGAAAAAAGAGAACCTTGTGCTCTTTAAAACCGCTCTGAAACGCTCAGAAAATACGCTTTCTGAGCATGAGCACTGAGTTTCGTG
>CAYRRQ010000042.1:0-7984 GCA_964426715.1 uncultured Methanosarcinales archaeon
CTCTGACATTGTTAAAAGGCAGCCTTCCTGTAAGCATTTCGTAAAGTACTATTCCTGTTGAGAACACATCTGTTTTTCCTGTTATTTCCTGTTCCTGTATTTGTTCAGGCGACATGTATTGGGGCGTGCCCAGGAGTCCGAATTCTTCGGTAAGCACGGTTTGGAGGGGAGCGCCTTTTTCTTTTTTTGTTTGCAAGACCTTGGCTATTCCGAAATCAGTTATTTTTAATCTCATCCCTGTGCTCTTCTCAGTTTCTTCTTTTTCTTTTTCAGTTTGCATTATGATGTTGCTGGGCTTTATATCCCGGTGTATGATTCCTTGCTCATGAGAGTGTTCTAGGCCTTTAAGAATCTCCCTGGTTATTATGCATGCTTCTTCAGATTTGAAGAAGGCTTGTTTTTCTTCTATTATTTTTTCTAGGGTCTTGCCTTTGATTAGTTCCATTGATATGAAGTGGAACCCGTCTTCTTCATTAACATCATAAACCCTTGTTATGTTCTCATGGTTCAGCTTGGCTGCTGAACGGGCTTCCCTGTAGAATCTTTTGACGAATTCTTTGTCAGAATAATGTTTTTTATGCAGTACCTTAAGAGCAAGGTCTCTGCCTAGTTTTTTGTCATATGCAGAATAAACATTTGACATTCCGCCTTTTCCTATTAGCTCTTTTATTTTGTAACGGTTTCCTAGAACAAGGCCTTTTGCAATCTTGTTTTCTTCTGAGCAGGGGTTGTCCAGCATTTCTATAACTCTTTTTCTCTATTTCTCACCTCTGCAAAAAAAAACCATTAGCAAATAATGTGAAACAAGCATTAACAAGCAACACGCAACAAGTATATGGGAGTAGTTCTCAGGACTATAAAAACCTTGCTGTAAATCAGGCTGTTTTAGATGTTTTAGATTTTTTTTAAGCCCTTTTTATCATTCAAGCTCAATAACCCCGTCTACGAACATGGTCAGGTCATTGACGAGTTCTTTGCTGTCCTCTTTTAGGGCTATATAAACAGATTTCACGCCGATTACTCTTGCCTTGGTCATCAGGTTCTGGGTGAACTTAATGATTTCGCCTATGTCGTTGTGGATTGCAAGGGTGGATATTGCGTCGAACAAGAAGTTATTGCAGTTCATCTCCTGCTCTGCTCTGGTGAATGCCAAGCTTATGTCTGTCAGTGCACTGGGCGACTGCACAAACTCGCAGTTATCAACAGGCTCTGGTGTTTTTACTGTGCTCGTGAGCACGTCTATGAAGAAGTACTTGTCAGGGTTATGGTTGCTGGATTCAAGGTTCTTGATTACTGTGTTGTAGGGCTTGTTCAGGCATACATAGCACACTTTGTTTGAAACTTGTTCGACCGCGCTTATAATGTCTGCCAGCTTGTCAGAGTACTGCGCTTTGGACACCACTATCAGGACGATTTGCTTGTTTTCCAGTTCTTGTTTTAAATCCATCTTGTTTTAAATCCGTTCTTGCAATTTACATTCTCGCAGTTTTCTCATGCACTTTTTATGTTCTTTTCATATTCTTTTTTTTTATACTAATTTCTTATACTCTTTTATTATTATGTTTATTCTTCTTATTTTTATGTTTCTTATTATTTTGCCAGTTTATTTGTTATTATTAGTTAATTGTTTTGTTCTTTTATAACCTTTCTTGTTTTTCAGGGTTTTTCTGGCTTTTATTTTTTTTCTGTTTCAGATAATTTGTCTTTAAGTTTCATTATTTTTTCCTGCATCCTCTCATAAGCCTGGTCATAGCTATCCTTACCTATTTTTTTTTGAACAAAATATTTTTTCTGAAGTTCTTTTACCATGTCCTCGCTTGTCTCAAGCTCTTTTCTGAGCTGAGCACGCCTTTTATTCTTAATCCATCTCTCCGTTACCGGCCAACTGAATTTTAGCACGAGCAGTATCACCATGATTAGCAGCAGGATGTAAGCCCAGTACTCGTTGATGAAATCCTTTATTCTCATGCCCGCGCTGTCACTACCCGCTCTTTTAATCAGATATTCTGCTTTAACACTTTCGAACGAGGTTTCTGCGCTTTCTAACTTGGTCTCAGCGCCTTCGTAGTTGCCCAGCCCCAGTTCCTCCCTTCCCTCCCCTAGCAGGCTCCTTGTTTCTTCTAATTGGGTGGTTCCAAGACGCGCCTCTTCTTGTGCGACTGTGTTTTCCAGCTCTGCAATCCCTTGTTTGAGTTCTAGTGCTTTGTGGCTCAGGGTTTTCAGGCTTTCAAGCTTGTCAAGTGTAGTCTCATAATCAGCAAATTCAAGGCTCATCTCTGCGGTTCTCAGCCCATCCTCTATTCTTTGGACAGACAGGTTGCTGCTCTTAAGGACAGGAAGCTTGCTCTTAACATCTGCATACAGGGTTATGCTCTTGTTCAGCTTTTCTGTTTCCTGCTCAAGCATTTCAAGCTCGTCCAGACTTCCTTCTGAAAGAGCTTTTGCCAGCAGTCTTCCCAGGGCTTTTATCCTGGTATTACCGAGTTCCAACTCTTGTATTTTTTTCTGCACTGACAACAAGGTGTTGTTCAGGCCGGCATAGTCCTCGGCTATAACTCCGACAAGCATCTCTCTGGCCTTGCCTGTTTTCTCAAGTGCTCCTTCATAGTTCTCTTTGTCAAACTCTTCCTGGCTCTTATTAAGGTTCCATTCAACAACTTTCTTTTCAACCTCTCCAAGACTAATATTGCTTGGTCTTACCTTGTGGTACAGCTGTTCTACAAAAGAGATTTCTGACTGGGCTTTAAAAGCTGTGTCTCTTAGGTCGTAAACAGAGAATATAACCTGCTGGGTCATGTTAAGATTGTTGTTGTTAAGATGCACAAAGCCTTCTGCAATAAGGTCTTCTGCCCTGCTCGTTCCCATGCCGGCCTCTGCCATTTCCTGCTTTACACTGCTCAGCCCGAGCAGCTCTGACCTGACTTCCTGTTTTTCCTGGTCCCCGCCTGCCAGCACAGGAATTACAGGAGACGAGTTTATAGGGATGTTAATCAGCAGCAACGCTAATATGAGCAATGCTGAGATTATGAATGCGGTTCTCACCTCTCTTTTCACCTCTTTATATCCTTTAGCACAGATATCATTGATTATCTTTTTTTGTTTTCATCTCTTTAATCTTAATCCTGGCCTCGACATCCTCGGTTATCCTGTCAAAGCCTTGTTTTAACTTGAGATAGGTCTGTTTGTCAAGGTTTTTATGCACATAATACTTTTTTTGCAGCTCCTTAATCTGCTCTTCTGCCTCCTGCCTTGTCTTCTCCAGGTCCTTGGTTCTGCGCCCGCTTATTATCCTGAGCTTCTTAAGCTTTAACTGGTATTTTTTCTTTTCTATGTCTGCGAGGCTGGTGTGATAATGCTCTATTTCTTTCTGGTAGAGCCTTCTGGGAAGGGTTTTCTTAACAAAATATTTCTTCTGAGCCTCTTTTATGCTGTCATTTAAAGATTCCTGTTTCTGTTTTATCATGCCAAGCCTCTTGTTGACCAGTTTCAGGCTAGACGAGGAGTATGCAAAGATTCCTATGACTAATAGCATTACCAGGCCTGTGAGTAGCTCTTTCCAGTGCTTCCTTGCAACCCCCCACTTGTAGGACAGGGCTTGCTGCACTTCTTTCTTTTTCAGGCTGAGGAGCAACTCTGCTTGTTCTGCTCTCTGGCTTGCCAGGGCGTAATCTTCTCGTTCCAGGGCGTCCTCTACGAGGCTTATCAGCTCTTTCAGCTCCTTGAGTTCAGTGGTTTTTCCTCCTGCTTCTTGTAGTTCTAAATAATCTTTTTTAATAATATCTGATTTTTTCCTGGTTTCAATCCCGAGCTCAGCGTTTCTCAGGATTGCCTGGCAGAGCGCATTGGCGTCCCCGTAGTTCTTAATGTTATAATTCCTTTGAGCTTCTTCTAGGTTCTCTCTCAGCCGCGCAGTGTTCATCCTGAGACTGCTCAGCTCTTCTATTTTTGTTTCGGCTTTTTCCAGGCATTCAAGACCCTCTTCTTTGTCCTCTGTAACCACTATTATGGCCAGGTCCCTGCTGAACTCCTTCCACGCGTTATCTGCAAGAGCCCTTACTATAAGGCTTGCCTCGTGCTTTCCGCTGCCATAGTACTCAGGGATGCTCAGCCACAGGCTAAAACCCTCGCTCTTGTTCACATCAATACCCTTAATTTTGTCAGGCCTTATCCTGTAGTGCATGGTCGGGTATCCTGCTAGTTCAAGGCTCATATTTATCAGTCTTGTCTCTCCTGTGTTCCTGAGAAAGCCGGTTATTGTCTTGTTATATCCCCTTCTTATCTCTGTTGTATATATTGTATGGGATGACTCTGGTTTATCTGCTTCTTTTGCAAGGCCTGCTTGGCTGGCAAAGAATATTTCGAGTCTGGTTATCTTCGGTGAGGTAATGGCGCCTCCGCCTCCGCCTCCGCCTGAGACTAAGTTAATAACTTCTTCACCGCCGCCCGTGCTGTTCACAGTCACGTTTCTCTGGTCAATGTCACCTTTTCCTTCTGAGCAGTTGACTGTTATGTTTATGGTCTTGCTGCCTGTGGATGCATCTGAGTCAATGTCTATGTATCTGGTAAAGCTGACTTGTTGTCCTGTGCTCAGGCTTGAAGTGTTGTACGTGGCATTGGTTTTGGGTGTCCATCCGCTGGGAAAACTCCAATAAGCGCTTATATTGGTGGCGCTCTCATTTCCTACATTAGTTATTCTGGCGGTGTGTTCTACTCTTTTTTGTCCCTGGTCCACGGTCGAATCATAGCTTAGTATTTCGACGTTCAGGTAGGGTCCGCTCACATAAGAGATGAAGGTGAAGTTGATGGTTTTTGAATCAGGATTTGCCAGGCTTTGGCTTGGGCTAATGTTTATTTCTATGAACTGGCTGGATTCAATGCTCTGCCCAGTGACTATTATTTCTACTTTCTGGCTGTTGCCCGGGCTGATATTGAATTCAATGCTGTTGGCGCTATTATTAAAATACACGCTTGGGATTGTGATGCTGGTTTTTGAAACATTAAAAGTCAGGGTAATGTCTGCGGTGTTGTTTATAGTGATGTTGCCTATTGTTGTGTTAGTGTTAAGAAAGCCTGATGTTGTGTTGAAAGTTGCGGGCTGCCTGTTCCAACCGTACTCATAAGAAGCATTAACAGTGTAATTAGCAGACCAGTTGCTGTTGTTTGAAGTGTCAACCGCGTATATCCTAAAGGTCCAGTTGTTTGCGTTGTCAGGAGTGAAGTTTCCTGTGTAGACCCCGCTGCTGTTAGTCATTGTGTTATTAGAATAGGAGGTTTCATTTGCTTGTTTATACTGCAGCAGAACCTGGGAGAGTTCCAGGTTGTCGCTTACATTTACACTTACATTTATGGTTGTGTTAGGGTCTGTGTCTGCGCTTGAGGTAGGACTGTAATCTATGTTATGGAATCTGGGGTTGATGTTGTCAATGTAGAACTCTTTTAGTTGTGAATTTATAGTGATGCCCGCACTGTTATTTGCATAGACTTTTACTTGGTGTGTCCCTTTTGTCAGTCCGCTTATGCTAGTATTATATCTGTATTTGTCATAGACCTTAAAGAGCAGGTCTACAGAGTTATTATGGTTGCAGTTCCCCCCTGCGTATAGGTTGTCATCATTAGACTGCCAGGTATAGAAGTCAGTGCTTGAGCCGTTGGGAGTGAGATACAGCCAATAAGTTATGTTTTGTGTAAGGTTAACCGTTGTGTTGAGGGTTAAGTTAATAAAGCTGTAATTGGTGCTTACAGACGTATTGGTTATGTTGGCATATCCTAAGATCGTGCTTGACGGAGAGCCTGCGTTGTCAGTTCTTACCTGTAGCTGGCTTGTGTTGGTTCCTGAGCCGTTTCTTTTAAGGCTTAAGGAAACTATTGAAACACTCATATTCTTGGTGGCATTAAAAGACATTGATAGGTTGTCATAATCCTTGTCTGCTTCTCCACGCGTTCCGTTCTGGTCGCTCTGAGCAAAGCCTACATACCCTTTGTTGCTTACCGGCGTTGCTGCTCCTCCGTCAATTGAGTAGTACGTGGTGTTGGTGTCAAAACCGTTTTGTATGTCGTATACGAGGTTAATATTGCCATAGGCCAGGGTCTGCCTTTGTGAGGGCTCAAGAATAGTTATGTTAACAGTGGAGTTTACTGTGAAATAAGTGGTTTCTGTGTTGTTGCTGTTGTCAGAGGTGTCCTTGGCTATTATAGTCACATTGTATCTTGCCAGTTCTGTTGTGTTGGTGAAGTTGCCAGAATAATTATTTCCGCTTGTAAGCGCGAAGCTGACAGTCTGGTTGTAGGAATCCCATTCGACTAGGGCCTGCACAGAACTAATGTTTTCGTTATCTGTTATGTCTGCTGAGATTGGAATTTCTAATCCATATGTTTGGTTGTAGCTGGCGCCCGTACTAGGTGTCAGGTTAAATACTTTTGGGTTGGCTATGTCTGGTCCTGACTGCACATAAAAAGTGACGTCGTCAGTATCAGAGAAGGTGGTATCATAATTATATCCGCAGGGCATCTGAACTCCGCCGTTGTATACAATAACTGCTCTTACGGTATGGTTGCCTACCACATCGTCTATTAAGAAGGTGTATGTTTTGTTAGTCATGGTCGGGGAGTCGCATGTGTCGTCTTCCATGGCTCTGAAGCCGCTCCCATTATTATAGGATATAGTAATGGTGTCTCCGTCGGTGTCGCAGTCGAACTCTACTGTTATGTTTATCCTGTCTCTGCCTGTAAAATTGGTGTTGTTCAAGTCCGTAATAGTTATGTCATTGACGAATTCAAACCCGTCATTGCTGCCGTCTCTGCAGTCATCAACCGTGTTATAGCATTCCACAGGATTGTTGTAGCAATAGGTTTCGTTGTGACCTGAGAGTTCGTAGCCGCCGTTGCACACTGCTCCGCAGCTGAATGGCGAGGTCGTGGAGTAGTTTCCTGTGAGCGCGTTTATTAATGGGAGTAGGATTATAATTAGGATTAAGCCCTGTATTAGGATACTGGTTGGAATATTGCGGTTATTAGAATATCTTTTTTGGCTAGTATTTTTTGCTTTCATTTCCTGCGTTATCTTCAATTGATATTGTTAGCTAAATACTTGTTCCTGCGGATACACTTTTATTCCGTGGTCTGGCATTATCTTGAAAGGCACAATCTTCTTCTGGTGCGCGGTCCCTCTTATTTTCAGGATTTCCATGGCGTTCAGTCTCACATTCTTCTTGCGGATATTATAGAATACCATTACCGCGTCTGCCAGGAATTCCTCTATCCCACTCCTGCTGTACTTGGTGGTTTCCTGCTCGATCTCTGTTATCAGGAAGGAAGTCGCACCTACTTTTTTGAAGAGGTTGAACAATTGCTCAATATAAATCCTGTAACCTTCTTCCCTTCCTGTGAAAGCCGCGGCTACTGCTGACAATGAGTCAAGCACGATTCTGTCAGGCTTAAATCCTCTGGGAATGATGCCCTCGACTTCGTCAAGTTCTATGGTTAGCTCACCGCTGGCCTTGGCCAAGAGGGCTTCTACAGAGCGGCTCAGGTCAAAGGCCTGCATCTTCTTTATTACTAGGTTGCCTTGCTTCTCAAGCTCTAATGGGTCCCAGCCGTAGTTCTTCATGTGCTGCTTCAGCCTGGTCGCGTCTTCTTCAAAGGTGAGGTAAAGGCATTTTTCTCCTTGTTCAGCAGCGTGTTTTAGTATTTGCAGGCAGAAGGTTGTTTTGCCAGTCCCCGGACCGCCGGATACGAGCACAGAGCTGCCCCTGGGCACGCCTTGCGATACGAGTTCGTCAACACCACTTATGCCGAGCTTAACCCTTTCCACCGGAGGAAGCTCTTCTTTTCTCAGTTCTGAATCCGGCTTTTCAAGCTCTTGCTTGGTCAGGAAGTAGTCAATCAGCCGGATATAGTCCTCGCGGCTCTTCTTCTTCCTGATAAGGTCTGCGAGTTCCTCATTCTTCAGCACGTGTCTTATCCAGTTTTCAAAATCGTTCTTTTC
>CAYRRQ010000043.1:0-7846 GCA_964426715.1 uncultured Methanosarcinales archaeon
CACTGAGTTCTTTCCAATGCTGAGATTATTGGAACGGCTCAGGTTGATAAGTAATAAGTCAGGCGAGGTGATGAGCCTGAAAGACGAGTTGAAAAAACAGTTGGGCGTACTCGAAGAGAATGCCAAGATACTGTCTGAGAAACTGGTAAACAAGATCCCGCTTGTGTACACGAGCAAGAGCTTTGAAGCAGTGGGGTATAGATGGAAGTGCCAGTTCAATGAGAACTCCAAGATAATGGCTTTTAGTAATGTGCTACCAGAAAGCAATCATAACGAGCTCGAGGGTTATGAGAATCTGAGAGGTGATTATCACGCTGTAATCCTGAGGTTTGACCAGGACCACAGGCGGGTGCAGAGAAGGATCAGACTGACCAAGGAGACCATGATAAGAAAGGGCATTAGTGACACAGAGATAGGTATCAGGGGCGCGTCTATGCTTAGCAAAATGTTCTCAGCGGTTATCCTGGGAGATCTTACCAGCTACTACCTGGCTCTCAGACTTAAAACCAATCCCAGCAAGGTAAGCATAATCGAGGATTTCAAACAAGAGCTGGGGCCTTATGTGGCCTAAAATTATGAATACCAAAACATTAATAAACAGAAAGGTTTATATATTAAAAGAATAAAACGGGGTATAAGAGACAAAGCTTTTATATCCCCAGAAAAATTCCTTTTCAATTGAAGGAAAAAGGAGGGACCAATAATGAAGTTTTTTTCGCTTAAAAGAACCAAAAAGAATGTTTATGACGAGGACGACAACCTGCAGGCAGAGGACGAGTACGTCGAGCTGAACAGCGAGGGTGAGAAGGGAAAGGATTCCCAGATCATTGTCAGGCCGTTTGTTATGAATGACTTCTCAGATATTAAGCCTGTGCTTGACTCGCTCAGGGAGGGCTACACCATTGCCCTGGTAAACATCAAGCCCTTGAAAGACAAGGATCTGGTCGAGCTGAAAAGAGCTGTTAACAAGCTGAAAAAGACGTGCGACGCCATAGAAGGAGACATCGCAGGATTCGGAGATGACTATGTTGTTGTGACTCCGAGCTTTGCAAAGATTTTCAGGAGCAAAGGAGCGACCAATCCCCTGGACGAAGAGCAGGAAGAATAAACCAATAATTTTTTTGATTGTCTTTCTTATTATTTTATCATACCAGGAACACACAGAAGTTCCATTTAAAAAAAAGCAGATAACTTAATACCACGGGTTTTGCCTTTTAAAAATTTTTCTGTAAAGCAAAACAAGTTTTGTGAAGTAATATTTTAAAACACAACAAACTATAAAAAGCTGGCATCCAAGAATAAGGGTTTAGGGTGGCTGACAAACAGAAAACAAAGAAAACAAAAAAAGAGGGTTCTGGCGCTGAGCAGGCGCCAACAGTTATTAAAGGAGAGACCTGCCCTGTGTGCCACAAGAAAACCCTTACATTATCAGAGTCAGAGATTGATATACCTTATTTTGGCAAGACTTACTTGTTCTCAATGAACTGCTCTGACTGCGGCTACCACAAGGCAGATGTGGAGGCCGAGGAGAAAAAGCAGGGCGCAAAGTACACCTTGGAGATAAGCTCTGAAAAAGACATGAACACAAGGATTGTGAAATCCTCACATGCCAAGGTGAAAATACCTCGCATAGGTGGGATTGAGCCAGGCGAAGCAGCCAACGGCTACATCACCAATGTGGAAGGCATCCTGGGAAGGCTTAAGAGAGTGATTGAAAGCATACGCGACGAGTCAGAGGATGATTCTGACAAGAAAAAGGCTAAGAACAAGATAAAAAAACTCAGCAGAATTATGTGGGGCAGGGACAAAGCCAAGATAATCATAGAGGACCCCACAGGCAACTCAGCCATTATTTCTGATAAGACCAAAAAAGAGAAGTTGTGAAAACCCCTATTTTTTTAATTGCATTAATCTTACAGACCTCTTGGCTCTCTCACTTCTGAAAACATCTTTTTCTCGTAGAACTATAGTGGCGGCACGGTCATCATATTTATGGCTCTCATTAGCCAAGCTTAGACCACTACTGCTTAGACCATACTTGGCTTCAAGGTCTACTTGTTTTAAATCCCCGTTTATCACAATCTTTGTTCCTTTACCCGCCCTTGTAAGAACAGTGAGTAATTCGTGATGAGTAAGGTTCTGGCTGTCATCAACAAGAAAATAATAATCAATCAGGTTTCGCCCCCTCAGATGATAAAGGCTTTGAATCTCCAGAATCTTTTCCTCGCTCAAATACCTTTCTCTTTCATCAGCATCAATTCTTGCCAGGTCCATAATACAATTAAAATTGTCATAGATAGGCCCCATAAAAACATTTAGTTTATCTTCAAGGTCGCCGGGCAAATATCCGTGTTCCTTTCCAATGCCGATGTTTGGCCTGCAAACCAGAATGTTATTAAAAGTGTTAAAATGCTCATATTTTCTAAAAATCTCGTTCCCCAGGCGTATGCCTTGGCCTTTGCGCATATTTCTATCAGCCAAGCGGGGTATTGTCTGCGTCAGTCCTGCTTCCAGAGACAACAAGGTCTTGCCTGAACCAGCCGGACCGATTACAAAGACCAGGTCTATCTCAGGATGTCTCAAGGCATCCATAAGAAACCTCTGAGTATCTTTTTTTGGCTTTAACAATTTGTCCTTAACAACATATGCTTCAAGAGATATCAAAGAACCAGAACCGTTGTGAAACCTTGCATAAGCCTTTTTTTCATGGTCGCATCTGCCCCTTAACAAGAAATACTCGTTGGGCCGGGGCTTTGGTTCTTGAACATCCAAGCCAGACTCGCTTAATTTAATCTTCAAGTTCAAATCATGATTAAAACAATCAATTAATTTATCATCACAAAAAACTTCTCTCCACCCCCTGTACACTTCTCTAAAAGATTTTGCAGGAGTGTAATCCTTCCATGGACTAGCATTAACCCCCAGAGATCCCGCCTTTAGTCTTAAAGGCCTGTCAAAAGTAATTAATTCAATGTTTTCCTTTCCTTTTTCTCTTGTCAGCTTTAAGCTAAGTCTTATCAGGTTTTCATCAACATCTGCTTGTTCTCTTAAAGGATGACCAAACTTCTTTTTTATGTGCTTGTTAACTGAACCAAAATCATAATTGGATTCAACTTTTATCTCATAGTTATCAGCTATAGGAATGCCGTTGTAAATTGACTTGCTGGAATTATTGAGAATCTCCTCCAGATGCTTGAAGAAAATACGGGCATTATAACCCCTGTCTGAGTTCTCATTTCTAAAGGATTCAAGCTCGTTATAAACCTCTTTAGGAATAACAAGCGTGGTTTTCAAATCCTTTTTTTCAGGTTTAAACCCGAAAAGAGCTTGTTTTCCATCATGAGCTATAATATTAGTATCTAATATTTTGTACTGAGAACTTTTTTTAGCTTGCTTCATCACTACCCCTTCTAATCGCTGTTTTTTAGTTTATTTATTTCTTCAAAAATATATCTGTATTCCAAGTATAAATGAGAATTAATCCTCCTGTCCTGATTAAGCTTGACTTTACGTTTATATTTTTTTGAGCCGTTAAAAAGAGCCGCGCCTAATCCATAAAAAAATTTATTGTCTTCATTATTTTTGCAAATTTGGTAAACAACGCTTTCTATGGTTTCTATACTGGCGCCCTGTGCAAAGCCCAGATTTTCTACAATGTATGAGATGTCTATTTGAGGAACTATGTCTAAGTATGCCTTCTCATCCATGGCTTTTTCTAATTCCTGTCTCCTATCTGAGAAGTAGTTGCGAGTCTTATTCTGGAATTTAGTTTCCTGACTTCTTAAAAGCGCCTCCATATCAGAAGGTTCACGTTCATCCCTTGTAATCCTGTTCAAAACCCTGGAAGATTTGTGCTTAACACATAAAAAATCAGAGTATAACGCACCTATATCTCTTAATTGCAGAGCTTTGGTAATCAGGAAATCTATATTATCACACAAATCAGGGTATTTAACCCACCTCTGTTCATCATTTAATTCCATCCTAGCAAGCCAAGTGAGATGAGCAAGTTTATAATCTTTTCTATTCTGTACTCATTATAAAATAGTTATATTTCTCCGCAACATTTAAATAGTATTAAATCAAGGTTAGGCTCTGCAAGACTTTTGCAACGGTGAGAACAATGTGCGAATACTATACTAACGGGATTTGTTTTGACCCAGAAAAAAGAAAAAAAGGCTTTGTAGCCAGAGAATGCGACCACTGTCCCAAGCAGAACATATGCGAGACCCCAGACGCAGAAGAAGAATACATACACCCTGTTTTTAGGTAACGTTTTTAATTTAAGGTTGAAGGTTTTTCTGCTTCATGCCAGAATTTAAAGAATACCCTTCTCAGGTTTTTCGCAAACATCTTATCCTCGATGAACACAACGCCTCCAAACAAGGCAGGGTCTTGATCCACGAGTTTTAACAAAACCTTCTTCTCATCTATGATGTCGCACCGCACAAAATCAGTGTTAAACCTCCTGTAGGAGAACTTTGAGGGGTGTTTTTCAGCAACCTCTTTTAGTATTGGAGGCAAGATGGTTCTTAATGGATAAATAGCCTTGAACTCCACGCCTCTATGCACTGCTCTTCTTATCTCTTCTTCCCACACTCTCTTGCTCTTCCTGTTGTAACGCGGCTTGTGATACTTGTTAAGTATTTGCAACACTTCTTTTCTAGCTTCAATAAAAGTCCGGGCTTGTATCCTCTTATTATCAGCAAGGGTTGTGCCGGTGTCAAAGAAAGGGGTCTGCTTTCCGGCTTGTTTATCAATTGAAGAAGCAAATCTTTTTAACCTGCTTACTATTGTGTCTTGTTTCTGCTCGTACTCCTGAGTTAATCTTGAAATTAGCTGAGAAGCGCTGTCTATGTAGAGAACCTTGGGCCGCTCAGAATTGGTTTTTATAATTCCTTTTTCTAAAAGATTCTTGGCCACAGAATAAATTTTTCCTGGCGGGATACCCGCGGCTTTACTTAATTCTTTTACAGTGTGATTCTTTTTTAGAAGAGCACTAACTGCCTTGCTCTCATAAGTCGATAATCCCATTTCTTTTAGTTCTCTGAACAAAACACACCCCTTAGGTGTGAAAAGTAAGGAAACATTTATAAATTTAGTTATTCTGCATCTCGTTTGTGAAATAAATTGAGTGAGAACCCGCTTATAAGACTTGACAAAAAACTAATAAGAGAAATTGATGAGGAATTATACGTTTCTGAAGGTGACAAGAACAAATTATTCGCCAGAGAAAAGTTAATGCCTGTTTATTTTGTAAGAACAACGTGGACTGAGATACTTCATGATTCTCCTTGCCTGGGAGCAACTGAGGAGGGAAAGAGTTTTACTTATATCAATGGTCCGCTCACCAATAAAAGCGAAGCCGAAGCAGTTGTTAAGCAAGAAAAAGAAGACACTAACGAGATAGGTTATAAATTTTCGTCAAATATTAAAACCATACTAGTTTCACCTAATAAGTATCCTCCTAAGTTCGAGAAATTCATTGGAGAATCCTATCCTATAACAGCCACTAAGGGTTCGGGAATGTACGATTACACAGTGGGAGATAACCGTTTTGCAAGTAAAAAAGAGCATTCAGGGGTTTATGAGGCCCTGCCCGGCTTTTATGAACCTGTTACCAAGGACCTTGAAAAAGCATCAGAAAAATGCAAATGGGTGCCCAAAGAATTTTCTAAAAGAAAAAACTTGCTGTCTATCATAGACAATACTTTTATAGAAGCGGGCTTTAGCGAGGCCACTTTTAATTTTCACAGAGTTTTTTATATCGGGCTCTTATACAAAGAACCAAAATCAGAGAGTGACAAAAAGAAAAATAAGGCGCGCCATGTTCTCTTTGGCATATTAGACAAACACAAGGTCCCCCGCAGCGCGTGCTCCACAGTACGAGACAGCGAACATTTCATTCAGCCGCCTGTGCCTGAGTTAAACTTAAAATATAACTCTATCCGAGAATTCATAGAAAAAAATAATTTCATAGACATATGATATTAAAAGCATAATTTATGAAATCCTCAAAACTTTTTTTCACTATATTCATATATTAGTTCTACTTCTCCTTAACTCATAATCCAAAAAAGGTTTTCATATGAACCAAGAGAACAAAAAGTTCAATAAACAAGAAGAATTAGAAAAGGTTGTTAGCAAGGAGTTCTACATAGAACTGACGCCCAGGAAAAAGAAGGGTTTCAGGTCAAAGCCTGGCTTCACAGGTTCTTTCCTTGAGATTACTAAGAGAAAGCGCGGAAGCTTAGAAACCTATTTCTGGGCTAATATCCAGGATATCAGCCTGAAAACCAGGAAGTATGACCCTAAGAAAGAAGAAACAACAAAACACTACTTATTTAAGCCTTCTTCTGCCAGGATAATGAGTAATAAGAACGAAAAGCACGTGGTATTAAAAGGGAGCTTGGGGGATTATAATATCCCTAAAAACAAGGTTTTCTCATTAAAAAAAGGAGTAAAGGTAATCCTAGACAGGGTTCCTGCGTATAAATCACGGGTAATAATAAAGAGCTCTCTATGAATCAGATGCCCGCATCCCTTTTCAGGGCTTCTGCCTTGTCTGTCTTCTCCCATGTAAATTCAGGCTCACCTCTTCCAAAGTGGCCGTAAGCAGCTGTGTTAGCATATATTGGTCTTTTAAGATTAAGGTGCTTGATAATCTGCGCAGGTTTTAGTGAGAAATGCTTTTTTACCAGTTCTAATAATTGATTATTGTCTACCCTGCCTGTGCCAAACGCGTTTACAAGTACGCTCACAGGCTCTGCAACTCCAATTGCATAGCCTATCTGCACCTCGCACTTGTGTGCCAAGCCCGCGGCTACTATGTTCTTGGCAATGTACCTTGCCATGTAGCTTGCGCTCCTGTCAACCTTGCTGGGGTCCTTTCCAGAGAAGCATCCTCCTCCGTGGCTTCCGATTCCGCCGTAGGTATCCACTATGATTTTTCTGCCTGTTACTCCTGCGTCAGCAACGGGGCCCCCTACAACAAACTTGCCGGTTGGGTTGATATAGAACTTGGTGTCTTGGTCTATCCATTCCCTGCACACGGGCTTAACAATCTTTTCTATGACTTGTCTTCTCAGCTCTTTATAATCAATGTCTGGCTCGTGATGCGTGCTCACAACCACAGCTTCTATCCTGGCAGGCTTGTTATCATGGTATTCTACTGTGACCTGGCTCTTGCCGTCAGGCCTGAGGAATCTTAGTTCTTTCTTCTTCCTGACCTGTGCCAGCCTCCTTGTCAGTTTGTGTGCGAGCATTATGGGCATGGGCATGAGTTCAGGGGTTTCATTGCATGCATAGCCAAACATTATTCCCTGGTCGCCTGCTCCTTGCTCGTGGTCTTGAGTTTCATCAACTCCCTGCGTAATATCAGGGCTCTGCTCTGAAATACTGGTAAGCACGCCGCAGGTCTCATAGTCAAAGCCGAGCTCAGGCTTGTCATAGCCAATTCTCTTCAGGGTGGCGCGTACCACGTCCTGAATGTTAACATAGGTCTTAGTGGTTACTTCGCCTGCAACCATGATAAAGCCTGTCTTGGTAAGGCACTCGATTGCAACCCTTGAATTAGGGTCACCCCTAAGCATTGCATCAAGAACCGCATCGCTGACCTGATCGCATACCTTGTCAGGATGTCCCTCTGTTACGCTCTCGCTTGTAAAAAAGTATTTTTCCACTTGGTCCACCTCAAAAGTCTTTTTTAGTAGATAATCTCTTTAAATTTCTTTTTTAGAAAACACCTTTATAAGCATTATGCATTTTATGGGAAAAGACGAGCCTAAAACCGCATCCTTTAGGTTGCGGATACGAGGAAATGCCAAAAAGCACTTCCTGTACATAA
>CAYRRQ010000044.1:0-7846 GCA_964426715.1 uncultured Methanosarcinales archaeon
AACTGCTTTACAATTACATCCAAAAAAAGAAACTCAGCAGCAAAACCCTGAAACAAATGCTTGATTTCTTAATAAAAATCCACAACAACACTCTCAAAGACAAAGACGTTGAAAAAAAAGTAACCCATCCAAGCTACTGGAATCTGAAATTCAAAGTGCAATATGGCGAGCTGACCAACACAAAAAAACAAGTAAGAAAAAAAAGGAGGGAATTTACCGACATTATGAAAACCAGAAGATTCACTTTAATCCATGGAGACTATCATTTCAGGAACGCGCTCATTAAAAAAGATAAAACCATAGGCGTAGTTGATTTTGAAGAAACCAATTTCCTTGACTCTGCGCATGATGTCGGAGTAATGCTCTCAGACCTAATCCTATTCAACCGCGTTAACAAAAACATCAAAAAGAAACACATAAAGTATTTCTTCAATCAATACATAAAAAGGAGCCGGTTCAGGAATAAGCAGGAACTGCAAAGGTCAGTAATAATTCATACCAGCTCAATAATGTTATCCCGGCTCTACAGAATAGCAAGACATGACTTTATTCCGGCTGGTAAGAAACCTGAACTCAAAAAACTGTTAGAGCAGGCAATCCTTGATGAGAACATAACAGGCACAGAACATTTTGTTTAATAACCTTCTGTATAAATAACAACCGCATCCTCATTGAAATCTGCTGTTCATTCGTCTTTCTGTTTCCTGTTCATTAAAACAAGTAGAGGTTGCGTTGAAAATCTTTGTCTGCGCCATTATTAGTTCCATTTTACGTTAGTAATAATGGTACTGGCCAGGCGAAGCAAACCAAGCTCCTGTGATTCATTATAGGGTTTTGGTTTGATGAGTAAGAGATTTTCAACGCAGCCACAAATAAAAACACTTTTAAATGATGCCATTATACTAAAACAGTAAAATACAGTTACAATTTCAGGAGGTAAAATACATGGCAGACAAAAAAGAGATTAAGAAAATCGGCGTGCTGTCTCTAGCAAAAATCTATGCAGTCATAACAGCGATTTTCGGACTTATAATTGGCATAATCTACGCAGTCGTAGGAACTGCTGCTTCTGTATCTGGAGAAGCAGGCGTGCTGGCTGCCCTGGGAATAGGCTCAATCATTGTGATGCCTATTGTCTACGGCATAATCGGGTTTATCAGCGGCGCAATAGGCGCCTGGCTGTACAACCTTGTTGCTAATTGGATAGGCGGCATAGAATTAGACCTAAAATAAAATCTTTTGTTTTTGTTTTTTTTTAGTTTCCAAATATTATTCCTTAGGCATTGTCCTGAATGCGCTCGCATACGCTCGCTCTGCGTCAGTTTGCACCGAAAAAATTAAGCATATTTTCATAAGTAGAATTTTTTATTCTCCAGAGTTTCTCAGGAGGAAACCTCGCAGTGCTCACAAAGTAAAGACGCCAACATTCAGGACAAAACCCGAGTCTTAGAAAAATTTATAAAATAATCATACTAATATATTAGAGCCATGGACATCACTAATGAGAAAATCTACTTGGAACTACTCAAGATAAAAAAGCTTCTGAACCAAAGCCTGGACTTAGAAAGGGAAATCGCTGAAATTGAGGAAGAAATCAAGTTGTTCGAGGGAAGGCAGGCCCAGGAAGAGCAGAGACTGGCAAGAAATGTGAAAAAAAGAAAGTTCAACACTATCCTCGACTGGAAAAGAGCTATATGGGACAACTGCGCTGCCAAGAAAGAACATGTAAGCCCCTCCACTGTAACCTTTTACTGCCAGATACTTAAAGCACCCTGCAAATTCGAGACCTGCCCAAAGAATGACATGGACGAAGAGTAAACATTGTTAAGACAACATTGTTAAGACAAATAGAGTTTGTTACAAAATACGTCGCTGCCTTCAATTGCAACGTTTATAACGTAAACCATCAAAAACAAGTTTTTGGAGATTACAATTAAAATTGTAAACTTGCAAGGCGCGGCAGAGCTTTGCAAAGCAAAGCGTAGTAGTAATTTTGCGACAAACTCTAACAAAGAAAAACACTTATAAAGAATAAAAAGAAACTGTTTCTAAAAACAAAGTCCGTGCTGAACCAATGACAGATGCGGGGGTGCCGGAGCATGGAAAACGGGCAGGACTTAAGTCCTCTCAGGAAGACATCCTGTGGCTTAGACAAGATCTGGCCTTGGCAGGACAAGACGCCAGCCCTGGAGTAATGCCTACACGAGTTCAAATCTCGTCCCCCGCATACCACTTTGCGCTTATTATTTCTCACCCAGAAACTGCTCGTACTCCTCATTATACTTATTGATGAGCTCCTTAAGGTTTTTTTCGAATTCCTGTTTGTTATCCTTAAAGTCCTTGTTCTTAGAGTCAAGCTTTTTAAGAAAATCATCTTCGAGCTTCTTCTTCTCAGAAGCATACCATTCCTCTAATTCTTCTTCACTGCTGAACTTCATCATCCTTTGCTTAATTTCCATTATATTTAAATACTTCTAATTCATAACCCGAGACATGGATTATAAACAAGCAATCCTTGTAAGGCAGGACCTGAAATTGCCCAATGGCAAGATGGCTAGCCAGGCAGCGCATGCCAGCGTGGAAGCAACCCTGAGAAGCGATAAGAAAAAAGTCAAAGAGTGGCGCAGCGAAGGCATGGCCAAGATTGTGCTCAGGGTTACTGATGAAAAAGAACTTCTCAAATATAATCAGATTGCAAAGGACTCTGGCCTGACCACTGCTGTTATCACAGATGCAGGCCACACAGTTGTAGAGCCAGGCACCAGGACTTGCATGGCAATCGGGCCAGACACACAAGAAAAAATTGATGAAGTTATTTCTGAGCTAAAGCTGATGTGAGACTTGGTTAGGGCATCTCTTTTCTTCGAAACTTTTTTATATTCTTAAATCAATATGATGTCTGTTGTTGTGTTTTATCAGCTTTGTATGATGTTTAGACTTTTTTAGAATAGGATTAAAAAAGGGGTTAATATAATGAACCTGATACTCTTTTTGGCACTGGTTTTCTTAGCAACCTTTCTCATAGGGAGATTTCTGGAGAAGATTCGTATTCCTTGGATTTTCTCTGCTCTTCTTATTGGCCTGGGCCTGGCTGCTTATAATCCTTTCCCAGATGTTACTTCATCCTCCTCTTTTGTTTTCTTAGCAGAGCTAGGTATGATTTTTCTTCTTTTCATAATTGGCTTTGAGCTTGATATTAAGAAGATTTTTCAGCAGAGAAGGTTTATTTTGAAGATCACGGTTGCCGTCATCGCTGCTGAGGCTTTAATCGGCGGTTTTGTAATTCATTATATTTTTAATACTCCATGGCTCATTGCCTTTCTTGTAGCTTCTTCTTTTGCTACTATTGGCGAGGGTGTCTTGTTGCCTATTCTTGATGAGTTCAAACTGGTCAAAACTAGGCTTGGACAGACCATCCTCGGAGTGGGTGTGTTGGATGATGTCATTGAGGTAGTCACTATTATTATTGCTGTTGCTTTTATTGGCAGGTCAGCCGGGCACACGCATCTCAATATAGGGCTTAATCTTTTCATCCTGCTCCTTCTTTTTGGATTGGTATTTATTTTTGTTGGCTTGCAAAAGAAAACCCATTCATTTAAGTTCAAGGACATCCCGTCGTTTTTTCTCTTTATTATATTCTTCATATTCCTTTTTGTGGGGATTGGAAAGTATGTTGAGTCCGCAGCACTAGGAGCCCTTCTTGCAGGAATCGCTTTGAGAAATATTGTGCCCAGAGACAAGTTAAGATTCATTAATTCAGAGATTAAGACTATGGCTTACGGCTTCTTTGCCCCTATCTTTTTCCTGCGGGTCGGGATAAGCACTGATGTGGGTTATCTTTTTAAGTCTCCTTTCTTGGTCCTTCTCATAATAGCAATGACAAACATTACTAAGATACTAAGCAGCTACTTGGTTGGGAGAAAATTTTTGGGAAGGCGAAAATCAATTGTTTTGGGCATAAGCCTCTCTGTGAAGTTCAGCACCAGCATTGTCATTATTAAGCTCTTGTTTGAGAACGGGCTTATCCAGTCAAGCCTTTATTCTGTTCTGATAGGAACAACAATAGCTTTTAAGTTTGTGGTTCCTTTCCTATTATCATACTTTATTAATATGTGGAAAATAGGTTTTTCAAAGGTTAAGCCTAAACAAGCTATGTAAATTAATGTCCTTTTCTTCAACTCTTTTCCAGGCGGGGTCAGTGCCTTCTCTTTCTAAACCAAAAGCTTTAAATATCAATACACATTTATACACACAAGTGTGTATCCAAAATGAAGTTTACCTTAACTAAAAAAGACATCATTTCACTAAACAAGGATTTTGAGAACGGCTCTGTTCATAATGATGCCAGTCTGGAATTTGCCCTGAGCTATGCAAAAAAAACAGAGAACTGGACCAGGGCATTGGCCTGGATTGTAAGAGCAATCCTGTTAGACCATGCTTTTGAAGAAGGCAATAAAAGAACTGCTGCTTTACTGATCAAGACTTATGCAGAGTATGAAGGACACAGAACCTATGATGACCAAGTGGTTTCGCTGATTAAAAATATTATCTTAAAAAATATTAAGAGCATAACAAAAATAGAGGACCTGATAAAAGATGCAATCAGATAAATTCCTAAAAAAAGCGCATGAAATAGCACAAAGAGACAAAATAGTATTTGACACATTAATGGAGTTTGAAAGAGATAAAAGGATAAGAACCAAGACACGGCTGAACTTTACAATAGACAAGAACATCGCAGCAAAGTTCAAGAAATATTGCAGGGAAAAAGGGTATAATATGAGTTCTAAAATAGAAAAAGCAATACAAGACATCATAACAAAATAGATCCTGAGCTAAAGCTGGCGTGAAGCTTTCTTACTAATACAATAATTACTTCATAGTGGTTACAAAATCGAACATTTAAATACTCACAAATGTATGTGGATTCTAAAACAAAAAAGGGGGAATGAAAAAAATGAACGCTGAAACCCAATACCCTCCTTTTAAACCAGTAAAAGAGTATGCTGCAATGTTCAAGGGCATGTCAAAAGAAGAGAGAAAAATTACACAGGCAATTTTCCAGAGAGAAGAATCAGCTATAAATCCAAAGAGAACCAGAGCCTGTCTTCTTTTTTTTAATGACCCAGTCAGACAAAAAAAACTCTATGATGCGAACAGAATATTAGAACAAACTGGGTTGTTTAAATAAGTGTGTTTTTTAATTACGATAATCCTTTTATTATTTTTTCTTTTTTGTATTCATCTATTTGAATTGAAGACAATTTGGACTTAACCGCCGGGCTTTCCAAAACCATTATAAATAATACTTTGTTATCAATTTTTTACCATGGGATTCTTTGACTTCCTGAAAAAAAAAGAGCCTGAAACCGTGTTGTTCTCAGACCTGAGGAGCTGGCTTGACAAGCAGGTTGAGGACAAAAACCTGAACAAGAAATTAGAGGCGGCCAACAAGGCTGTGAAGCAGAAGATAAGCCAGGCTTACAAGCACTTGGAAGAACTGGAAACAGCCGGCCTGAAGAACGAGAACATACCTGAGAAGGCAAAGCAGGTGATGCAGGGCCATAAAAACGCTTATATCAGCAAGCTCAAACGATTCCTTGACGAGATAACCCTGCCTGAAAACTTTTCACAAGCAGGGCACGCAGCGGCCAGGTTCTCAGAAGCACTGGATGAGCTCAGCAGGAACACCCAGAAGAACTACATGGTACTGAAAGAGTTTGTAGAAGAAGAACTCTCCAAAGTAGCCCGTGGTGTGAAGGAGATAGAAGAAGAGCTCTCAGGCCTGCAAAAAAGCATAGAAGAGCAAGGCATAGAAGCCATAAGGGATGCCCGGGCCAAGCTCAAACAATACTCTTCTGAAATAAGCAAAAAAGCAGAATTAGAAGAACAAAAAGAAAAGCAGAAACAAAAACTGCAAAATCTTAAGGAGAAGAAGGATAAGTTTAGGAAGCGTATAAACGAGTTAAAGCAGAGCAGGGACTACTCAAGCTACAAGAACTACCTTGAGAAAAAAGAGAAATACGAAGAACAATTAAAGAACATAGAGCAGGAGCTGAAAAACCTGTTCGTAGAGCTAAGCAGGCCACTGAAGAAGTACAAGAGGAAATCACTGGATGATAAGCTGATAGAAAAATACCTGCTTGACCCTGCAGGAGCCCTAGAAGAAGATGACGGCCTCAGACTAAGAGACGTACTCAACAAGATGAGACAAGCCCTTGACAATCTGGAATTAAAAGAAAACCAAGTCCAGAAAACCCTGGACTTGCTTGAAAAGCTTGACAAGGATTACTTGATGAACAAGAAGCTGGAACTTGGCAGGCTCAAAGGCCTGAACCAGGAAGCAGCCAAGCAAATCAACCGCAGCGTAGTCGCGCTCAACATCTCAGAGAACGAAACCCTTTCCAGGAATGTAAAAGAGAAAATCAGCGAGGCACAAAAAGCCCTGGACCAAATCGAGCAGGAAATAAGCGAGATAAACCTTGACTACCTAAAGCAGAAAGCCAAGGAAAAAGCCAAGCAGATAAAAAATATAATTATCAAGGATGAGTGATGGCTTAAGAACTGAGCATTAGCCTTTCTTTCCTTTTTTTTCATTCCCAGACTTTTGACCCTTCTTGCCATGCTTCTTACTCATAGTCTTACCCCTGCCTTTCCTGCGCCTCTTGCCAACAACTTTCTTGCGGGTTTTCTTCTCGTAGTCGTGCATGATTCTTAGTATGCTTGAATCGCTTATGGTCATGCCGTTGGTGTTCTTTTTAAGATTCTGCTTTATTTCTTTGTAGGACTTTCCTGATAAGTAGTTGTTTATTATTTGCTCTCTTGCTCCGAGTTTTTCTGCGACTGCGTTGTTGTAATGCCCTCTTAAGTAAGTGCTTCCAAGGCTTATTGCCAGGGCGACCCGGTCTGTGAGCTCATTGTAATCCCTGAGCACAGCATTGTTGCCAAAAACCGTTTTCCTGATTTTATATCTGATCCTATGGGTGTTCAGGCCCTGGTTATAGAGTTCTGTGATTTTAAAGGAGTTCTTAATGTACTCGTGACTGGCTCCTGAGACCAGGGAGTCAAGGTACTTGCTGCCAGCAGCACAAGACTTGTCTATAACCTCTGAGTCAACGCTGTCATCTTCTAAATCCTGCGCCGCATAGGACTTTATTTTTGACTTGCACTCATAAATATCTATGCTCGCATCATAGTCCTTGTTCAGGTTCTTCAGGTCTTCTTTAAAATTCTTTATAACTTCATCCAGGGTTCTGTCTTTTGTTTTGCTTTTTGCAGGCTTACTGTAAGCCTCTCTGAAACTCTCCTTATGTTTCTTATTCTCATAATTCTTGTTCTCATAAACTTCTTGCTCTTCTGAACCCCCATGATTATCTAGACTTGCTGGTTGTGAACTTGGAGGAAGAACTATCGATGTGACTTGGCCGCTCTTTTTCTCAGTGAAGGGCTGGGAAGCCTGTGCAGAATGCGAGGCTTGGCTTGGTCGCTGCCTGTACGTCTGCCTCGCCCCGTCCATGCCTGAGCCATTCCCAGGACTAGCATAATCTTCAAAATCATTGATTAATGTCTTTGTAAGGCCTGAAAAATAGTGGCCTATGCTGTTCTTCACATTATTGATTATTTCATCATTCCTGTCCAGCACATAACCCCCTATTTTTTTGCCTAGCTCAAAGCTGTTCTGCAGGCAGTCAACTGCTTTCTCAGCCTCTGCTTCTGCTTGTCTTAATCCAGGAAACGTGCTGTACAAGGCTTCGCTTATTAGTCCCATGGGTATCAACCCGTATTATTTTTTTATTGATATCATAATCTTTATTTCACATGGTTTTATTTCACATTTATTTCACAT
>CAYRRQ010000045.1:0-7798 GCA_964426715.1 uncultured Methanosarcinales archaeon
TAATCTGTTGAATTAAAAAGATCTAACCAGCCAGATATTCCTTTGCTGGATAAAAAAGACAGACTTTTTGGATTGATTTTTTGCTTTAATCTGGAATCCTGTGAAACATATTTTTCAAGATTATTGCCATACTCTTTTATTTTTCTTATTAACTTCTTTTTTCTTTTTTGGGTATATGATTTTCTAACTTCTCTAAGTATTTCTTCAGCTTTTTCTATGGATTTTGAATGAATAAAGCCCTGGGTAAAAATACTGAGCGCATCTACATTGTCAACTAATTGTCCTCTTATTTCTTCTAGTTCATCAATGATGCCTGGGTTGTTTTTTACCATTTTCTACGTGCTTTTGTTTTTGTATTCTTCTTTTATTAGATTGATTAACTTAATCAAATCCAGGGGCTTTTTGTGGTTATAATTTATGTATTGGCCTGCGAACTTTTTGAAAGCTTCTGGCTCAGAAGACACGCCTATTACATATGCTCCTTGTTCTTTTGCTGCTTTGGCAATTCTTTTTCCTGTTTCAAAGTCTGGTTCGCCGTGATTGCTTTCCAGGCTTCCGTCTGTGATTACAAAGTCATATTTTTTCTCTATTAATTTCTCCAGGCCTTCCTGCTCTGTGAGTGCGCTTTCATAGTTAAACATTTTTTTCAGAACAACATCTGTTGATTTTACGCAGAATACTTGGTCTTCCACATGCAGGACTTTGATTTTTTTGTCGAGTGTCATTTTCTTATCTTTTTATATTAATATTGGTATTTATCCTTTATAAATGTTTCGCTTTTTTTACCACTTTTTAGTGATAATATCTTAAGAAGTCCTTGCTTACCCAAACATAGCCTTAACAACCTCAGTGGCATAGCCTCCTTTGCCTAGAGAAAAGGTTAGCTTTATTTTCTTTTTTCCCTTGTTAAGTTCATCAGGTTCAAGCTCTCCAATGACGAGGTCTTTTACATCTGTGTACAAGCTTCTCTCATCTCCTGCACTGCTAAGGTCAGGTATTGCTCTTATCACAAAGTCATTATAATCTATCTCTTCGTTTTGCATAACCTTCTCAACAATCTGCTTTACATCCTTGTCCTGGATCTCACTAGCAAAACCAATTAATGGCAGTTTAATTTTAAAAATTTCTAGTTGGTCCTCAATCCTCGGACCGGCTTTATTTTTTATTTTTGGATTTAGATACTCCTTTGCAGTCATATTCCACAGCCTGCTCTGATAAGCATGAACATAAAGCTTTAGGATTTTCCAGGGAATCCTTTTTAGCGCGCCCACAAAATCGTTTCTGTGCTTCTTAAGATGAGCAATTACCTTTTTCTCATCCTCACCTATATGCACCAGCATCCTGTCAACTGCCTTTTCAAAATCCTTCTTAACAATAGCCTTGCCCACCTCCGCATTGTTAGTGCTGAACCTCTGCTCGCCAAAATAATTAACAATCCTTTTCAGGCATACAGGGCTCTCAGTGATGTTCCTCACAACAATCTCAAACCTGTTGCCCTCCAGGTCTCCAAGAGAAATTGGTTCTTTACTGTAGCCCAGGAATTCTAATTCAATATCTTTGAGATTTAATACTTCTGTTTTCTCTTTATTTGCGTGCCTTAGTGATATGCTCTGCTCGGTTACAGCCCTCTTGTCCTTGCTACCTGCATAGCCAATTCTTTTCCTGTCAATATTAAGAGCTTTTGCAATCCTCTGAACAGCCCGCTCAGTAGTGTAATCCTTTTTTCTAAGTCTGAAAACAGAGTAATCTCCTTCGTCATCCAGGTTGACACTTGAAACCTCTTTCACAAGGAAATCCTCAGGTTTTTGCTTGATCTTGGCTTCCATGCTATCAAAGAAACTTGTTCCTTAATTAAAAGGTTTTGATTGGCAAAAATATTTAAACACTTTAAACAAATTTAGGATTATGTCTCTCTTCAAATCATGGCTTAACAGGAGTTTTCCGGATAACACACTTTTTGTTATGAAAGTGAATTATATCATACAGCACCTTGACAAGTATGACAAGCACAAAGTCTTTTCTCATAATGCCTGGCAGGAAAAAAAAGAGAGCAATGTAATTTACGACCTTGAAAAAGGAAGAAATCCCAAGCATTTCAAGCCAGTAAGACTGGTTCTTCATAAAACAAGGCATAAGTTCAGGGTTGAAGACGGTGTTTCTCGATTAAGAGCTTTTAAAAGGCGAAATATATCTAAAATCAGAGTTCTTTTAAGAATAGGCGAGTGGTAATAAACCTAAAGATTAATAAACAATAATAATTCACTTCTCATTTGTGATGGACCTGTAGCCTAGTCTGGTAAATGGTTACGCTCATTTAATATGCAAAGTGCGACATGCGCACCTTTTAAGGTGCTTAGTCCCACATAAAAATATGGGCGCTGGACAAATAGGGCATCAGCCTCCTAAAAGTCCTGGAGCCAGCTGAGGGTCGTGGGTTCGAAAGAGATTTTTGCTCGCTTCGCTTAAAAATCTCGTAAAAAGCGGTTGAGTGGGATATTCATTTTGTGAAATCCCACAAAACTTACGAAAAGCGGAATCTCGCGAAAGTCCCACCAGGTCCGTTTTCATTTTTCGATTTTAAAAGTTTGACAAAGATGAAACTGAACAAGAAGAATGTGAGCATTATAGGAGCTGCGCTTTTCGGCATAGCAATACTCTTAGTCATATTCCTGATTTATCCTTTTAATGAGGTCATATCCACTTTTACTAATTTCACGCCTTTATTGGTTTTGGCTTATCTTTTTTTCTCTGTTTTAATAATTGTGAGTATGACTCTCAGGTGGAATGTGATTGTCAGGGCTTTTGGGTACAAGGTGCCTTTTCACAAGCTTGTGGGTTATAAGGTTGTTGGCTATGGCATCAGCTATATTACTCCTTCAGCCAAGGTTGGCGGTGAGCCTGTGAGGGCGGCTCTTCTTAAGAGGCATGGCATTGGTTTTAAAAAAGGACTTTCCACTGTGCTTATTGACAAGACCCTTGACTTGTCGTTTGCAATAATATTCTTTATCTGCGGCATCATCTTATTGCTGATTGATTATGCTATTCCTAATAACATGAGAATAATACTGGTGTTGGTCTCATTGCTCCTCCTCTGGGCGGTTTGGAGTTTTTATTCGCGTTTATTAAAGGGCAAGCATGTGTTCATTCAGTTGTTCAGGTTTCTTAGGCTTCACAAGCTGAAGTTCCTGGCCAAGTACCAGGGATTGCTTTTAAGGTTTGAGAAGCCTATTATTGATTTTTACAGGAATAAAAATAAGGCTTTTTTCCTGGCTTGCTTGTTCTCTCTTCTTAACCTGGTCTTCTCTGTTATAGAGTTCAAGATTGTTTTGTTAATGCTGGGTGTTAAGGCGTCCCTAGGGGTGGTGTTCATGACGTTCTCAGTGACAGGTATTGCGTTTATGGTTCCCTTGCCCATGGCTCTTGGCAGCCTGGAAGCATTTCAGGCTTCGCTTTTCTCTGTTCTTAAGACTGTGCCTGCAGCTGCGGGCATTGGAGTGGCCATGATTACTCGTTCAAGGGACTTGATATGGTTCTTTGTAGCTCTTGTATTATCATTTTATGTGGGCTCTTTAAAGACTATTATTAACAGGGCCTATGGCGACCGGCCCATTGTGGGTGTTTGTATTATTCGTAATGGTAAGAGGCACAAGTTGGATGTTAAGATTAATAATCCTTCTGTCAGGGATAAAAAATGATTTCAATTCCTTTGTCAGGAGCTTTTAGAATGGTTTCTAGAAGGATAAGGATTTTTTTTATAGGGGTAAAAAAATATCAGGGTAATGATGAGCAAATCTGTTCTCAAATAATTAATGATTGTTATAATAAGCAGAAAAAATGTTTTATGGTAAGCAACGGCCATTTCAAGGAATTCTTTGCAAGAGATTTTGGCTGGTGTACGGAAGCACTGGTTAGTCTTGGCTACAGACAAAAGGCGCTTGATACATTAGATTATGTTCTTGGAACATACAGAAAGCATGGCAAAATAATGCAGAGCATAAGCTCAGGCGGGGCGCCGTTTACTTTTCCACATAACCTTTTTTGCCCTGACGCCCTTGCTTTTATCATCAGAAGCCTGAAGCTTGCAAAAGCACATCAACTTGTGAGAAAGTATAAATTATTCCTTAATAAAGAGATAAAAAGATATTTTAATGAAGTTGTTGATCTGAAAACAGGGCTTGTAAAAAAACAAGTCAGGTACAGCTCAATGAAAGACCATTTTGCAAGGCAAAGTTCTTGTTATGATAATGTGATGTGCGGAATGCTTGCACAAGACCTGAATTATTTTAAGGATATTATTAATCCTTTTAAGAAACAGGGTTATAATTATAAAAAACTATTAATGAAGTATTTCTGGACAGGAGAATATTTCCTTGATGACCTTTCCGGCTCTAGGCATGTTGCAGGTGATGCTAACACCCTTCCTTTTTGGAGTGGGTTAATAACTGATCGCAGGATTTTTAGAAGAGTCTTGGCCAGTCTCAGAAGGGAAAAACTTGACCGTCCTTTTCCTCTTAAATACACCAAGAGAAGAATCAAGAGGCAGCAAGCTTTTTTTGAAAATATTATTCTGCCGGATTATGAAACAGATGCGGTCTGGATTCATGTTGGTTTGATGTTTATTATATCAACTTATTATTTTGATAAAAACCTTGCAAGAAAATACTTGCGAAAGTATAAACACCTAATCCTTAAACACAGGAACTTCTTAGAAGTCTATGAGCCTGATGGAAGACCTTTTAGTAAATTGGTTTATTACACTGATGAGAGTATGCTCTGGGCTGCGAATTACCTGTATCTTAAGAAGATTCTAATGACGTGAGAATCTTTTTCTCTTCTCCATTGCAGCAGTCATTCCGTGTTTCAGGGCTGTCGGAAACCTTATTTCCTTGCCAATAATAATGTTCTTCTTTTTTCTTACAAGCTCAAGGAAGTCCTCTGCAGTGCGCCTGCCTGTGCCTGCTCCTATCAGGTCAAGGCTTACTCCTGTTAGTGCGCTTCCAATCTCGTTCATGCTGTGAGCATCACTCCCGCCTGTGAAGGCCTTGTTTCTCTTCCTTGCCCATGCCAAAGCGCTGTTGTTCATGAATCTGCGATGCGCCGCGTTAAGAACCTCGACTGCAGGTATGTGTTTCAATAGTTGCTCTCTCTTCTTTCTTGCAAAGAACAAGTAGCTGCTGCGATTGAAATAGCTGTAAGGGTGGGGTATGCTTTTCAGGCAGGGATACTTGTCTGCTTTTTCAATGATTTCCTGCATGCTAAGCCTGGTTTTCATGCTTCGTATAAAGCCGCTTATGCCTGTCCTTGTGGCTTTGTGAGTAATAAGCTTGTTTTTCAGGTTCTTGTTATAGAATTCTTCTAAATCCTTTTTTTTGTAGAAGTACATCAGGAGTTCCTTGTTCTCAGAGCTGGCCACTTCTATGCCCGGGATACAGAATGTTTTTTGTTCTCTTTTCTTTTTCTGCTCGCAGGATTTTAGAGCTTGTAACGAGCCTTTGATAAGGCTGTGGTCGGTTATGCTTATGCCTATTCCCAGCTCAGTAGCCCTGCGAATAATACTCTTAACAGGCGAGAGGCCGTCATAGGAGTGCTTGCTGTGGACATGCATGTCAACGAGCAAGTAGTCTTTTCTCAGCTTTTCCAGGTCTGGTTCTTGTAATACGATTCTGGGCTCATGCATTTCTAAACCTTTACTTGGATTAATTTTTACTTTGATTTGTTTACTTTGATTACAAAAAAGCATACCTCGTTGTTTACAGCGAGGATTGGTCTTCTTTTTTGAACCAACCCCCTCGCTCAATGCTCGTTTATGCTTTTTTGTACTAACATACTTCGTCCTTTAGGGTGAGGTTGTTGATTTATCTTCTAGTTATTTTTTGTGCTTCTTAAGAAGGGACATGGCTTTTTCTCCGTCGACCTTGCCCCTGTACTTCTTCATGAGCATTCCCATGAGGCCGTTGATAGGCGCGTCTGGGTTGTCCTTAACCAGTTTTTTAATCTCTTTGTCTAGTTCTTGGTCGCTTATACCTTTATATTTCTCATAATCCGGCTTTTTTCCCCGGGCTATGACTGCGGATATTTCAAACACTGCGCTTCTTGTAATGCGTCCCTGGTCTGCCCTAGAAAAGAGCTCGTCTGCATGTTTTGAGATGTCTATTTCCTTGTTAAAACGGCTCTTAATCTCCTTGGGCGTATTTACTAGGGTGTCTGCCAGAAATTTCGGATTTAGATGTTTGTACTTCTTCACATACTTCTCTAAGTTTATTCCCTGCTTCACTACCTGGCTTGCAAGCTCCTTGCTCAGCCCGTACTTCTTGACTGCTTCCTTGATTCTCTGCTCAATGGTCTTAACAGCAGTTATCCCTTTGAGGTATGGCTTTACAGGGGGAATGTCTGTTTCTGGGTACATCCTGTCCATGCCTGGCATTGGCCGCAGATAGCTGGTGGTCATGTCAGGCTCTGCTTTTCTGACCTCTTGTTCTGGCTTCTTGCCTTGTTTTATCAGCCTGAGCCTGCGATTAACCTCGTAATCAATAATTTTTGGAATGCTCCTCAACTCTTGGAAGCCCTTGATCTCGATCCGGGCAGTGTTCTTTATGCTCAGGTTGACGTCCTGCCTGATGCTCCCAATGCCCCGCTTGCACTTGCCTGTACTTCTTAATATCATCCCGATTTTTTCAGCCACCTGCTTTGCCTCTTCTGGGCTTTGTATGTCTGGGCCTGTGGCTATTTCTATGAGCGGGATTCCTAACCTAGACAGGTTGTAAACATCATACTCTTTTGTTCTCTCTATAATCTGGCAGGCCTCTTCTTCCAGGCACACAGATTCTATTTCTATCTTTCTGTTATTAACCTCTACAAAGCCGTTCATTCCGACCAGCATGGTTCTTTGGAAACCTGACGTGTTGGAGCCGTCAATCACAGTCTTTCGCATGACCTGAATCTGGTCCACGACCTGGCATTTAAGCATCTTGGCAACCTGCAAGGCAGCTCTTAAGGCTTCCTGGTTTAATGGGTGTGGAGGCTCAGAATCCAGTTCTACCAGGCAGGTTATGTCCTCGTACCCTTCGTAGATAAAGTATTTCTGCTTTTCCTGCTCGTGAAGAGCAGCGCGGTCAACTCTTCCCTGCTCGCCGGCGCTCGCCCTGAGGCGCCGCTTAACCCTGAAGTCTGGTTCTGATTTTCTTATCTCTGTGGGGCAGCTGCAGAATAGCTTGCGGCCTTCTAGCTGCTGATGTATTTCTATCCCACATTTGAACCCAAGGTTCTTGTAGTCTAACGCTGCCATACAATAACTCCTTGCTTCTCCACCTTTCTAATTCTGTGTAGTGGAAGATTTATCTCCTGTTTTTTTTGTTCTTGTCCTTCTCCTTTTTTTATTTCTTTTTCTTGTCCTTGTTTTTCTATTATAATAAAGTTTCCCTCAACTCTCTTAATATCAGTATATCTTATTCTTTTTAATGTTTTGCTAATCCTGTCAAGATAATAAAGCGTGTACCCGCCTGGTTTAAGGTGCGCATCCCATTTAATCTTGTTAAGCAGTTCTTTTATTGTAATCATAATATCTTAATCATAATGATGTGCTTGTTTTGGTTTTATTTTAAGAAAAACTCTTCTTCGCTCCTCTTAGAAATTTCTCCGCACAGGTTTTTCTCGTATAATTCTTTTACTTTTTTCTTGTCCTTATAATTGCTGAGCAGCCAGGTCATCTTGATAAAGGCAGTCTCAGGGGTCATGTCTGTGTTGTTGCCTATAACCCCCATGTCCATCAGTTCTCTGCCTGTGCTGTACACGTTCATGT
>CAYRRQ010000046.1:0-7757 GCA_964426715.1 uncultured Methanosarcinales archaeon
GGCTCTGCAAATGAGCTCTTGTACTCTTTGTACACTCTTTCAGCTATTTTTCTTATTTTTGTGCTGCTCGCATTCTCAGGCAGGGCTTGTTCTAGTTCTTCAAGTATTTTCCGGGGGATCTTTCTCTCGTATAGTTTTAGTTCGCGCTTCATCTTTCTTAATATCTTTCCAAATTATTTTCTTATTTTTTTCTCAGCTCGCTCATCGCTTGCTTAAGTGGTCTTCACTATGTGCTCCACGTTTATCTTACCGCCCTCGCTCTTGCTCACGTCTATCCTGTCCTCACCATAATTAAACTGCACTATTCTGTTGCCTGTATCCCTTACTGTGAAGTCATACTCTACCTTGAAGTCCTGCATGGCATTTGCCAGCCTCCTGTAAAGGTAGCCTGACTTGGGCGTTCTCAGGGCAGTGTCCATGAGGCTGTCTCTCCCTGTCATTGCCATGAAAAAGAGCTCAAAAGGCTCTAATCCTTTTTTAAAGCTGTTCTTTATGAATCCTCTGGCTGATGCGCCGAGGTCTCCTTTTCTAAAGCATGAAAGTGTTCTCTCGCTAAAACCCTTGCTTATCCTTCCGCCTCTCAGGGCCTGCTGGCCCACACACGCTGACATCTGCGCCAGGTTTAACAGGTTTCCCCTGGAACCCGACTCTATCATCATAAGGGTGTGGGTGTCTTTGTCTGTGTTAAGAGCAGCTATTTCCCCTGTCTCGTTCCTTGCCTTGTTCAGCCGCTCAAGTATTCTGAGCTCAAGGGTCTCGCGCATGTTTCTTCCTGGGAGCAGGGGCAGGGTCTTTTCCTTGTACTGCTTGATTAGTTCATGCACGTCCATGTCTGCACTGGTAATGGCTTTTTCTACCTGTTCCTGGATTTGAGGGGCGAGGTCAATGTCTGATATGCTTATGCTGAAGCCGTACCTTAGCAGAACCTCTATTCCCAGACGGTAAATCTTTCCGAGCATGTCCACCATCTTTGAGGGGCCGTAGCGCTTGTGCAGGTTTCTCAACAATAATCCTGAGCCTTCCCCCAGGTTGTTCTTGTCAAGGATTCCGCTTATGAGCTGGCCGTTTTTTATCCTGACCACTGCGTCAGCCTGGTCTGGGCCTGTTTTGCCTGGCTTGTAGTGCCTGGCGTATCCCTCAAAGTTAAAGTCGTCTGGCAGGAGCACAGAGAAGATTTCCTTGCCGTCAACCTCTTTCTTGCTGGGCAGCTTGGTAAAATCCTCTACGCCTATTGCCACCAGTAGGTCAATGGCATCCTCCCGCGAGAGTTTAAGATATTTGGTGAGCAGGTAGTTACCTGTGATGGCGTCCTGGTTGCATCCTATAATGCTGAGGCCGTACCTCGGGCTTATGAGCTGGGTCTGCACTTCCATGAGTATTTCTGCTTCTGCCTGGGCTTCCTCAGTCTGTGGTATGTGAAGGTTCATCTCGTCGCCGTCAAAGTCTGCGTTGTAAGGAGCGCACACCGCGGGATTGAGCCTGAGAGTCAGTCCTGGGAGCACCCTGACCCTGTGGCACATCATGCTCATCCTGTGCAGGCTTGGCTGCCTGTTAAAAGTGCTTATGTCTCCGTCCATTAGATGCCTTTCGACTATGAATCCGGGCTGCAGTTCTTCCAATAGCTGCTCCTTGGTCTCGTCTGTGATTTTCTTTCTTCTGCCGTCAGGCCTGATAATATAATTGGCTCCTGGGTATTCCTGGGGTCCTCGCTTAACAAACTCCTTGAGATAATCAATATTCCATTCCCTTACCTTTTCTGGTATTGTGAGCTTCATGGCCATGACCTTGGGGACGCCGACCTCGTTGATGTTGAGCAACGGGTCTGGGCTGATTACTGTCCTAGCTGAGAAGTTGGTTCGTTTGCCTGCCAGGTTATGCCTTATCCTTCCCTCCTTGCTCTTGATGCGCGCGGTCAGGGTTTTAAGTGGCTGCCCGCTCCTATGCCTTGCAGGCGGGAGCTGGGATATGTCATTGTCAAAGAACGTGGTGATGTGGTATTGCAAGAGATCCCAGAGGTCTTCTATTATTATCTCTGGCGCACCCGCGTTTATATTCTCAAAAAGCCTCTGGTTTATCCTGACTATGTCTCCCAGCTTGTGGGTAAGGTCGTCCTCGCTTCTCTCGCCGCTCTCCAAGGTGATGCTGGGCCTCATGGTTACTGGCGGGATAGGAAGGACTGTGAGCACCATCCATTCAGGCTGCGCATTATCAGGGTTGATGCCGAACAAGGGGAGATGCTCTCTTTTGATTCTCTCCAGCCGGCTCCTAACCTCTATGGGGCTCAGCCTCTTCTCATCCTCAATAAAGGTGGTGGGCTTGTCAAGCTTGATTTTGAGTTGCTTCTCCTTGCAGTGCGGGCACTTGGTTATGGTTTTGAGAGTGGCAATTATCTGCTTTACATTGCGCCTCTGCTCGTCTATGCCTATCTCCTGGCCCAGTTCTATCAACCGGTCCTTGTACCTGTTTATCTTGTCGCCTGGTATGAGTATGTTCCCGCATTTCCTGCATGTACTCCTCATCAGGTCGAGTATGACTTTTACAAACTTAATGTGGATAACCGGCCTTGCCAGCTCTATGTAGCCGAAGTGACCGAGGCACTGCTTGAGTTTTGAGCCGCACGTCTTGCACGTAAGCCCAGGGTCTATTACTCCGAGGCGGATGTCCATGAGGCCGCCGTCTACCGGGTATCCTTCCTTGTCATAAAGCTCAGGCGTAACTATCTTGGCTGAGGCCATGTCTTTTATGAACTTGGGGCTCATCAGGCCGAATCCTATCCTGTCAACCTTCTTGGATATTCCTTCAATCATTTTCTTATTCACTTAATTTGCTTAATGGAATTTTGTTCACTTTATTTCTTTCAATCGTTTCTGGTGTTCCAGTATTCCGTGTCCTAGTATTTGCTTTTGAGCTTGAGGCTTGGGTAAAGCATCAGACTCTTGAACTCGTCAAGTATAAGCTTGAAAGCATAACTCATCTCTATTGTACTGATATTTGAATCTCCGCATACAGGGCAGTAATACGAGTTCTTCCTCGCATCATAAACCCCTATTAATCCGCAGTTCTCGCAAACAGGCACTTCTGTCCTGTCGCTGTCAAACCTTTCCTTGAGCAGCAGGCTCGCGCCGTGGGCCACAAAGGTGTCTTTCTCCATCTCTCCAAGTCTCAGGCCTCCCTCCTTGGCCCTGCCCTCTGTTGGCTGCCTTGTGAGTAATTGTATGGGTCCTCTGGCCCTGCTGTGAATCTTATTAGCCACCATGTGCTTTAGCTTGAGATAGTACATGTTTCCGATGAATATCTTGGCTTTGTACTGCTCGCCTGTTATGCCGTTATACATGGTCTCTGTCCCGTTCTCCCTGAAACCCAGGCTGAGAAGCTCCTGCCTAAGGTCTGCTTCTTTTTCACTGTGGAACGTGGTGCCGTCAACATACCTGCCATCCAGAGCTCCTGTCTTGGCAGCGATTAGCTCTATTAAGTGGCTGATGGTCATCCTGCTCGGGATTCCATGAGGACTAAAGATTATGTCTGGCTTGATTCCTGATGAGGTAAAAGGAACATCTGCTTCTGGGACGATGAGGCTGATAACGCCCTTTTGCCCGTGCCTTGAAGTGAACTTGTCGCCTATCTCGGGGATTCTCTGGTCTCTGAGCCTTACCTGGGCTAACTTGTTGCCTTCCTCGCTCTCTGTGAGCATGACAAAGTCCACCACTCCTTTCTCGCCATGCTTAAGAGCATTGCTGGACTCTCTCCTCGAAGTGGTTGCCAGGTTGTATTCCTCCATGCTGCTCAGGAACCTGGGCGGGCTGGTCTTGCCTATGATCACGTCTCCCTCAGCCACTGTTGCCTCAGGATATATCATTCCGTCCGGCTCAAGGAACCTGTAATCATGCTCGCTCCTGTACCCCTTTACGTCCTTGTCAGGGATGCTTATCTCATCGTTCAGACCGCCTGAGTACCTAAGTTCCTCTGAAATCACAGGCCTGTAATAAGTGCTCCTGCCAAATCCGCGGTCAATGCTTCCCTGGTTGATGACTATGGCGTCTTCCATGTTATACCCCCTATACGACATCACTGCCACCACAACGTTCTGCCCGCTGGGATGCTTGTCAAGTTCCAGGATATCATTTGTTATGCTATTCACTATTGGCTTCTGCGGGTAGTGCAGCAGGTTGACGTCCATGTCCATCCTTGCAAAGAAGTTGGCAGTGTAAAAACCCACTGCCTGTTTTTGGTTCTTAGAACCCTGTGTCAGTCTTACTCCCTGGTTGTAGTTTCCAAAGGGCACCAGGCTGCTGGTAAGCCCGAATATGTCTATGGGGCTGATATCCAAGTGGGTGTCTTCAAGTGTCAGGTTTTCTTCTTTTAATGAGACCACCGCGTTTTCTTCTTCAAGCGCATCAAGGTATTCTATTACTCCTTGTCTTACAAGGTCAGACCATTTAAGCTCTCCTTTCTCCAGTTGCTCGAGGAGGGAGTCTGTGAGGGCTGACTTGGCCTCTTTGACCACTATGAGCGGCCTTATTCCCCTACCTCCTGTGCTCTCAACTAAGATCTCGTCTTCTTTTTCATTGTACAAAAAGTTGATGCTGTGGGGCAGCTTGTCCTGACGTCTCATGCTGATGAGCTGGTCAACAAACTCTTTGCCCTCGCCCACTTTTCCTATGTATTTGCTGTTAAGATATACTTCGCTCATTTTATTATTCTTTTATTCCGTATCCTCTTATTCCTTATCCTTTTATTCCTTATCCTTTTTTTTCTTATTATCTTCTTTTTCTTATTACTCTCTCATTACTTATTTTATTATTATCACAATATTATTATTTTTTTATTATTTGTTGCTGCTCTTCTTAGAGGATTTCCTGGTCTTGCTCAGAGGCTTCTCAGGCTGCAACCCCGCTTTTTGAAGATGTGGCAGAACCTCCTCCTCCGGAATTTCGTGGGTGATGTTGGCGAGCAGAGCAAGGTTTTTTCTCAGGCCGATATTGGTTCCTTCAGGCGTCTCGCTCGTACCAAGCCGGCCCATGTGGGTGCTGTGAAGGCTTCTGGCCTCAAAGTTCTCCTGGGCCGCAGATAATGGGCTTACTACTCTCTGCAGATGAGACAATGCCTGCAAGAAGTTAAGCCTCTCAATCCTCTGGCTTACACCCTTGCGGCCGCCCACCCAGTTGCCAGTGGCCATGCTGGAATAAATCCTCTGGGTTAAAAGTTTTTCACGGATAATAATCTTGATGCTGGGAAACTTGCCTCTCTTAACAATCCTCTGGAAATTGTAAAGCAGGTCTCCTATCAAAACCTTGAGATTAACCCTTAGCAGGTCTCCGAGGAGGTCGCCGCTCATCTTGAGCCGCTTGTTCTGGTAATGGTCCTTGTCATCCTCTGTTTCCTCCTTGATTCTGAGAATCATCTTCTTAAGCATCTTGCACAGGTTGTAAGCCTTCCATACCCGGTCCTGTCGCTCATTCCCAATATGAGGTAGGAGGTACTTGTCCAGGATTTCCTGCATCCTCTGAATCCTTATCTCCCTGGACTGGGTTATGCCTATCTTCTTGGCAATAAAGTCAATAGCATCCTCAGAGTTCTTCAGGTCCACGAACTCATATAGGTTTATGAGGACTTCTGCCTCGTTCTCTAAACCTATGAAGCGCATTACATCCTCGTCCTTGACAAGGCCCAAGGCCTTAATCATCACAATAACAGGAATTCTCTTAACACGCGTAAAGGTTATATAGAATAATCCGTCTTTGAGCTTCTCAACCTGGTGAGGTATCTTGTAAGAGCCTTTTTCTGAGAATAACTTGCCGATGTACTCGCTCACACCTGTCTTCTGGGTTTCGACCATGAACCTGTTAGCTGCCAGGTCCTCTATGTTAATCACAGCCTTTTCAGTGCCATTAATAATAAAGTATCCCCCCGGGTCATCAGGGTCCTCGTTTTGCTGGATTAGTTCTTCTCTTGACAAGCCGTTGAGATGGCAGTACTTGGACTTGAGCATCACAGGAATATTAGCTATCTTAGTGGTGAAGTTCTCTCTCTGCACGCCATTAACATGAGAGCTGACCTCAAGGTACATGGGCGCAGAGTAGGAGAGCTTCCTGAGCCTCGCCTCCACCGGGTATATGCTCCTTTTTGAGCCGTCAGCCTCTGTGATTTCAGGCTTGGTTACCCAGACATTGTCCAGGCGTATCTTGAACTCGTCCACATCAGCAGGAATAATAGTGGGCTCCACCTCTTTGTTCTCCTCTATGATAACCTTTAATTCCTTGTCAATAAAATTGTTAAAAGACTCTATGTTGGCCTTGACCAGGCTGTTCTCCTCAAAATACTTCTTAAGCAGAATATACGACCTGTTCATCTTCCCGGGTTCTGGTATGCCTAACCTCATCGTATCATTCCAATGTCCTTTTTTATCTCTAATAAATTATTTCCTTATTTTTCTCTTTATTTTTTTATTTCTTCACAACGCCCCTGTAAAAAACAGTTTCTCCGGCTGTCCTGCTTCTGCGCTTAATCATGATAACGTCGCCTACCTCAACATCAAGATGCGCAATGGCAGGGTCTGAAACAAGAATTTTAGGAAGCTCCTTAAGAGTAATATTATATTTTTCAAAGAGTTCTTCTGCATCTTTTTTTGAAAGCTTAGAATGCTCAGGTATTAGCTCGTGCTCAATAACAGCATGTTTCTTACTCGTCTTAGAAGGCTTAGCACTCTTCTCCCCTGACCGGGATGTCGTCTTAGCCTTGGACTTAGCACGCCTGCCAGAACTCTTGTTTGCGCTTTTCTTTGCACTCATCCTGTGATACAACCTCTCCTGTATAAACCTGAATCGTATAAACCTGACCTCTGACCTGAAACCTGTTTTGACAATGAAATGGGCCGGACGAGACTCTCAAAGCAGGGGATTCCGATGCAAAGCACTAGGAATCGCCTCATTTTCGCCAACGTTTTGCGCGTAGCGGAAAATGTTGTTTGAACTCGCGACCACACGATGACTTCCACAAAAATGATAAAAGTCGTGTGCTCTATTGCCCAGGCTTTGCAATCTTTCGCAAAGTTTACCAGGCTAAGCTACCGGCCCAAGTTTTTTACAAGTACGCCCTGGCCGAAAACAAAAACCTCAACAGATTTTTGAACCATCCATTGACTTACGCCCTGGCCGGGAGTTGAACCCGGGTCGAAGCCTATCCACGACTCTGAAATCATTAATGACCTATGATTATGAGTTCTCGACAGGGCTTCATGATAGTTCCCGCGGCAAGACAAAACACAAAACAGTTATTCTGTTCTTTGCCGAGCCAGACTACACTACCAGGGCTTGCTGAGTGACCTCTGCTCTGCCCTGACTAGCATTCAAAATCCAAATGTTTTGAACACATCAGCCAAAGGCGGCCTTGTGAGCATAGTATCATAAAGCGAGCAAACACTTAATGCCGGGATTAAATAGCAGTTACTCAGACACAAGATTATATGATTTTTGTATCAGAACACTGCTTTTTTCCCAAACATTTTATCCCTGCGCTTATTAATATATATTAAATGATTGATATGATACTAACTATCCTTGCCTGATTAATACTAACAAAAGCACAAGAGTTACAACCCATTTATAAAGCTTACTGTTTTTTGGGGGGGTTGTTCTGGCAGCGCTCCCAAAGTAATGACGCCAGCGTTCAGGACAAGAAAAACCCCAGTTTTAAGGACTTTGCTAAAGCATACACAAATTTTATAAACCCCTGCCAACTCTTGAAACCAGAAAATGGAA
>CAYRRQ010000047.1:0-7754 GCA_964426715.1 uncultured Methanosarcinales archaeon
AAGCATTGTTTTGGGTCTTCTCATATATAAAGCTTTCGGTTCTGTAACTATTAAGTAGTAGTTATAATGGGGTTGTGTTTGGACATAAATAATAGGATTATACGACCATCATCTATTTTATTCCAATGATTTAACATAATCTTTTTTATACTCAAGACCATGCTTTTTTGCCAGCCTGCCTATGGCTTTGTCCAGTCTGCTGCCGTACTGCGCAGCCCTCTTGCCACGCCACGCAATACTCCTGGGAAGGCCTATTTCCTCAGCAGCTTCTCTCAGGATTACCTTTGAGACCGCGCCTCTTATCTTGTGCTCTGCACCTATCCGCATAGCTGTTATTATCAGTTCTTTGTCAAGAAAAGGTGTTAAGAACCTCATATCCTTGCCCAGGGCAATGGCCGACTCCCTTAACAAATCCCTCTCATACATGTTCATCAGCCCTTGCCAGCACTCCTCATGTTTGTCAGCTGCCTTTTTGTGCCTGTGGTAACCTGCAAAGATTTCTTCTGAGCCCAGGCCTGAAAACAATATGTTAATATTATCTTTTTCAGCCATTTCAGCACAAGCCAATTCCACGCTCCCAACGCCCAGGTTGACCACGTTAACAAGCTTTTTTCCCAGCAGCCCTGCAGTCCTCTGAAAAAGCCTGTGAGCGCTGCTTGTGTCAAACACCCTGGTCTTTAGTCTTAATCCTAATTGCTCTGCAGCCCTTTCTGCGTATTCCATGTCCTCAGGCTTCTTAGTGTTCTTGTCCTTGTAGCCTGCTGTGTAGCACACAAAATCCTTTTTTTCTTTTCTGGCAATTAAAGCTATTAAAGAGCTGTCAAGCCCGCCCGAGAACATAATCCCAAACCTCGTACCAGGCAGCCTCTGCTTAATGCTGTCTAAAAGGCTTTTCCTGAGCTCCTGCTCTGAGCCTTGTTTCTGCCCAGCCCTCTCTCTAAAATCAGCAATCCCTTGCTTCCATTCATTAACTGTTATGAGCCTGCCCTGCTTAACATAAAATTCTTGTTTCATCAATAAAAGGAGTTCTAACCGGGTTTATTAAGATTTTGGGGGAGAAACTTTAAAAACCAGTTCTTAATACTTAATCATAAAGCATAATCAAATATATAGGTGATATTATGGCTGATAAAAAACAAGACGAGCGAAAAAATACAAAAAAGCAAGGCGACATTTCAAAGGCAGGCGTCAAGCCAGACGCTGATGCAAGCAAGGACGAGCAAGTAGGGTTTCATAAAGGCTCATTAAGCACCCTTGCAAAGGAGAGGCAGGAATTGGCCAGGATACTGCAAATAGTGGAGCAGCTGATGCAGATGCACATAGCAGCCCTGAAAGACCTGGGAGTTGACCTTGAGAAAGAAGCCAAAGAGATGATCCAAGAGAAAGAGCCGCCCAAGAAACCTGAGAAGCCAATAGAGGACATGCTCTAAAAAAAAAAAAAATCTGAAAAAACTTTTTTGTTTTATTTATTATTCTTACCTGTTAAGCGTCTTTATTCTCCTGTTCGTTGCAATAAGGTTATGAGCCTTGTTATTTCTTATCTTGGCGCAGCCCAGGAAATCATTGTTGTGCTTTACCAGGAAGAATCCCTGCCTGGCAGCATCATCTATGACCAGGTCCTGGCCCTTGACCCAAGCTTTGAGTTGCTCATCATTAATAACCAGTATTCGCTTGGAGCAAGAAGGACCTATTAGCTGGGTTGCCTCTATGCTCAGCCTTATGCCCTCAGGCACCATCCTGCCCAGGTACAGTCCGACTTTGTCAATCCTCAGCTGCTTCTCCTCGCCTTTCTTAATAATGTCTGAGCTGCCTGTTAACAAGAAAACCTCTTGTCTTGGGCTGAGAAGAAGGTTTCCTTTGAGCCTGCCAGAAAAACCATAGGCCTGCTTCAGGCTGGTGATTATCTTCTTTTTTTCGCGAGTGTTAAGAATGCTTAGTTTCTGCATTTTCTATTAAACTGGTTTGCTGCTGAATTACTACTCCTCTTTGCTCGCTTAAAAAATGCTCGCGAAGCTCCGCCGCGCCATTGCAAAAGCCTCCAAAAACAAAGTAGGCGTTGCAAGTAACGGCTGCGACGTATCCAGCAACAAACTCTTCTCAGACCCCCCACACAGGGTTGTCTTTTCTCATAATCCTAGCTATCTCTTTCATCACATCCAAGTCATCTGAGGACAGGTATTTCCTGAGTTTTTTGAGTTGCCTGAAATCTTTTTCAGGTATTGCACTGTAAAGCGTGTCTCCCTCGTTTATCTGCCTACCGCAAATAACTCCTGGAAGGCTTATTGCGACCTGCTTGCCCTGCTCCGCAACACTGATGTTCTCGTTTTCTGACTGAATTGACTTGACGCTGGTCAGGGTCTTTCCCTCTGCTTTCATTAGAGGCGTGTCTGTGTTCAGGCGTCCTTTGAGCACGTGCACACCCACGACTGCGGGGTTGCTCTGCCTGAAAATGCAGTTCTTTAGGACTTCGAGCTTGCACGGCCTTATCAGCTCTTCTAGTTCTTGTGCTTCGAGCGACCTGGTCTTCTCCTCTGCCCAGAGCTTGTAATCATCCAGCAGCTTATATATTATGTTGCTTGTTATTATCCTGACCCGGGATGAGGCTTGGGCGTTCTTGGACAAGCCCACATTAAACCCGATTACAGCGCTCAGCAACGGGTCCTGCTCATAACTGCTCTCAGCATCAGTAATGTCCTTCTTGGTAATTGAGCCAATGCTGGCTTTCCTTATCTTAATATTCTTCTCCCCGAACAGGTGAAGCACTGCTTCCAGGCTTCCCAGGCTGTCAGCCTTAATAACAATCCCGTGCCTGCCAGTATCCAGGAGAACTGCTCTTATCTGCTCCTGCACTGCCTTCTTAGCCTGCTCAATGCTTTGCTCGTCATCATCGCAGCCCACCAAGGGCATTCCAGCAACTGCTTCCTGAAGACCTGACGCGCTAATCCTCACGCCTGTAGCTGCAGATGCCTGCTTTATACTCACAAAACTTGACTTCTTATCCATCATCTCATGCAGGGGAGCGGGCTGAAGCAAAGCCCTTATATGAGTGACCAGGGGCTGGTCAACCCCACCTATGACTATGATATCATCAGCATGAATGGTTCCGTCGTATATGATAACATCCACTGCCTTGCCCATGCCTTGGACCTCCTTGACCTCTAATAATGTTCCCTTGGCATGGCCGCTCACATTTATTTCAAGGTTCTGCTCCAGATATTTCTGGGCCAGTCCTGTTAGCGCCATTAATAATTCTGGCAATCCCTTCCTGGTCTTGGCACTGCAGGGTATGATGCCGACCTGCTTGGTGTAATCATCTACCCTGTCAAATCGCTCAGCTGTTATGCTGAAGTTGTCATAGAGCTGGCCTGTAATCCTGTAAACCCTCTTATCCACTTCCTGCTGCACGCTCTCAGGCTGAAGCTTCAGGTCTTTTAGCAATGCGCAGTCCCTGCTTTGGTAGCCCGGCACCAGGTCAAGCTTGTTAGCAGCTATTACAAAAGGAGTCTTGTTATTCCTAAGTATCTCACCTGCTTCAATGGTCTGGGGCTTGAACCCCTCGTTCATGTCAACCACGAGCACAGCGATGTCTGCGAGAGTCCCGCCCCTCTTCCTGAGACTGGTAAAAGCTGCGTGGCCAGGAGTGTCAATAAAGAGTAATCCGGGAATGCTGAACTTCATCTTAAGCTGCTCAAGCAACGAGCCGCACAAGTCCTGTATGACTCTGAGAGGAATAAAACTTGCGCCTATGGCCTGGGTTATAGCGCCTGCTTCCTTAGAAACAATATTACTCTCCCTGATAGCATCCAATACAGAGCTCTTGCCATGGTCAACATGGCCCAGCACCGACACTATCGGGCTTCTGATGCTTTTTTGCTGAGTCATGGAAAATGCGAAGGCAAATGTATTTTTAAAACTTCTGATAGAAAACGCTGTAAAAACAAATCATAATAATCCTACAATCATAGCAAAGATATTATTAAGCATATTATCTTGTTGTTGTTTCTGCTCCATTAATTGTTCTACCTGCCTTTCATATTATTAAGAACATATTGGAAATGAATTTCTGTCTCTTTTATATTTCTCTTTAAAGTAATAGCATTACCGTTTGTAATATTATTTACTAATTCCTCGTTTTGAGAGATGTGTGCATAAAAATCAGCAGATCTTGATTGAAAAATTTTATATTCGTACGTATAATTCTCAATAACAGTACTGATAGATGCAATATATTCATTTAAACTCAAATCTTCTCTACTAACAATTGAATTATAAGCATCTACAAGCTCATTCAACTTATTAACTTGGTTTTTGTAAGGATTTGAATAAGGGTTATATTCAATCTGTTTTTCTAAAAAAGATGGAGTAGTACTATAATCATAAATAAGATATGCGGCAATTATAAGTAAAATTACAATAATAATCAGTCCCAGTTTTGAAGTTGCAGAAGAAGTTTTGTTAGATTTATTTTTATCTTTTTTTGGTTAAGTCAAGTTATGTGAGGAAGGTTAAGACCGTCGTTGTCATTATAAGCATTTTCTTTGGAAAAAAGAAATGCTTGACACGGCGGAGTTTTTGCGATGAATGTTTTGAAAGAGCAAGAACAGAGTAGGGCTTAACCTTCTGAACACGCACTATTTGACTTAATCCTTTTTTTTCTCTTAATCTCTTTACTACATTTCTTACAAAATTTATCCTTTTTTGATACTATAGAACCACAATTACCACATTTAAACATTTTAAACAAATTGAATAATAAAGATATAAATATTTTTCTACCGTTTTTAAAAAGTTTTATATATCTTAATAATAAAAATAATGTTAAATGAAATCCAGAACTCTGTTTTTGATTATGTGCCTGTTTTTTTGCACAGCTTTATTCATGTCTTCGTGCCATCGAGGAGAAGAAAGCCTTGTATATGAGTATGTGTGCGGAGACGGGGTTTGCAGTGCTGAAGAGCTCGGCAAGTGCGACCTGGACTGTGACATGCAGGTAGAGGCAGAGCCGGTTATTAAAACAGGAGTAGAAGTCCTGAAAGAGCTAAGGAGCATGCAGGATGATTATCCCGACTATGTGTCGGGCAGTTCATCTGAAGGCTCATCAGCGCAAGAAAACCAGACCAACCATGTAGTTGAAGCAGACACCAGGATATACCAGGAATCATTTACAAGCTATGTTCCAGAGACCGGCTTTGTAATAGGTGCCTGGCACAACCTTCTGGGAATAGGTGAGGATATCAGTGATATTGGATTTGAGCTGAACAAGTATCAGCTAATAGAAGTACTTCGCAGCGGCAGACTTAGTAGCAACACAGAAGCCTTTGGGCCGAGAGCCGCTTTTTATGAGCAGTTCATAAGGCTTGAATCAGGCAGGGTGGTTTTTGGCTATGACGAGGAAAGCGAAACCATAAGCACCTACTTGTTGTATGAGGAGGAAGAACCCATACTTAACTACATCTTTGAGCTTAGCGGCGGAATCTTCAAGTTCTTTGAAGGAGAAAGCATACACTTCCTAGGACACGACTATTACATAGAAGCAGTGGGTAGTGATTATATAAGGCTGACAGGTGTTACCACGCCAGACACCCTGCTCTTAAGGAATGCAAGCAGCACCAGGATTAACACTGAGACCATTAGCAGCGCGCAGCTTAACACCACCCTGGAAGAAGATTACCTCAGGATAATATTAAAGGCGCAGGAAGACATTAAGATACTGGCAGGCAGCACTCTCAGGCAGAACCTTGACAGACCTGAGGCATTGCTTACCAACCGCCTAGACATAGCCTACCAGGGTCTGACTCAAGCGCCCCTGTTCAACATATTGTTTGACAAGAAGAGCGACTGCTACAAGCTGAGCTTTACAACCAACAAGAACCTTACTTATAAGATTCCCTTACTGGGCTTTGAACCATTCCGTCTTGGAGACGACGAGCACAAGCTGGTATTGCAGGAAGGAGACGGCACTGATAATTATGTAATAGGAGAAAAGGATTACTTTGTGATAAACAACAACAGGGAGCTTAACGGGTTATCCACGGTGCTAAGGCTTATAAGCATCAATGCAAATGACAACATCCTCCTATTTGAAGACCCCGCCCTGGAAAAGTTCGCGGTTTACTTTGAGGGAACACCTGGGGTTAATGCAAGTGCTGAGCTCATAGTAGACAATGTACTGCACCAAGTATTTGTAGGAGAGCATGGCATCAGTGCTGACCTGGACGGAGACGGCGACATAAACAATGACAAGGTAAGCATTATCACAGCAGGCAACGGCATCATAAGGTTTAATGAGCTCGCAAAGGACTATGCAGAATTCCTGCTCGTCACTCCAGGAGAGATGAGAGAAGGAGCAGGTTCTGAGCTCGAGACAAGCCTGATACTGAGAGATGAAGGCATAAGCATTAATAGGAACGACCTGAAAATGTTCAGGCATGAAGGCTCTGAAAACATGGTAGGCATGACAGACTACGGGGCATTATTCATACTGGGAGACATGATTGACAGCGAAGAGCAGAGCGGAGAAGACCTCTTAATAAGATACCCCTTAATACAAAGATTTGCCTATGTGCAGGTTAAGGTTTATGAATAAAATCTTTTATTAATTATCAGCCAATAGCTCTTCTCACATCAATTACATCAACAGAATTAACACCATCCAAGAACTCTATTTCTTTTTCCAGGGGCTCAGTACCGCCCTTTTCCTCGTCCATCACAAAGATTATTTTCAGGGCTTTTAAACCAAAGGCCACTGGCTCAATCTCTTTCTTTGTGTCTCCTTCGCCTGCAAAAGCCTTTATTTTTTCCTCTGCTTCAGAGAACAGCTTGTCCATGTCGGTCTCTGGGCTCTCAGGCATGATTTTTAGTGTTACAATCGCTTTCGCCATGCTTCATTGGATTAATGTTCTGTTTATAAAGTTTTTTCCAAAAGTTTTAAAAAACGATTTGAAAAACTACTTTGCAGGGGGTGTTTAAATGAGAAAAACCTACTTTTTAATAACCTTGCTGCTCTTAATAATCTTCTTAGCGGGCTGCCAGAAAGCAGCAGAAAAAGCAGCAGCTGAAGCAATGGAAGAACAGCTCGAAGCAGAAACAGGTGGAGACGTAGAAGTAAATGTTGAAGACGAGAGCGTAACTATAGAAACAGAAGAAGGAACAATACAAGCCACAGGTGTTGAAGGCGACGAGTGGTGCCAGGAAGGCACTGAGTGGAGCTTCACATCAAGCGCTCCTGAATCCCAGGCCAATGCTCAGTGGATTATCAAAGGGCTTGTAGCTTCAGGGGAATACGCAGGGCTCTGCCACGTGGAGTACAGAGTAGAAGCACAGGGAAAAGTAACCACCATAGACTATTATTTTGAAGAAGACGGAGCAGACGGCTACTTTGAAATGGAGATGAACGGCCAGAAAGTAAAACAGGAATTGCACAGTGATTAAACTATTTATTTTTTTATTATATAATTATTCTTTATTTGTTTGTTACTAATAAGAACTAGTTAGGCCCTTCAAATCCGCATAAGGGACACTTGTACCTAGCAACATTCTTCCTGCACTTAGAGCACCTTATAATCGTGGTCTTGCCGCACTTGGGGCAGGGAAAACTAGTGGCTCCCTTATCATTCACTATGCTCGTATGGCAGGACACGCATTTGTCTGAATCAATCTCATTCACTGATCGGGCTTTAGTCATAAAATCAGAGGATTAAGCCGCGGTTTATAAAGTTTACTCATGCATGGTTAAGTCAAGTTGTGTGAGGCGG
>CAYRRQ010000048.1:0-7683 GCA_964426715.1 uncultured Methanosarcinales archaeon
CTACGAGGAAGAGGTTGACAAGTATGGTGTGAGTGGTTCACCAACCCTGGTAATAAACGGAGTTGTGGCAAGCACTTCGCGTGACCCTGCAAGCCTGCTTAAAGCAGTGTGCTATGGTTTTGAAGACAAGCCAGAGGAGTGCGAGCAGGAACTGTCCACAGATGTGCCTGATCCGGGCTTTGGATTTTTAAGTTCTGGCTCAGCAAGCTCCCAGGGGCAATGCTAGTCCGTGGCCCAGAGCACAAAGACTTGGAGGTGAACCTGTTTTGTGCCTTGCAATGCCAGGAAAGGTTGTGAAAATTGATAAAGAAGAAGGCTTTGCAATAATTGATTATTCTGGAGAGAAAAGAACTGCAAGCACTGAATTAGTTGATGTAAAGCCAGGAGACTATGTTATTGTACAAGCACAGTTTATAATCCAGAAAATTCCTGAGAAAGAAGCTATTGAAGGTATAAAGGTATGGGAGCAGCATCAGAAAAAATAAGTCCTGAAAGGTATTTCTTAAGGTATGCCTTTCCTTGCGTTAGAAATTTAATACACGAGGATAAGATTAGTAAAAAAGATGCATCTACTCTCGAGAGTATTCTCTTTGAAAATAGGAAAATAGACCGGGCTTACATGGAATCCTGTTTCCCAAATGCTTTTAGAAGAATAAAAATTATATCTAAAGAGATGAATAAAGATTACTGGAACATAGATGTTCTCAAAAAATATTGGTTAGAAGCTCACAACAAGTTTATAGATGAAGGTGACGGGAGATATGCTTTCGCAACAACTTCTTATAAAGATTTATGTAAAGTGCATAAAGCAGAAGTTGCTGAAATAGTAGATAAAAAAAGAAGTATAATCCTAATCAATTATGACGGGGTTTCCAGAAGGGTGTTTTCAACCCTTCTTCCTAATGTTTCTAAAGGCGATAAAGTAACAGTCCACCTTGCTTATGCAATTGAAAAAATATAATTTAATAAATTTAATAAGTATAAGTTAAAAAGATGAGAAAAGTCCTTGTGTTCGGAAATCCTTATCTTAAAGAGGATAATCTTGCTGTCAGGATAGGTAACAAGCTTGAGCTCCCAGGTTTCAAGATAGAGATGTGCTCAAGACCTGACGACTTGTTAAATCATGACCTTGAATCCTCTTTTCTGCTTGATGTGGCCAAAGGCATTGACAAGGTTGAGTTATTTGATGATATTGATAGCCTGGAGTTCAGTGTAATCTTTTCTTTGCATGACTTTGACCTGGGCTTTTTTCTTAAGCTCTTAAAAGAGGCAGGCAAGCTGGAAAAGGTTAATATTATAGGCATACCCCTTGATTATGACGAGGAAAAAGCTGTGAAAGAGGTTAGAAGTCTAATAAAAGATTTGGATTAACAATTAACAACAAATTTTAAATACCTGCTTTTACTCTCATTCTTGTATGGGCAAAGTTTTGGAAAAAAAGAGGCTGAAGCAGTTCCTGGAAAAGATTTCTAAGGGGAAAGACCTGATTGCTCCTGTGAAGAGAGGCACGCTTAGGTTTGAGATAATAGAGGATTTCAATGACATTTGCCTTGATGGAAGGCCGCTTTTTTCATTAAAAAAGTTTTTCTCGCCTGCAAAACAAGACTTGTTTAGGATTGATCTGGAGGACAAGGACAAGCCTTTTGAAGAACAAAAAGTCATGATAAAGCCAAGAATTATTTTTGGGGGCAGGCTCTGCGATTTCAACGGCCTGCTGAAACTGGACAAGCTCTTCCTGTCAGACGAGTACAAAGACGATTATTACAAGGCAGCCAGGGAGAACACCCTGCTCATAGGTATTAACTGCGATCCTCCTCCGAGCGAGTACTGTTTCTGCGGGTCCATGGACCTGGAGAATTACTATGACTTGTTCTTCCACGACCTCAAGGACAAATACTACATAGAAGCAGGCAGTCCCAAGGGCCAGGCCCTGATAATGGGATTAGAGGATTATGATTATGCCATCCCCCCTATCAAGTGCGACAAGAAATTGGAGAGAAAAGACCTGGCAAAATATTATAATGACAAGCTCTGGGAGGAGGAGAACGAGAAGTGCCTTAGCTGCGGCAAGTGCACAGCTCACTGCACAACCTGCCTTTGTTATGATGTTATTGATGAGTTATGCCCGGATATGAGGCATGCAAAGCGTTCCAAGGAGTGGGATTCCTGCCAGTTCATTAACTTTACCCAGGTTGCAGGAGACAAGGTTTTCAGGGAGGGCAGGCTGTCAAGGTTTAAGCACAGGATTTATCACAAGCTCCAGTATTTCAGGGAGAGGTTTGGCATGGACATGTGCACTGGGTGCGGCAGGTGCATAGAAGCATGTCCTCGGCTGATTGATTTTACAGAAGTAATAAACAAGTTTCCAGAGGAATAACCCAGGTTCAAAAAGTCCTACTTCGCTTGCTACGCAAGCTACGCCGTGCCTTTGCATACCGCCAAAACAAAACCGGTAATGCAAACAAAAACAAGTTTTTTGAATGTTCCTGAAATGGAACAAACCAATGGCAACGACGAACTTTTTGAACATGAATAAGATTAATAGCCAATTAAAGATGAGAAAAATGTTGTACGCCTCAACCCCTTTCAGGATTGTGAAGAAAGAAGACCAGACCAAGGACATAGCTCTGTATACCCTGGAGAAGCCAGAAGACAAGAAAGACCTCTACTATAACCCAGGAGAGTTCTTCCAGCTCTCAATACCCGGCATAGGCGAAGCACCTTTCTCTGTGTGCTCATGCTCAAAAGACACAGTTCAGTTTAATATTCGTGGTGTGGGAGATGTGAGCAACAAGCTACTGGAACTGAAAAAAGGAGATTATGTGTGGCTCAGAGGACCTTATGGTAATGGTTATCCTATGAAGGATTTGAAAGGCAACAACCTGTTTATAATAGGAGGGGGCACAGGCGTAGCGCCTCTGAGAGGCCTGCTGAAATATGTGGAGCAGCACAGACAGGACTACGAGGACGTGCACGCTTGCTTTGGGTTCAGAACACCCAGCGAAATCCTGTTCAAGAAGGACATGGCTGAGTGGAGCAAGAAGTTCAATGTGTGCATCAGCGTGGACAAAGCACCCGGGAATTACAAGGGCAAGGTATGTCTGGTGACCAAGCTGGTCGAGGAGTCGGGCCTGGATAACAATAACAGCGCAGTCTTTGTGTGCGGCCCGCCCATAATGATGAAGTTCACAGTCAAAACACTTGAAAAAATGGGTTTTAGCCACGAGCAAATATTCCTGAGCTTTGAAAGAAGAATGAAGTGCGGAGTAGGCATGTGCGGGCACTGCATGATATCAGGCCTCTACGTGTGCAAGGACGGACCTGTCTTCAGGTATGATAAAGTAAGGAGTTTGCATGAATAAAATAATTAAGAGCATAATATGAAAAAGCAAAAAACAGAATCAAAAAAAGATTCTAAATCTTTGACAAAGTCAAAGAAGCCGAGAATAGGAATTCAGAGCATCACAGGCTGCGCCGGCTGCCAGCTCAGCATATACTTTATAGAGAAGGAGTTTTTGGAACTGCTGGAAAAGATAGACCTGGTAGCTGCGCCCATGATAAAGGGCGAAAATAAGGACGGGCCTTATGATGTTTTGTTTGTTGAGGGAAGTGTTAGTTCGAAAGGAGATTTAGAAAATCTGAAGAAGTGGAGGGAACAAGCTAGGGTGTTGATTGCGCTCGGAGCCTGCGCCTGCCACGGCTGTATGCAGTCCATGAAGCACTTAATGGACGACGAGGAGGTTGAGAGAGCAGCTTATAGCAAGTTGCCTTCTGACAAGAGGCTCGGCCCAATAACAGCAGCTCCTTTGCACAAATACGTGGATGTTGACTTTAAGATACCTGGCTGCCCGCCTGACAAGAACGAAATTGCAAAGACCATCAGGCATGTCTTACAGGGCAGGAAGCTTAGAGAGTACGACAAGGCCGTATGCCACGAGTGCAGCTTAAAGGAAAACCATTGCTTGTTAGACCAGGGTATTGAATGCGTGGGGCCTCTGATGAACGGCGGCTGCCTGGCACTTTGCCCCTCATATAATCATCCCTGTACAGGATGCCGGGGATTGCTTGTTGATGCCAACCTGGAGTCAGGCAAGCAGCTCCTGAGAGGCAAGGGCTTTGACCCTGACGAGATGCTGAGAAGAATGACCAAGTACAATACTTTGCAGCTCCTGGAATTTGAGAAAAAATCTGATGATAAGAAGTAGAAAGAATGAAAACAAGAGGAGAAACAAGAGAGGTAACGAGAGAGAAAGGAGAAGGGAAAATAGGAGAGAAAATGAGCAAGATAGATTTGCAACACATATGCAAGGTTGAAGGGCATGGTAGCCTTCACGTTGAGATAGAAAAGGGCAGGCTCAAAAAATGCGAATTAAAAGCAGTAGAAGGCGCTAGGTTTTTTGAAGGCATAGTAAGAGGGAAAAGATATGATGATGTCCAGGAAATAATTTCGCGAATATGCGGTATCTGCTCGTGCGCGCACACAGTCGCCAGCCTGCAAGCATTAGAAAATGCCATGGGCGTAAAGGTTTCTGAGCAGACCAGGAGATTAAGAGAGCTGCTTTCCATAGGGGAAAGGATAAGGAGTCACGCAACCCATCTCTACTTCTTAAGCCTGCCAGACTACCTGGGATACGAGTCCGCGCTTGCAATGACCAAGAAGTACAAAAAGGAAATCCTGAGGGCTTTGCACCTGATGAAGCTGGGAAACAACATGGTTCAGAGAATAGGAGGCAAGGAAATGCATCCTTTTACCAGTATTGTCGGAGGATTCACAGCAGTGCCTGACAAGAAAACATTGGAGTTCCTGAAATCCGAGGCAGAAAAGGCATTGCCAGAAGCAGAAAAAACAGCAGAACTGTTCCTAAAGCTAAAGAATCCTGATTTTAAGACGTCCAAAGACTTTGTGAGCCTAAAGCCAGAAGAAGACGCGCCTCTCATAAGCGGGAAAATCATGTCTCTCAGCGGAACAGAAGCCGTGCCCGAGGATTATGCCAGATTCATAGACGAGAGAGTAATGCCTTACAGCACAGCCAAGTTCAGCACATTTAACAACAGGATGTACAATGTTGGAGCCCTTGCAAGGATTAACACCAACTACAAAAAGCTCAGCTCCAGGGTAAGGGAACTACTGGAAAAATCAGGCCTGAAGCCGCCTCTGCACAACCCCTATCATAACAATCTTGCCCAGGCACTGGAACTGGTGCACTGGATCGAGCAGGTCCAAAAGCTGCTGTGCAGGAAATACGAGTTTGAAGGCTTGCCTGACATAAAGCCATGCTCAGGCAGAGGAGTAAGCGCAGTCGAAGCACCCAGAGGCATACTATTCCACGACTACACCCTGGATAACAAAGGCTTGGTTGAGAAGAGCAACATAATAACTCCTACAGCACAGAACCTCAGGGCAATGGAAGACGATGTAAAGGAGCTAATACAGGCACTGCTGGAGCGGAACAAGAAGAAACAGAAAATCGTGTTAGAAGTAGAAAAACTTATAAGAGCCTATGACCCCTGCTTCTCATGCTCAGCCCACTTCTTAAAAGTCAAGTGGGTTAAGAAATAATAACTAGAGTAAAAATAATAACCAAGACACAAACAACCAAGAGATTAGATATTTCAGAGTGCAAGAGGTGTGTTTAATTGAGAACCTTCATCAGCAATATAAAGGAGAAAGCAAAGAAAGACAAGAAAACCATTGTTTACCCAGAATCAGACGACCAGAGAATACTCCGAGCAGCTTGCCAGGTATGCCAGGAAGGAATCGCAGACATAATCCTGGTCGGCGAAGAACAAAAAATCAGGGAGCAAGCTCAGGAAAACAACCTGGATTTGGATGGAATAATGATAATCAATCCCTTGCAACACGAGAAATTCGAGGAGTACGCCCAGGCCTTTTATGAGCTAAGAAAACACAAAGGCATAACCCCTGAAAAAGCAAAGCAAATCCTTGAAGACCCTGTTTACTACGCAGTCATGCTCGTGCACATGGGAGACGCAGACGGCATGATAAGCGGAGCAAGCCACACAACAGCAGAAACAGTAAGGCCAGCACTGCAAATAATAAAGACGCATGGGAAGTTTCACAAGGTGTCAAGCTTCTTTTTCATGATGCTGGAATCCAAGCTATTATTGTTTGCTGACTGCGCAATAATCATAGCCCCTGACGCAAAGGACTTGTCAGAAATAGCTATGGACACAGCCAGGAGTGCTCAGAAGTTCGGGATAGAGCCAAGAGTGGCAATGCTCTCATTCTCAACCAAGGGCTCAGCCAAGCACCCGTTTGTTGACAAGGTAAGAGAAGCAACAAGTATTGTAAGGGATAGGATGCCCGACCTGGTAGTGGACGGGGAGATGCAGGTGGACGCCGCCCTTGTCCCAGAAGTCTGTAGCAAGAAGTGTAAGGACTGCGCTTTGCAGGGCAATGCAAACGTGTTCATATTCCCTGACCTGCAGTCAGGCAACATCGCCTATAAGCTGGTTGAACGACTGGCCAAAGCCAACGCAGTAGGACCAGTACTTCAAGGCCTGAAAAAACCCGTGAACGACCTGTCAAGAGGCTGTAGTGTACAGGACATCATTGACCTCACAGCCATAACCGCAGTAGAAGCACAGAAAGCTTAATGATACTTATGATAATCACTAAAAAAAGAGGTTTTTGATAATGAAAATACTGGTATTGAATTCTGGGAGCAGCTCATTAAAGTACAAGTTGTTTGACATGCACGAAGAAAAGCCTCTGCTCTCAGGAGAAATCGACGGAATAGGCTTGGACAGATGCGTTTTCAGAATAGAATACTATGAGGATGGCAAGGAGAAGAAAGACCAGGAGAAACTGCTTGTCAACGACCATGTTGATGCAGTGATGCTGGCACTAAAATCACTAAAGCAAAAAAAGGTTATAAAAGAATACTCTGAGATAACAGGCACCGGGCACAGAGTGGTGCACGGAGGAGAGCATTATTCAAAACCCGTCCTCATAGACAGGAAAGTAATCAATACCATAAGGGATATGTATGATATGGCCCCCCTGCACAACCCTCATAATCTCGCAGGAATACTCGCGTGCAGGAAAATGCTTTCTCAGACTCCGCAAGTAGCGGTTTTTGACACTGCCTTCCATCAAACCCTGGCTCCCCAAGCCTATCTCTACGCCCTGCCATATGAGCTTTACAAGAAGCACAAAATAAGAAGATATGGTTTTCACGGAACCAGCCACAAATATGTTTCTGAGCAGGCAATAAAATTGCTTGGTAAAAAGGAATCAAGGATAATAACCTGCCACCTGGGCAACGGAGCATCCCTGGCAGCAGTCAAGAACAATGAATCAGTTGACACCAGCATGGGATTCACGCCCCTGGAAGGATTAATCATGGGCACAAGAACAGGCTCAATAGACCCTGCAATCCCAATATACCTTATCAGGGACAAGGGAATGAAGCCAGGCCAGGTTGACAACCTCCTTAACAAAGAGTCCGGTCTGATGGGAGTGTCAGGCATAACAAGGGATGTGAGAGACCTGCACAAAGCAGCACTAAAAGGAAACAAGAGGGCAGAACTCGCACTGCAGATGTTTGCGCGCAGAGCAGCCTTCTATATCGGAGGCTACATAGCCCTGCTTGGCGGTTTAGATGCTCTTGTTTTTACAGCAGGCATTGGCGAAGGGGCATGGTTTGTAAGAAGAGATAT
>CAYRRQ010000049.1:0-7437 GCA_964426715.1 uncultured Methanosarcinales archaeon
CCTGCTCCTAGTGGTTAGCGGCCTCCTGGGCAACCTCATAGACAGAATCTTCAGAGGCCACGTAGTGGACTTCATAGACCTCAAGTTCTGGCCGGTTTTCAACCTCGCAGACAGCCTGATAGTAATCGGCGTATTCTGGCTGATAATAGTGATTCTGAGAAAGGATTCTGCTAAAAAACAAGGCAGAACAACAAGAAAGAACAAGGACAAGAAAGAAAAAAGAAAACATAAGAACAAAAAAGACAAAAAAGCATAAGACAAGAAAACAAAGGAAAACAAATGACTCCTAGAAGTCGTCGAGTTCCTCAAGATTATCCAGATGACCTTTCTTCTTTAGCCAGGCTACCTGTACCCGCCTGTACTTATAAACAATATCCCCTTTTTCATCACCGCCATACTCCCAGGGTTCGACCATCACAATATCTCCTTCCCTGACCCAGAGCCTGCGCTTAAGCCTGCCAGGAATCCTGCAAATCCGGGTCTTGCCGTCAAGACACCTGACTTCTGAGCGGCTGCCGCCCAGACGCCTGTCCAGCACGCCCAGCACGTCTCTGCCTCTGGGAAGCCTCACGCGCATAGGCGCTTCCTGGTTAATAGGATTATCTGCCATATTAAAAGAATAAAAGAGCTCGGCTTTATATATCTTGCCCCTGAAAATAGGTTTAGCAGGGTATCTATCGCTGCCAAACTTTTGCGAAAAACATATATATGTCTGAATCCAGAGTCAGAAACAGATACCATGCAAGTCCTGAAAAATAGCAAAAACCACAATTCCAAAAGTCTGACAATATTATTAGTGCTTGGATTATTGGTCTTAATAAGCTTGTCTGCGCCTGCAAGCGCTGAGAAAACCCTGCACGGAGACTGGTATTATTCAGGCGACACCTTCACAGTAGAGGACGACGTGTACATGGTCACGCACTACAACTTCTACGACACATCAGTCGTGCTGCAGGTCAATGACAAGTCCTATGTTATCAATGAGGGCGGATGCAAGCTGACCCCCACCAGGAAGTACTGCATAGACGATATATTCCAGGACCTTGAAGACGCTGATGAAGACGACCCCTTAAAATTTGAAGGAGGAGAAGTGTACGCAGGCATCAAAGTGATTATAAGCAGCAGGGGGCCGGACATAGATGTTTCCAGGAGCCTGTCTGAGACCAAGCCCGAGCTCAACCAGGAAGTCACAGTCACAGTCACAATAGAAAATGAGGGAAGTGAGAGTGCTGATTTTTATTACAAAGAGACCCTGCCTGGACACGCGCAGCTCACGTCCTCATCATCAGGCATTACCAGAAGCCTGCACAGCCTAAGCTATGAAACCTATATTTCTGCTAATGATGAGAAAACCTTTAGCTACAGTTTCAAAGTCACAGATTATCAGGAAGTGGAACTAAGCCCACAAGCCTGGTTCATATATGAGAATTCCAGGACGAATATCAGTGTTTCCACCAAGAAAGTCAGCGTGGACAAGCCTTATGAGCTTACAGCATCAGTCTCGCCAAGCAGTGTTGAAGCCACAGACCAGACAGGCATTAGTGTAAAAGCTACGAGCACAGTCTCAGAAGACATCACAGTAGATGACCTGCGCATAACCATCCCCTCGTATCTGAGCATCATGTCCAAGCCAAGGGAACTGGAAAAAAAGAATAATGAGTACTACTGGAACGGCACGCTTGCAGAGGATGAGTATCATCTAATTACCTTCCTGCTAAAGCCTGTGCGCTCAGGCACATATACTATACCTGTAAGCATAAGAGTGACTGATTCTGAAGGCAAGGAATTCAACGAGGAAAAAAACCTGACCTTAAAGAGCACCATAGACAAACTTGAACCCATACTCTCTGTTAGCGACTCCTCTGTCTCAGAAGGGGGAAAGTTCAGAATCGCCTTTTCTGTAAAGAACACCAACTTCAGGGTCGGCTTTAAAAATATTCAGGCCTGGATAAACAGCACTGCGGTTCCTGAGATAAGGGCAGAACTTGATGAGCTGCTGCCGGGCCAGACAGAAACCCTGATAATAAATGACACCCTCACAGCGCCTTTCCTTGACAAGAAAGAAAACTATGAGATTACTGCGCAGGGAACCTATGAGACCAATACCAACGAGGAGTTTGAGTTCTCAAAGACACAGAAGCTCACAGTGACGCCTGTCAGCGAGGTAATCACTATAAAGCAGGAAGCCAGCAAGCAAATAGTGCGCGAGAGAAGCAACCTCACAATAACCGTGAACATAAAAAACAATAATGAAGAAGCAGTCAAAGTAGATGTGGGCGACGAATACAGTCCTGCAGCCGTGCTCATCGGAGGCAAGAGCAGCGCCTCATTAAGCTTTGACTCATCAGGCACAAAACAGGCTTATACCTACAGCCTGCGCATACCTGGGGATTATGATTCAGAATGGCTTGTCATTAACACCACTGCATTTATCAAGGACAAGAACTACAAGGACTCAGCAATACTCAACATAACTGTTAACACCACAGAGCCTGTTCAGGAGCAGGAAGAAGTTGTAGAGCAAGACCAAGAACAAGGCGAGACACCAACAGAGCAGGAACAGGACAAAAAAGGCTTTTTTGAAAAAGTGATTGACTCAGTGACTGGCTTTTTTAAAAGAATACTCGGGATGGGCTGAACACGAACAATACGGCTTATACAAAATTCTTAAAATCCTTATATTACTCACAATATTCACAACTTTACCCCCCTGAATATGTTATGCTTGTCCCTCACAATTCTGAGCCTGGCAAAAGAATTAACCCTGACATCTGCTGCTTTGCTGATAATAATCGCGCGGTTGCCTGCAGCGCCTATCATCTCACGGTAATGAGGGCCCGGGCACACAATCCTGGCCTTGACAACCTGTTTTTTCTTAAAGGGCTTTTTAAGCCCGGCATCCTGCACCGTCCCAAAGTCCTGGCTTGAAAGCCTGAGCTTGACCCTGTGTTTTTTCTCCAGAGGCTCAAGCATCTTAAAGAACTCCTCCCATGACCTCTGCTTAACAGGGTTTCTTCCGTGCTTATAATTAAGAAAGTTTTGTACTCCAATAACAGGAAAACCAGAATCATCAGACTTATCATTATTAGACTTATCAAGACCACCAGATTTAATCTTTTTTGCCAGTCTGACCAGGGATTCTAGCTCATCATCATTCATGCCTGGCACCAGTACCGGCGCCAAGAGCACACTGGTCTTCTTACTGGCATAATCAATCATATTAAGCAAGTGCTTAAGATTAAAATGAGTTCCTGCCATCTCCCTGCATTTCTTCTCGTCGAGAGAGTTGATTGAAATATTAAGCCTGGCAAGCCCTGCACTGGCCAGGTCATCTATTAGTTTTTTTGTGAGCAAAACCCCGTTGGTATCCAAGGAAACATACTTAACCCTCGGATTCCTTGACAGCTCCCTGACCAGCTCAACCAACGGAGTGTATAAGAGGGGCTCTCCCCGGGGCCCGATATGAGCCTCAACACCGTGCTGCTTGTTCTCAGCCAGCTTGTTAAACTCCTGAACCAGGTAATCCTTCTCAACCACGTAATCAGCCTGTTTCCTGCTGGAGAATCCGGCATTGACACTGCAATAAACACAGTCAAGATTGCACGCAGTCAGGGGCTTAACCTCAATGCAGCTGGTGTTCCTGTCAACCAAGCCAAAAACCCCTGCTCCAACCACTGGAATGCCTGAATGCCTGTGCACGTACACGGTCCTGACATTGTTAAGAGAGCAAACCATGCCGTCAAAACCCTTTAAGAGCAGGTGGTTAAACTTGTTACTGGCCTTTTTCTCAGAGCAATCAAACTCTATTGAATGGCCACTAATTTTAAAGTCAGCAATCTTTTTCAGATCATCCTTTGCGAGGTAAAAATAATATATTCCAAGAAAATAAGCCCTGACCCTGTCTCTTTCTTTTTCCTCAACAAACTCCAAGTCCTGAAAGTTTAAGACTGCCATAAAACACTAAGAATATGGTTTTATTTAAAAAGAATACTGATGACAGAATCCATTTAACACCGCTCCAAAGCATTTTTTCAGACACAGCAAATTATATAAACCCGTGTTTTCTACTTTTTTTCATGGTGGATATCAGGATTACTTATGAGACTCTTTTTGACCTTCTTAGAAGAGAAAAGAACCGCGAGGAGCTGCAGGACCTGGAAGAGGATTTTTATGAGCAGGTATTGGCTTATCTCAAGGAGAAGAGGAGTGTTCTGAGCAAGAAAAAGGATGAGTTGTTTGTGTCTGCTGAGAAGGAGAAGCTTAAGATTCAGTTTCAGAATATCAGGAGGATTGTTAAGGAGTTGTTTGAGAGGCGCGAGAAAAAGATTATTAACATGGCTGTGAGCAAGGTCAGGACAGGCTCTGACATCATTGACACGGGCAGCCTGCTGCCCTCTGAAAAAGAGTTCTTCGAGGACCAGGTAAGCCTGCTTTCCAAGTACAAGGACGGTGTGCTTAACAACATACTGCATCTAAAGGAGTTTAATAACCCCAACCGTCATGCCATGGACGATGACAAGGATAAGGATAGCAAAGATAATAAGAATGGTAAGAATAAGAATAATAATGAAAATAATGAGAATAAAGTTTCTGAAAATAATGAGCAAAACAATGAAAAATCTGCACAAGTATCTGCACAAAGGGTTGCAGAGGTGACTAATGAGACCAAGAAGGTCAGGCTCAAGGAGGATGTGCCTGAGTTTGTGGGCTGCAACGGCGAAGTCCTGGGACCTTTTAAAAAGGGCGACGAGGCAGAACTCGAACCAGAAATAGCTGACTTACTCGTGGAAAAAGGCAGTGCTGAGACCTGCCAGAAACAGTAACTTTTTTAAATACTCCTCTTTTCTCAACGCTTATCATGACGCAAGTACTGGCTTTTAATAAGTGGGACTGCTCAGGCATAAAGGTTCGGGATCCCGGCCTGGTCAGGTATATTAATGTGAAACCTGTTATTATGCCCAAGACAGGGGCCCGCTACGCCGGGAACAGGTTTCACAAGTCCAAACTCTTCATAGTTGAGAGGCTGATTAACAAGATCATGGACCCGGGGCACAAGGGAAAAAAGCATTTTAAGAGCAGCAGCCACTGCACTGGAAAGGCAGGACAAGCCATGACCATAGTCGAGAAAGCCCTGGGCATAATTGAGCAGAAGCTCAAAAAGAACCCTGTGGAAGTACTGGTAAGGGCGATTGAGAATTCTGCTCCAAGAGAAGAAATAATCACAGTTGAGTACGGTGGAGCCCGCTACCCCCAGGCCGTGGAGATGAGCCCTCAAAGAAGAGTGGACTTGGTCCTCCGGTTCTTTGTGCAGGGAGCTTATCACAGGGCTTTTAACAAGAAGATAAGTGCTGAGCAGAGCCTGGCAGCTGAGATAATTAATGCTTATAATAATTCTAGCGAGTCACTGGCTCTTTCCAAGAAAAAGGAGATAGAACGACAGGCTGACGCCAGCAGGTAAATCTTAGATATAAATTCTTCAATATAAATTCTTCAATATAAATTTTCAATATAAATCATCAATATTAACAACCGGATTTCTTATCTTTCCTGCTTCATCAAAAGTAATTCTCGGGCACGCAGTGTTAACAAAGCATTGTATGAACGGAAAGTTCTCTAACTGCGCAAAGTCTAATGTGTCAAAGAGTAAGAAATAGAATTCTTTATCAGGATACTTCTTTTCAAGCCCTTGGGCTTGCTCTAAATTATTTTGCCCTGGCTTTGTGCTGACCAACACACCTACCTGTTTGCTCTGCATGAACTTCATCAGTCCCGCCCGGGTTTTGTTCTTCAGGTCATCAGCACCCCCTGATTTCAGTTCGAAATGCTTCTTAGATAAGGGGTTGTACACAAACACGGGCTTATTATTCTTTAACATTAATGCTTTTGGATGAAACAACCCATCTCCGACGTATAAGAAGGCGTCAAAATCTTCCTTGAACTCCTGAATATTGCATCCCAGCAATTGCCCGGCATGCTTTGTGTGCCTTGTTTTCAGCAACAGAACTTGCTTATTTTTTTCCTCTATTCTCTTTTTAGCACTATTAAGGCCGTCTAGAAATTGTATAGAAGTGAATAAAGCAACCCTTTTTGGCAGTTTATTAATTAATGCATCAGGCAAGTCAACCTTAGTCTTATACCTTGCTTCTACAAATATTGTTTTCATTATTCATACTCCATTCATGCTTAATGTCCCAGATTATTAATGTGCTTCTAAGACCAGTAAACCCTTGCTGTTTTAATATATTCCGAATTATATTGGTTCTTGTTCAAAAAGCACTACTTCACTGACCTTAACCCTAAACTGAAGTTATAGGAACAAAGGTCAGCTCCGTCGTGCCAGTTACCATTACTGCTGTGCAGCATGGCAACAGCAATAGCAACAACGTACTTTTTGAACAACAGACAATTCCGAATTATTTATATACTTCTTGTATTAGTATCCTTACTTGTTATGTCAGAGTTAAAAAGAGGTTTTGGGTTTTGGACTATACTCGCCTTGCTGATCACTGCAATGGTGGGGACTGCCATGTTTTTTGGCACGTCTCTCGGAGCAGGCCTTGTAGGCAACTCCGTGCTGGTGTGCTGGGTATTGGTCATCCTGAGCAGTGTTTATGTAGCGGCTTGTTTTGGCGAGCTCACATCCATGTTTCCAAGGGCAGGAGGGGTTTATGAATATGCCAAGCATGCTTATGGCAGGTTCTTTTCTTTTCTTGTAGGCTGGGTTACATGGCTGATGTCCACTCTGGGAATTGTAGTGGTTATAATAGCCGCGGTGGAGTACTTGTTTCCGTCGCAGATGTCCGGCTCATTGTTCCTCGGCATCAATCCCAAGCTATTGATTGTGGTCGGCTTAATAATCTTTCTCAACATCATTGCTTATCTTGGTGTGGAGGCCAGCGCCGCAGTAGTGACAGTATTCGCCCTGCTCACAATTGGTGTGTTTGCCTCCTTGATATTTCCCGGCTTGCTCCAAGCAGATTTTTCTATTATCAAAAACGTTTTTTCCCAGCCTGCCTGGTTATTGTTTGCTGCCATGTTCTTTATGCTCGAAGCCTTAATGGGGTGGGAGGAGGCCTCGTTCCTTGCAGAGGAGACGCGCAACCCTGAAAAAACAATCCCTAAGGCTCTTATTGTATCCACAGTGATCGCAGGTGTCCTGGCACTGCTAGTGGCTTTGGTTTCTCTCGGAGTTGTTCCTTGGAAGCAACTGGCAGGCTTATCAGCGCCTGTTCGTGGCGTGGCAGGGCTTATCCTGGGGCCTTCCGGAGCAAAGATTATTGGCCTGGGAATTGTTTTCTCACTTATAGGCTCTGCTACAGGCGCAGTGGTTTCTACTCCCAGGCTTATACTGGGCATGGCCAGGGACAAGCTGTTCATCAGCCAGCTCGCAGCTGTTCATAAGAAGAGGAAGACGCCTTACAAAGCCATAATATTCCA
>CAYRRQ010000050.1:0-7356 GCA_964426715.1 uncultured Methanosarcinales archaeon
AGTTACCATTACTGCTACGCAGCATGGCAACAATAATGGCAACGACGAACTTTTTACGCAACCGTATTTTTTCAAAAGATTTATATAAGCCAAGGCATGCTCTGTTCATAAGAAAGGGGGTGAGTAGTTTTTCACTCCAGGAATCATTTTTTTCTTGGAGAGCTTATATGAGATGATAATATGAGGGCAGAACACAAGAAGAAAACCCATACAATATTGTTTTATGCGCCCAGAATATTTACCTTGCTCGTAGGATTATTTTTTCTGAGCCTGGCAGGCCAGCTCAGGCCCGGCTATAAGTTCCTTGAGCTAATCCTGGGTTTGCTGCCCGGAATAATCGTTGTGTTAGCCATCATTCTATTGTGGAACAAGCCCAGAAGGGCAAGCCTGGTCTTTGCAATAATCACCCTTGCTTATACAATCATCGGCTTTGCAGTTATTGGCAGCCCTGTAATCGGAGCAGTAACCCTGCCATTGCTCATAATCAGTGCTTTGCTCATCATAAATGTTAAGAGCCACATGTTCTTGTGAGGGAAAAAAGCGGCACTGTTGAAAATCTTTGTCTGCGCCATTATTAGTGCCATTTTACGCTAGTAATAATGGTACTGGCCAGGCGAAGCAAACCAAGCTCCTGTGATTCATTATAGGGTTTGGTTTGATGAGTAGGAGATTTTCAACGCAACTGGGAAAAAGCAAAAATTTTTTAAAGTTCTAAACCGGATTGTTATGAAAAGCTAAAAAAAAAAGATTTTTCGAGGTGATGCTCTGTGAGCGAAGTTGATGTTGCCCTGCCCCTGGCAGGCCTGATACTACTGATAATAATAATGTTATGGACTATGGTGTGGACTGCTATTGCGCTTTGGAAGAGCGCGCGGAACAGGCAGATTGCCTGGTTCATTGTGTTGTTTATTCTTAACACTATGGGAATACTGGAGATTGTGTACCTGGCGTTCTTTCAGAAGAACAAGGCCATTCCCCTAAAGGTCAGGAAGACTTCTGCAACGGCTCGTAAGAAGACCCGGAAGAAGAATTCTAAGAAGAAGTAACTTTTTTTATTTTATCTGCGACGTTTTTGTATCCTTCGTAATATTATTTGTTATGTATCACTTTAATCCCAGCTTGTCATCAATATCCCGGGCTACGCCCCTTAACTTGTCCCAGGCATTATCCACGTCCTGCTTAAGATAATCCACTACTTCTTCAAGGCTGTCCATCCTGAGCATGTACTTATTCCTGTGATTCACAACTATGCCTGAGGTCATGAGCTTGTTAAGATGATGCACTACTGTGCCCCTACTAAGGCCTGTACGGGCAGCAATCTCATCACTGGAATACTCCTGCTCCTGCCTCAAGCCCTTGAGCAAAGTGATAAACACCCTGAAACAGGACTTGTCCCTGTCCCTGATGTTGAATAATCCAAGGGTGCCGCCGAACCACTGCAACTCCTTATTAATATCATCCTTGCCAGGACTGGAAGTCCTGATAATGGTTATCTTGGTAAAACGCATGGTAAAAAGAAGTTGAATGACATTAATAAATGTTATTAATTTAAAACTTTATTGCAACCAATTAATAACACAAACCATTTTGTTATCACTTTAAAAAAGTACAAAATGGGAAACTTTAAATATGAGATAGACATAACCCTCTAAAAATCTAGATATTCTAATCTGATTTTCAAAAAGAGAGGGGGGAGAATCAACAGGTGGTCAACACGAGATACAGGTGTAAAAACAAAGTTATTTCTTCACCTAATAGTTCTACTTATAAAAAAAACCGTTGGAGGGTAAAATAAAATGAACAAGAACAAAATAGTTTTAGGAATGTTAATGATAGTATTACTAATAGTAAGCGTAAGCGCAGTAAGTTCGACCAATATATGGACAACAGACTCAACTGGAACGCCTAAGTACGACTTTGAGCCAAGCGAAATAGTATACATCCACGGAGAGGGATTTGGAGAAACCACAGACGTCGGGATGTCCATACTCCGGCCCACGAATGTTATTGATACAGCGCCGGGCGGACGTTTCCCAGACAGCCTGCCTGTTACAGACAGCTCAGGCGCATTCTCATACTACCCCTATGACCTCAACGGCGATGAAGGAAACTACACAATAAACGCTAATGACGGCCAGGGAAACTCAGCTGAGTACACGTTTAGTGACAATGGAGGAACTCCAGAAATCTGCGACAACCAAAAAGATGATGATCAAGACGGAGATGTTGACTGTGCTGATAGTGATTGCCAGCCTTGCGTGAATATTGTGGCATCCAAGGTTGTGTGTGATAGTGAAAGTGATTTGCCTAACTGGGGCGGTGGAGGAGCAAGCATAACTTCTTCAACAGCTTCAAACTATGTTGCTAACAGCAACGGCAAATGCCACTTGCAATCAGGATGGGACTTTGAATGGAGCTTTGGAGAATCAAATCCAGGCGATAATAATGATTGTGTTGGTGGTAACTGGAATGAATTCGGCCCAACAAATAGTAGTGGAGAAGCCAGCGTAACCATAGCTAAAGCAACTTCAGGAACGCTCTGGTTCCGTGAATGCCTAAAAGATGGATATCTGCATTTCAGCGACACTCTCAGCGATGATGTGACTGCTGAGTTCTATTGTGATGGAGACGTGCTGAACTATGACAACTATGATTATATTAATGATGAGATACGCCATGATGATACTTTCTACTGCGTTGCATTTAATGTAATAGAAGAATGTGATGATGATTCTGATTGTGCACCAGATAATAATTATTGTGATGGAACTTTCTGGGTGCATGAAACCGAGTCATGCGTTAATAATGTTTGTGTGCCTGCATCTTCAACAGCAGATTGCAACGACGGCCTTTTCTGTAATGGCGAGGAAACCTGTGAAGGAGCAGGAGTTTGCGTTCCAGGAACAGACCCTTGTGATGACGGGGACATTTGTGAAGACACATGTGATGATGATCAAGACACCTGTACATATGATGTTAATGACAACACAGGACCTGTGACATCTGACATGGCTGTTGACCCTGTATATAATAATGGGGTGTTTGACATCACAGCCACAGCAACTGATGAGTGCTCAAACATTGAAGAAGCAGAATACTTTGTAGGCACAACAGGAACAGCTTCTTGTGGGACTCCTGGAACAGGAGGCGCTATGAGTGCCTATGATGGAGGCTTTGATGAACTAATCGAAGACTTGCTAAAAGAAGACGCAACAATTGGCCAGGATGGTCAGAACTGGGCTTGTGTGCAATCAAAGGATGATAAGGGCAAGTGGGGTAATTGTGTTTGCACATACTTTGAAACAGATACTGTGCCACCAGAAAGAGTATATGATATATTATTGAACGGTGTTGAAAACCCTCATGAACTATTAGTTTGTGATGACGACCCTGAGCTTAATGTTACTATTTGTGACAGCCAGTCAGACATTCAGGGAGGAGAATACTTCCTTGATATGTGGATACCCCCAGGAGATATACCTGCTCCTTGGAGTGGTTATTGGTTAGAAGTAGTCAATCAATACTTTGATCAAGGATGGCACTGCGCAGATTTAACTGCAACTATTCCAATTAATGGTTCACCTGAAGGCGTTGTTGATAATGGAGATGGTAATTTTGAACCAGCACATCCATTGCTTGAAGACGGAACTCATTACATCAACCAGATAAGAGGAAAAGATATTGTGGAGAACTGGGGTAAGGTCTGGAACCAGAATCTTAATTACTCATTTATTATTGATAGAACACCTCCAGAAACTTATAAAGACTTAATACCTTTTGAGGGTGAACAAGTTGATTGCTATGGTTCTGAAGAATCAGAAGCAAATGTTGCTGCTAAAGGAACATTAACAAATGGTTGCTACTATGTTAAGCAGGGAACACAAATTGTTCTTACAGCTCAGGACCCAGACCCACAGCAAACAGGTGAGTTTGCAGATAATGTTATTATATATTATAAGGTTTGGTGGAAACAAAATGCAACAGATGAATGGGTGCTTGACCAGGAAGGACAAAGTGAGGTCAATGGAAGTGTAACTATAAATCTTACCAAAGACTCATATCACCTGATAGAGTACTGGTCAGTTGATCTTTGTGGTGAAGAAGAAGAACATCACTTTGAACTTGACATTGTTGATACACAAGCTCCTGAGATGTGGAAGGAAGTAGGAGAGCCTTCTGTGCTTGTAAATCCAGAATGTGATCCTCTAACAGAAGTTTGTAACTATTATATAACCCAGAACACAGATATAACCTTTAGATGTGAAGATTTACAGCCACACCCAGTTGATAATGTGACTATGCATATAGATGTGTATTGGAAAGAAACAGAAGCAGAAGCATGGCCAACAGAGCCAACCCATTCATTTAATCCGGACTCAGGGGAATGGACTTTTAACTGCCACAAGGATTCCATGCACAAGTTTGTTTATTACTGCGAAGACGCACTAGGAAACAAAGGTCAGACTTATGAAGAAATAGACTATGTTGACACACAAGCACCTGACTCGCACAAAGTTCTTGGTACGCCAGTGTATGAAGCTGATAACTATTTCGGAACACCATCATACGACCCACAAAAAGATAAAGGATACTTTATCTGGGAGGATGAAACCGGATGGCATATTAGGTGGACTGGATGCACTAGGCACTACAATGGAACTATCAGGACAGAGTCAGGAGTGATTGCAAATGCATACGAATTTGAAATGGGAACTACCAGCGGACCTGATAGTTTCACTCTTGACCCAACAGGAAAAATGATTACATTTGATGGGTATGTTAAAGGTAGTGATCATGAGGATGGGATTGATTTCACCTTTAATGGTTCGTTCCTGTCATTTGAGCTCTACTTGGATGGAGAACTCATTGATTTGAATAAGATTTTTGTCGGTCCAAACAAGGTTAACCCATTAAGCATGCCTTTCAGCATTCCATTTACATGGATAACCCAGAATACAACTATTGATATGTACTGTAATGACCTTGGGCCTCATCCAGTTGGTGGAGAAGAGATATATTATAGAGTCTGGTACAAGGAATTGCTAGGAAATGAATGGGATATCCCAGAAGGGTTTGAATTATATGACGGAACACCATTCACTTTTGACAAGGATTCATACCACTTAATAGAATTCTTCTGTGAGGATGAATTGAACAATACAGAAGTGCACAGGTATGAAGTTGACTATGTTGACACCTATGCACCTGACACTAATAAGATTGTTGGTGAGCCAAAAGAACTTGCAGGAGGAGATTTCGAGTGGTGGGTAACACAGAATACATTAATAACTCTTGAATGCAATGATAATGAAGAACACCCGTCTGGTATTAAGGAATTCAAGTATAGGATTAATGGAGGCGAATGGGTTGATTATGTAGGACCATTCTCTTTTGCAGATGACTGTAATCATACCCTTGAATGGTATTGTGAAGATAACCTTGGAAACTCTAATGGAATACAATTGGAAAAAGACAAGGTTGACACAGAAGGACCTGAGATTGTTAAGTGGGTTGATGATGACACTGTTAAGCCAGGAGATACTGTGAGGATTTGCGCTAATGTAACTGATTACAAGCAAACAGGAGATGCTGGTGTTGGTGTTGACTGGGTTAAAGCACATCTTGTGCTTGGAGATGACCCTTATCAGGTAGATTTGGTTAATGTTGGAGGCAATACTTATTGCGGTGATTGGACAGTTCCTCCAATAAAAGAATGTCATTATTGCCATTGCGGCTTTTATTGTCTATGGGATCTCTGGGTTGATTCAGAAGACCTGCTTGGAAACTATAATGAAGAAGATGGTATTGAGATAATTGTTGACAATGCAAAGCCAAAGATTAAGTATGTGCTTAATCCTCAGTCTGGCAGGTATTATAGGGATGGTAAGCCATTCTCAGTATATGCGCCTGCAATAGACTTTGGCGGTGACACAAAAATATATAACTCTGATAACTGCAAGGCAAGCGGTGTCAAGGAATGCAGGTTCTATGCATTTGATTATCCTTTTGAAGAGGTTAGTCAGGAAGAAGTAAAGAATTACTGGGACTGGCTTGAGGAACTTGATTATGTATGGAACAACCCATATGTTGTTTTCCTTGGAAGTGTTCCTTATGAAGACGGTGTTTGCAAGGGAGTAATCACTGTTCCAGAGAATAGCAACCTCACTGATAAGGTATTTTTTGCTTATGAAATAGAGGATAACTCAGGCAATGTCAGGGGTGGCATGGCAAAAGATGCAAATGACGACCTGATAATAATGGATATTGATAATGATGGGCCTGAAGTCCTGATATCTGAGCTTGGTAATACTCCGGGGCCTTTGACAAGCGGAGACAATATCCAGGGTTTAAGAGCTGAGATAACTGATCCTGATTCAGGATTTGTTGCTTGTCATGCTAACCTCTTTAAAGGTGGGAACGACACAGGTATTATCATTGACGGCCATAACCTAGGCCATGATGTTTGTGAAATCAACGGCATAATACCTGATGGACTTGAATCAGGCAATGATTACGAGCTCAGAGTGTATGTTGTGGATAGTGTTGGTAATGTTGGTTATGACTGGGCAGACTTGTACATTGATAACACAAGACCTGATATGAGTATAATCAGTCCTGCTGAAGAAGGAGTTTATAGCGATACAATACCAGTATCATTGCTCGTAACAGACACTCAGTCAGTGATTGCTGATGAAACAGTAATGGTAAAAATCGCAGGCAAAGGCCATATGTTCCTTGGTATCTGTATTGGTGGTAGCTGCCAGGAGACTGAGTGGATTCTGCTTGAGCCTCAGCATGACAACATGTACTCAAAGATAATAGACCTTGCTGCCGAGGGTATTGATACTGAGGGCGAATACATGTTTGATGCAGTAGCATGCGATGCACTCTATGTATCTGATCCAAGTGACCTTACTGGAAAAGGATTTGATATGCAGGAAGACAGGAATTCAAGGCACTGCAGGCAGATAAGCCTGCATGGTGCTGATTTCATTGTGAGACCTGAGTGCAATGATGGCTGGGATAATGATGGGGATGAATACATTGATTATGTGGCTGACTCAGGATGCGAGAACCCAGAAGATGATAGTGAAGACTCTGATTACTGTGGTGACGGCAATGTTGATGCTGGCGAGTACTGTGATGATGGAGAGAATAATGGCCTGTATGGTTATTGTAATGCTGACTGCACAGGAGACGGTCCATCCTGCGGTGATGAAATCATCAATGGCCCTGAGGAGTGTGAGTTTGACAGTGATTGTATAAGCCTCTACGGAGAAGGATATCACTGTGAAGCATGCGTATGCACTTATAATGAAGAAGACTAAAAACAGGTGGTGTGAGGGGAGAAAAAGA
>CAYRRQ010000051.1:0-7249 GCA_964426715.1 uncultured Methanosarcinales archaeon
AATAATTCTAAGAAAAAGAGAATATAAAACGACCTCACATAACTTGACTTAACCCCCTTACCAAAACATTTATTAATCAAAAATCAACCCAATCAAAGCATGGCGCTTTCTAGGAGAGAAAGAAGGGAGAAAAGAAAGAAGCTCTTAAAGGAAGAAAGGCTCAGCCAGATCAGGGCTTTGCAGCAAAAAGAAGAGGTCGGCTCAAAAAAGGAGTACAAGGGAGTCCTCAGGTTCTACGACAAGCAATACAAGAAACTGGTATTCATACCATTCATTATTTTAGTGCTCGCAATAATAAGCATAATCATACACGCAACAGCTACAGGAGACTTCATAAACAAGGGCGTAAGCCTCAAAGGAGGAATAGTAATAACCATACCAGTAGAACAAGAGATAAGCCCCCTGGAAATAGAGGAGCGCATAAAGAACGAGTTAGCCCAGGACATTGATGTGCGGAGTATAGCAGAGTTCGGAGAGCAAAAAGCAATAATAATCACATCAGAGGACATAGAATCACAAGACCAAATCCTGAGCATTGCAGACCAGCTAATACCTGGGGCAGAAGAGCAAGCCTCAGTAGAAACCACTGGCTCCAGCCTCGGAGCAGGCTTTTTCAGGCAGGTCATAATCGCCCTCATAATCGCATTCATACTCATGGGGGTCGTGGTGTTCCTGTACTTCAAGACGCCAGTGCCCAGCGCAGCAGTCATACTCGCGGTTTTCTCTGACATAGTGGTCAGCCTCGCCATAGTCAACCTTCTCGGAATAAAACTAAGCACAGCAGGCATAGCAGCCTTCCTCATGCTAATAGGCTACAGCGTGGACACAGATATACTCCTAAGCACCAGGGTGCTCAAAAGAAAACAAGGCACAGTATTTGACAGGGTAATAAGCGCTGCCAAGACAGGACTCACCATGAACATTACCACACTGGTAGCAGTAGTCATAGCCATGGTAGTTACTCCGTCAGAGACCATCAAGCAAATCATGACAATTCTCTTCATAGGACTAATAGTGGACATAATCAACACTTGGCTGCAGAACACAGGCATCCTAAGATATTACCTTGAAAGAAAAGCCAGGGGGCCGGCAAGCCAGTAAAACAAGAATATGATAATATAATGAGAATAGGATAAAATAACGAGATAAAATAGGATAAGTTAAGATGAAACTGAAAAAAATCATAAAAAACATCAGAATCATACTCCTAATTATATTCCTGGTATTGGCAGTCATAGCAATACATCCCAATCCCTGGGCAGAAGGCCTCGCCATAAGAAGCGTGACCAAGAACAGCTCAGCCAGCCAGGCAGGCATAATCAGTCCCAGCTCAAGCACGCAGCCCATGAGCAAGGAAAGAATACTCTTAATAAACAGTCAGCCCATCAAAGAACTCGAGGACTACTACGACTTTGTAAGCACCCTTGAAATCAACCGCACATTCACCATCAAGACCGACAAGGACATCTACAAACTCACAGCCCAGCCAGAATACAAAATAACCCGGCTCAACGAAACGATAAACAAGACCATAACAGAGGAAGTCTACAACCAGACGCTGAACAAAACAGTCAACCAGACCAGGACAATACAAGTGCCCAAAGTAAAAAAAGAAATAATAGGAGTGGAAGACCCCGGCCTCTCACTCTACGAAGCACCAAAAACCAATATCAGGCAGGGCCTAGACCTCAGCGGAGGCACCAGAGTCGTGCTGATACCAAAGGAAGAAACAAGCGCCCAAGACTTGGAATTCGTAATAGATAATATCAAGCAAAGACTCAACGTATTCGGAATATCAGACGTGACAGTAAGAAAAGCCACAGACCTCCAAGGACAAGACTTCATAATAGTGGAAATCGCAGGCGCCACAAAAGAAGAAGTCTCTGACCTCCTGTCAAATCAAGGAAAGTTTGAAGCCAAGATAAGCAACCAAACCGTGTTCAGAGGAGGAACAGACATAACCTATGTGTGCAGAAGCTCTGAATGCTCAGGAATAGACACGCAAACAGGATGCGGCCAGATCTCAGGAGGAGACTGGACATGCAGGTTCAGGTTTAGCATAGCCATAAGCCCGGAAGCAGCACAAACCCAAGCCCAGGCCACCAAAGACCTCGAAATAATAGTGGAGAACGAGGAAAGCTACCTCTCAGAAAAACTAAGGCTATACCTTGACGACGAACTAGTGGACGAGCTCAGCATAGGAGCAGATCTCAGAGGCAACCCAGTAACCGACATCAGCATATCAGGAAGCGGAACAGGACAAACCCGGGAAGCAGCCATGAACGACGCACTCAAAAACATGAAACGGCTCCAAACCATACTCATAACAGGCAGCTTGCCAGTTAAACTAGAAATAGTAAAAACCGACAACATCAGCCCGGTCCTAGGAGAAGAATTCATAAGAAACGCCATGCTCATGGGCATCCTGGCCATACTCGCAGTAGCAGCCACGGTGTTCATAAGGTACAGAAAGCTCATAGTAAGCATACCCATGATAATAACCATGACCTCAGAAGCCGTGATAATCCTGGGCATAGCATCCCTCATAGGATGGAACATAGACCTCGCAGCCATAGCAGGAATCATCATAGCCATAGGAACGGGCGTGGACCACCAAATCGTCATCACAGACGAAACCCTGACAGGTGAGAGAAGCCAGTACGCGGGATGGAAGGAAAAACTAAAAAACGCCTTCTTCATAATAATCGCAGCCTACTTCACCACAGTAGTGGCAATGCTCCCCTTATGGTTTGCAGGAGCAGGACTGCTCAAAGGATTCGCACTTACCACCATACTCGGAGTAAGCGTGGGTGTGCTCATAACCAGGCCTGCATTCTCAGCCATAATCGAGATATTCACACAAAGCCAGCAATAAAAAAGGGGCCCGTGGTCTAGTGGCTTAACCTTTTCCGCCTTCGGCGCAAAACATTAGCGAAAACCAGGCGATTCCTAGTGCTGCGCACCGGAATCCCCTAGCTAAAAACGTGAAGAGGTTCCACAGATGACACCACCTCGACATATACGGCATTGCTTTGAGCAGCTGTTTTTGGAGCGGTGGGGGTCGCCGGTTCAAAACAACTGGTTACGCTCAGTTGACACGCAAAGTGCGGCGTTCGCAACTGCGTTGCTCAGCCCCACGTGTAAAAGTTTTGAGAGTCCGGCCGGGCCCATAAGCCTAATCAAAAACTATAAAAAGCAGAACACCTAAGACAATTAAATAAAAAAAAGAGGGGAGACCAAACCAATGCTCTTAGAAGTTCTCAAAGGCGTGCTAAGCTTGGCCAACACATTCATCGCAGTATTCATAGTAATATACGCGTTTCTCTTCCTGAAAAAAACCAAGAGCCACAAAGAAAGAAGACCCTGGGACTACCTGGTCATAGCAAGCATAATCTACCTCGTGCAGACAGTACTCTCCCTGCTCTTCACAATATACGGCGTGACAAGCATAAACAACATAAAACTATCTGAGACAACCACTTTCTTCCAATTCATCTACACAGGACTCATACTCCTAGCATTTATCAGCCAGACAGACCTCATCTTCAAGAACGAGATAATCGTAATCACCAGAAAGGTGGCAAAAGAAGATAAGAAGAAAGAAGAAAGCGAGCCCCAAAACAAAAAGGAAAAGAAAAAAATAAAAGAAGAAGAAATAGAAGAAAAAGAGCAAGACCAAAGGTTAAATATTTAAACCAAGACCTAATACTTCTAAAGAAATTAATGCGCCGGTAGTTTAGTGGTTTAACTGGTTACGCTCAGTTAACACGCAATGTGCGACATGCGCACCCTTGGTGCTTAGTCCCACGTGAAAAACCAGTTACACAGATAACACGGCCTTGCCAAGAGATTTTTGCTAAACAAAGCAGACTCTCAAACAGGCTGAGACCCGGGTTCAACTCCCGGCCGGCGCATCAGGTGACCACGTTTCTTATTCTTTCTTTTTTGTGGTCATTTGTTTTAGTGTTTTCTTGTATTGCTTTATTAAGAACATGATTGTCGGTCTTAAGTTCTGGTTTTTTGAGTATTCCTGCAGGGTGTGGTAATACTCTGTTCTGTCATTAAGTAGGATGTTTATGGGAGGGTATTTGTTCTTGAGAAGTATGAAATTTAGAAGTAATCTTCCCACTCTTCCGTTTCCATCCTGGAATGGGTGTGTGTGCTCGAATTGGTTGTGAATGATGGCTGCCAGTATTAATGGCTTGAACTTTTTCTTGTTCTTTTTATGCCATTCAACCAGGTCTTTTAGTGCTTCGTTAAGTTTACTAACAGGAACTCCGGCATGAATCACGTTTCCACTACTATTTCTTATAACGACTTCAACATTCCTGAATTGTCCTGCAAAGGGTTTTGAGCCTTTAAAACAGAGCCTGTGGAGTTTTCTGATTAAGTTTAATGACAGCTCTTCTTTTGTTTTTCTGATGAAATCAACAGCTTTAGCCACGCCTTTGGTCTCGATTTCCTCGTAATCCTCAGCTATTTTTTTGTGCAGTATTTCAGGCACTTCTTCCAGTTGTATGCTTGAGCCTTCAATAGCATTGGTGTTATAAGTGAATTGCTCTGTAAATGTTTTCCAATTAAACTTTTGTAAATGATGGACTTTTATTTCTTTATCATACTTGTTCAGCTTTGCCAACTGGTTATTTGTAAGCGAGAAGTTGAATATTTCTGTGCGAAGCGCATCTAATTCCTTTTTTATCTGTTGCTCTGCCTCTTTTCTTGCTTTTTTCAGCTCTTCTTCTGATAAGTTTAATCCAAGGTAGTGTCGGATTTTCTTAACAACGCCTTTCTCTCTGTAAGAATGAACCAGGTAATATTTGAAGTTCTTTCCAATTTTTCGTTTTTCTACAAACATATATTATGATAAGGTGCCCACATTTATATATTTTATTGTTTTGTGGTCACCTATCGGAACTGGCGCATTCAACTCCAGGGTCTGTTCCCGGTCGGCGCATACTATTTTTAAGAAAAAAATCCTGGAAGAAAAGAACCCGGGATTCAAAGGTTGAGACAAAAATAATTTTTATGTTAATTTGTTTTAATTTTTAAAATACGCTTTCTTGTGTTTATTAATTCTTTTTCCAATTTCATTAGGGGGCAATCCTGCAGATTTATAGTATTCTTCTGCTTTTTCCCTTTTTGACTCGATAAGTCTTAAATTTAAATCATCTCTGGAGTTAAATGTGCCATGAGGGTGGCTTTTACAAAAATCATAATATGAAGATGCCCAGGAACGTGCTCCTGCTTCCGCACGGATTAACATTTCTGATTTTTCATCCAGGCCGGCTTTTTTAAGATATTTCTCGCCTATGCTTCCAGGACTAAAAGCCAAGTTTCTTATTGCTATCCCTAAATAGATTTCCTTGTCACAATATTTTTCTACTAAAGGAGTTAACCTTTCTTTTATGTCTTGATAGGCAGATTCGGGTGGCGATTTAAAATAGCCGGTCTCATAATTATTTTCTATCGATGCACAGAGATCAGCATCCCAAAAAGCAAAACTATCCCATGCTTTACCAATCACTTTATCAATTTGTTTTTTTGTTAGAGAATCTGTGTGCTTTACTTTTATTTCATTCAATATCTTTTCCAAACATATTGTTTTTTCCATTTTATTTACCTCCTTTTTTTGTGCTTTAAGCCCACGCGGCTTCTTTGACTACTATTTAATAGTGATTTAAGACTATATAAATATTTGTTGTCTAAATTAGACATCAAAATGAGAATATTTAAATATGTGAATTAAATATAATAAAAAGCATGGAATATGGGGAACTCAAGCAATTAGGATTGAGTGAAAACGAAATAAAGGTTTACATAGCCGTTCTTGAACTTGGAACTGTAAAAGCAGGCTCTATTGCAAAAAGAGTGCCCCTGCCAAGAACAACCATATACGGAGTACTAAAATCTCTGATTGAAAAAGGCATAGCATCTTACGTTATTAAATCAGGAGTAAAATACTTTACTGCAACTGACCCCAAGAGATTACTATCTATTCAGCAAGAAAAAGCGGAAATAATAAAGAAGCTTCTTCCCCAGCTAGAAATAATAAAACAAACAGTTAATGAAACACCAACGATAGAATTATATACGGGAAAACTAGGTATAAAAACATTGTTTGAAGACATGCTCAGAACAAAGCAAACTATTTGTGGATATGGAAACACGCGGTTAATGGTGGATTTGCTGGGACATTTTGTTCCTAATTATATAAAAAGGAGAATTAAACAACAAATATTCTTCCAATTAATAACTGAAGAATCAGAGGCGTCTATTAAAATGAAGGCTGAGGACAGGAATTCACTTAGAGAAACAAGATTCCTAAACAAACTAAGAGAAACAACTAATGCAATATATATTTATGGGAAGAAAGTCGCAATCATAACGCTTCTAAAGAAAGAACCTGTCGGCATATTAATAGAGAATGAAGAAGTAAAAAAATCACAAGAAATAATATTTGAGATATTATGGGATATAGCAAAAAAATAGGAACGCCATCTCTTCTAAGAAAAGGTGCGCCTTTTTAGTAACTTTCTTCCTGTTCCCGGTCGGCGCATATATTTTGTTTTAGAAACAGCATCATAAATACTCTTGGTTGGGATGTGATAGGTCTTTTTTTTAATAAGGAACTTTTCTCCCATAGTTAAACACTTATTATAATCTTTATCTTATGTATTACCTCTTTTTAAGGAAAAGAACCTTATTGAGTTTATATGTTTTTTTTGTGAGTAGACCTTTTTCCTATGTTATTCATGCTTTACCTCATAACAATAAAAAAGTTTTTAAAGAAAAAGTTAACACAAGACAATTATATGAATTAAAAATTTTTTATTTAGGGCCCATAGCTGAGCCGTGGCAAATGGTTACGCTCATTTGATACGCAAAGTGGGTTTCCTTCGCTGCGCTCAGTCAAGCCCATACAAAAATTTTTCATTTAGGGCCCATAGCTTAGCCTGGCTGGAGCACCGGTCTTATACGGCCATGCTTCAAGCATGATTTAGGACAGCCGGCGGTCCTGGGATGTTAACAGAATTTTCTGTTAGCACAGGAATTCAAACAAGGTCACTGCGTTCGTTGCTTTCAACGGCAGGCCTTATGAAAGTCCCAGTGGGCCCATTTTTTCATTATGCCCCGTTAGTGTAGTCCGGTCAATCATCCCGGATTTTCGTGGCGAGCAGCAAAGCTGCTGAGGTTTTTGCCTCACGCCAAAAACATCCGGTGACGTGGGTCCAAATCCCGCACGGGGCAT
>CAYRRQ010000052.1:0-7245 GCA_964426715.1 uncultured Methanosarcinales archaeon
AAGTCATTAATCTTTTCTCCCCTGTATCCCAGGGCGCCGCCTTGCGTGAATTGTTTTTTTATGCCTTTTCTTTCATAGCCGCCTCTTGGCGGGTGAAGTGAGAAGAATTTCTTGTAATAGCCCTTATGCGCAGGGTCTTTCCTGCCTCTCTTGTCAAGGAGCTGCTTGAAGACAGAGTCTCTTATTTCTCCGAACGCAACATAGTCCTTGCACTTGGCCGTTATCGCCCTGTTGTTCGGGTTGTCCTCTATCACGACGCAGGCATGCTTTTTTCTCAGCCTCAGGCTGTAAAGGGCTTTTTTTGTATCCTTTTTTATTCCTATGAGTCCTCTTATTAGTATTATGGCCAATTTGTCTGTGTTTGCGGCCTTGCTGATTTTTTTTGTATTGGCCTTTTTTTTCCTGTTCTTCTTGTTTTTTCCAGGCTTTGCTGCTGGCATTCTCTTTTCCTTATTATTGGTTTGGTCTCTCATTCTACTTCTTTTTTCCCTTGCTTTTCTTTTTGTTTGCTTTCTTCTTGTTTCTGGCTTTCTTGTTTTTCTTCTGTCTCTGCCTGCTCTATGCTGCCGTCTGCTATTGCCAGTTGCTTGTAGTGCTCGGGCTGAACCTTGGTTTTGGCCAGTTTTTTCAGGGCTTTCTCGCATGCGTATATAAAGTTGACTTTGTTCTTGGTCTGGCCCCTGGTCTTGGTCCATATGTCTTTTATTCCTGCAAGGCTTAGTATCTTGGCTATCTCTTTTTCACAGCACAATCCTGTTCCCTTGGGAGCGGGTATTAGCTTGATTTCTACAGAGCTGCACTTGCCTTTTACACTGAAGGGTATTGAGTGGGGTGTTCCGCAGCCGCACTGCCATGAGCCACATCCCCTTCTTATCTTGAAGGTGTTGGGTTTTGCTTTGCGGATGGCTTTTTCCCTTGCAGGAACTGTTTCCACTGCTTTGCCCATACCTATGCCTACATGGCCGTTTCTGTCTCCGACTACGGCTATGGTTGAGAACTTGGGCTTGTTGCCCTCCTGGGTTTTCTTTTGTGTCTGCCTGAACACTCTTCTTGCTCCGCCCCCGAATTTTCCTTTTGACTGCCCTATGAGCAGGAGCTCGTTTTCGAGTTCCAGGAGGCTGTCGGTTATCTCAGGCTCTCGTATGGCCCAGGAGTGGTCGAGGATTTGGTCAAAGTCCAGGATTTCCTTTTGCTTGACCTTTCTTCCAAGCTCTGTTTTGGGCTTCCACTCTTCCAAGGTTTCCTGCTTGTTTTGTTCTGCTCTGTATGCCCTGTCCCGGCCTCTACCTCTGGGTTTGCTTTTAGACTGCTCTTGTTCCTTGCGTGTCTTGTTCATCTTGCTTATTTTATCTGTATTATCAGCTTTTTCTTTTTTTTCTTGAGGTTTTTGCTTGTTTTGTTCTGCCATTATTATCCTTCCTTCATTATCATTTCTTTATTATAATTCCTTTATTGATTACAAAAAAGCATACCTCGTTGTTTACAGCGAGGATTGGTCTTCTTTTTTGAACCAACCCCCTTTGCTCAATGCTCGTTTATGCTTTTTTGTACTAACATACCTCGTCCTTTAGGGCGAGGTTGTTGATTCTTTATGTTTTTTATTTTTTTGATTCAGGTTATTTTGGGTTATTTTTTTCTTCAGTTGCTCAAAGTCTTTTTCAAGTTCCTCTGGGTTGGCTTTGTCTTTCTTGTACTTTGCGAACTGCTCCTTTGATTTTGAACTCTTAAAATATGTGGTTATGTGCTTGCCTTTAAGCCTGTCCTCAGATGGGAAGACGTCCTTTGAGACCGGCACTTTTATGCCGGCGTCAAACACTCCTTTTAGTGTAGCATATATTCTTGAGCCCTTGACAGGGGTCTGGAGGCCTGCGTCAAAAACTGCCTGTTTTATCTTCTTGTTCGCAGCCCGTTTTCCAAGCATGAGACCTGCGAGGTAGCATGCAGAGAGGTTGTTACATGCATATTTCCATCCGTGCTTCCTGAGTGTTGCTGAGTTGACTCCGCAGATTATGAGGTCTCCGTCGGGCTTGTATTCTGCTATCTGGATTATGACCTGCTTATTGCTCTTCCTGATTATTAGTCTTGGCTGGTTGCTCTTAAGCAGGCTTAGCCTCTTCTTATAATTGGTTCTTCCTTCTCTCTTCCTCTTGTAAAGCACTGTTTTTTTCCCTTGCATATGTTAATTCCTCATTTCTTTGCTTTTTTTGCCTTGCTGCTTTTCTTGGCCTCTGCTTTCTTGGACTTGGGTTTGCTGGTCTTCTTTTTCTCTGTGGTTTTTGTTTTTTCCTGATTCCTGGCTTTTTCTTGTTTCTTTTCTTTCTGTTTTTTCTCTGTTGCCGGCTTTTTTTCTGTTTTTTTCTCGGTTTGTTTTTCTTGTTTTTTCCTGGTTATCAGGTCTCTCTCATTCAGGTATATCTTGATGTGGTTGATGCTTCTGAAAAATCCTCCTTTAGCCTTTTTGTATAGGTCCCTGTAAACCACAGGCGCTATCAGCTGCTTGCTCCTCAGCTCCGAGATGAACTTTCTCTGGGCCCTGACTTTTCTCATCCATACCTGCTTTGGGGGCTGCCTTGCTTTCAGGCTTCCTTTTCTTTTTCCTTCTCCCTTCCTGAGGCCTTTGCGCTCCTGCCTTTTCCTCTGGTTGGCTCTTACTCTTGAAACTCCTTTCTCAGGTCTTGATCTTATGGCGCCTTCTCCTATGAGGAGCCTTATGTCTGTCTTGGTTATGGCTTCTTTTATGTCTTCCAGCCTTTCTGGCCTGAACACCACTCTTTTTTTTGAGCAGCCCAGGATGTGTGCTGCGAGCCTTTTCTGGAGTTTGAGTTCCATTGTTTGTTTTGCCTCGTGAATGATTTTATTTTCCTGTGTTTCTCATTATGCTTTTGTTCTGGTTATTTATTTGTCATTTATTATCCTTTCTTGGTGAGCACCTTGTCTTTTTCTTGTTTCTCAAGCTTCTTTTTCTCTTCTATGTTTTTCTCCTCTGTTTCTAGCCCTGCTTTTCCTCTTAGTTTTTCTTCAGCAGGCTTTTCTTTTTTCTTTTTTTCCTCGGCCTTTCTTTTTTCTTCTTCTTTTTTCTTCTTTTCTTTTTCTTTCTCTGTCTTCAGCATTTCCTGTTTACGCTTTTTTCTCTGCTCCGTCCTCTCCTGTATCCTGGCCAGTTCTTTTTCTGGGTTCAGGTTGAGGACCTGGATTTTCTTTTTCTGGGCGAGCTGTATTAGCTGGTTTTTCTTCCTGTCTCCGACTCTGCCTGAGATTATGATTCCTTTGTTGTCCTTTTCAGCTTCTACTGTTGCGAGCTGGTGCTCATTGCTTATTATGACTGGGATTACTTGTTTTGAATGCAGCCCTCTGACCTGGCGTGGAGCCCGGTATCCCTGGCCCGGGTTCTTGGCATGGCCTTTTTTCCTAAGCCTGCGCTTGTTGTGCAGTCCCCTGGGCTTTTTCCACCTGGCTTCCAGCTTTTTTTTCTTGTGCTTGTCTTTTCTTACAAACTCAGGCTTTTTTTTCTTAAGCGCCTTTCTCTTTTCCAGTAATTCCTTTTTTGTGCTCATTTTCTTTGTGCTTGATTATATCTTGATTATGTGTTTGGATTGTGTGTTTGTTTCGCTTATTCTATTTTCTTGCCGTCTTTCTCAGTTATGTATATGCCGTCCTGAAATATTCTCCTGTCAAACCCTGCTCTGCGCGTCAGGTTTTCAATCCTGGCAGCGGTCTGGCCGGCTGCTTCCTTGTCTATGCTTTGAATCGCGATTTGCTCTCCTTCAACCTTGACATTTACTCCTTCAGGTATGTTCAGGGTTCTTGCTACTTTTTCTCCTACAAAGTTTTTTACTTCAAAGACCTTGCCTTTTACACTGGCTGTCATTGGGAAGTGGCCTGAGCATATTTTTAGCTTGTAAACATGCGCCTGGGAAGCTCCTCTCATCATGTTCCTGAGGTGCGCGCTGAATGATTTGATTAGTTTTTTTTCTCTTTGCGTGGCTTTTGCCCGGAATATTATCTTGTTACCCTCTATTTTTGAGTTTATCCTGGGGTTCTGGAATTTCCTGGAGAGCTCTCCTCCTGTTCCTTTTATGCTGAACATTCCTTTGTCTAGCCTGACAGTTGTTCCTTCAGGGATTTCGATTTCTTCTCTTAGTTCTTGTTTCATTTGGAATTTCCTGTTTTTTTCTTAGTAGCAGTACTTAATAGCAGTAGCTTATGAGGCGTCCTCCTATTCCTTTTTCCTTTGCCTCCTTGTGAGTCATTATGCCCTGGTTTGTGCTTATGATTAGTATGCCAAAGTCCTTGGCTGGCAGGAATCTCTTCTCGTATTTTTCATAGGTGTCTTTTTTCACGTTGAAACGCGGCTTTATCACGCCGGTCTTGTTGATTCTTCCGAGCAGGTTTATGCCCAGTATTTCTCCCTTAGAGTCCTTAGCAGTCTCATGGCCGCCCAGGTATCCGTGCTCCTGCATTATGCTGAGCACTTTCCTGATTACCTTGGAGGTGTTCCTGGTAATAACTGTTTTTTTACCTGCATGCTCATAAGCATTAATCTGTGATAACACGTTTGATAATGGATCGTTCAGACTCATTTTTTTGTTCTCCTTGCTTTTTTTTTGTTTTCTTAATTTGCTTTAATTTGCTTTTTAGTCGTATTTTTTGAATCCGAGCTTGCTTGCTATCTCCCTGAAGCACTGCCTGCAGTAGTGTAAGCCGTACTTGCTTATGTGGGCCCGGTTCCTACCGCACCGCCTGCACGTCTTGGTGCTCCTCCCGTATTTCCTCTTGCGGGGCAGGTTGTACTTTGAAAACTTCTCTTTTTTTGCAGGCTTGTTTTTTATCTGCTTGAGTATTTTTTTGGGGTTGCTCGCAGTCATCTTCTAGTCATACCTCATACCTATTCTTCTTCTTTTTGTTCTTCCTCCAGATTAAGGGAGTATTCTCCTTTCATGTACTTAACAGCAGCCTCCCTGCTTATCCTGTGCTTGGAAGGTATTTTTCTCTTCATTATCTTTCTCTTCTTAATCCTGAAACCCGGTCTTTCAAGGGTTAGTGATATTTGCAGTCCGATTATTCCTATCTTATTATCATATTTTACTCCCGGGATGTCTATGTATTCTTGTATGCCGAAGGATATGTTTCCGTTATTATCAAAATTGGTTAGTGAGAGCTTATTGTCCCTGGCTGAAAGCAGCCTTGACATCAGTTCTGATGCTTTTTCCCCTCTGAGAGTGAGTTTGCAGCCTATTGGCAGGCCTGGCCTGAGCCCCCAGCCAGCGATTCTCTTGTTGGTGCGGGTCTTGACCGGCTCTATACCTGTGATTTGTTTTAGCAGGGCCATGCCCTTTTCCAGGGCAACCTGGTCCTTGCCAGCCCCTATGTTCAGGGTGAGCTTCTCTATCCTTATTTTCCGCATTGGCGAGCTCATGGTTTAATCCTTTTTTTCCTTGTCTTCTTTCTTGATGTTTTTTTCTTTATTCGTTTCTGTACCTGTTTCTTTAGTTTTTTCTTGTGATTTTTTTTTGTCTTGTTCCCTGGTTTCTTTTTCTTTTTTAGCTTCCTGTTGTTTGCTCTTGGCCTCTTCTGCCTGTTCTTCCTGTGCATGAGTAAGGGTTATCACAGGCTTGTTCTTTCCTATTACCAGGGCGTAGGCTTTCCTGGTCTCATATTCAGAGCCGTCTATGCTGAACACAACGTTCTCCTGCTTGAAGTCGTCGACTTTTACGACCTTGCCCGTGTGTTTTCCCTTGTACAGGTAGACCAAAGCATTTTTCTCGAGCCTGAGCACCTCTTTTATTTTCTGGTCAGGCAGGGTGTAGACTACTGTGTCGTTGGTCCTGGCCTTTTCCAGTTCCGGTTCCTTGTTCTTGTTTAACAAGAAGTTTCTTCCATCAGAGCAGTTAATCTGGGTTTTTCCGCCTTTCAGCTCTGTCTTGTTCATGATTTTTGAGAGCTTGACATCTGCCTCTTTCCTGCTTATCGCTACTATGCATATTTTTTTCTTGTGGTTTACCAGTAAGCGGTAGTGCTCGTCTGTTTTAGGCAGGCTTATCACGTCCAGGAGTCCTAGTGGGAATTTCTCGTCGTACCTGGGGTTGCCGTTTACCAGAACCTGCTTGTTTCTCAGCAGGTATTTTGATTCCTTGGTTGTCTTGGTCCTGCCTATTAGTTCCTTGAGTACTGTGTTGAGCGGTATGCTCAGGGACTGTTCCCTGCCCGGGTTGGGCCTGGTTATGAACTTGTTTTTCTTGAGCAGCACGTCCCATGTCCTGGGAGTGTTCAGCCGCTTCAGGTGATTCTTAACCATTTTTTCATCCTCTTATACTCTATTATATTATTATATTTTTACCCTCTTGCTTTGTTAACATGCTTTTTCTTGCCTATTCTTTTCTTGTCATCTGTCTGCAAATCAGTTATCATTAGGTTGGATGCATGGATTAAGGGCTTGGTTTTTGAGCCGTCTTTTTTTGATATTTCTATGCCTGTGATTGCGACCCTTGACTTTTTCAGGTTGACAGCGTCCACCTTGCCTTCCTTTCCCCTGAACTTGCCTCTCATAACCCTGACCTTGTCTCCTGTGCGAAGCCTTATTCTTTTTAATCCGTGCTTTTGCGCGAGTTCCTTGTCGAGTTTGGAGGAGAGCAGTTTGCCCTTTATGTGTAGAGGCGCTTGGTAAGCGTACTTTCTCTGCTTTCTCGGCTGTTTGCTCTTGTTCCACTTGGTTGTGAATTCTTTTTTCATCTTCAAACAAAACCTTTATTTTTTCTAAATTTCCTAAACTACGATCCTAAATTATGATGGTTGCCATCTTGGCTACCCCAGCCCATCTCTCAACTGCTTCTTTTGCAATGGGGCCTTTGAACATGGTTCCCTTGGGAGTGCCTGATTCGTCCTTGAGCACGACTCCTGCGTTGTCCTGGAATTTTATCCTTGTGCCGTCTGCCCTGCGGTATTCTTTCTTCTGCCTTACAAGGACTGCGAACACGACCTGTTTTCTTATGTCAGGCCTTCCTTTCACAACTGAGGCCACGAACATATCTCCTACTCCCAGGCCCGGGTTTCTTCCCTTGCGGGTCTTGCCTCCTTTTACAGAGATTATCTTGAGGAGCTGGGCTCCTGAGTTGTCACAGGCAGGAATAATTGAACCTTTTTGCAATGCTTTGGTTACGCGTGCTTTGACTGCTTTCATTTATCCTTGTCTCCTTTCTTGATGTTTTTTTCTTTATTCGTTTCTGTACCTGTTTCTTTAGTTTTTTC
>CAYRRQ010000053.1:0-6134 GCA_964426715.1 uncultured Methanosarcinales archaeon
GGTCCTAAGAAACGCTCTTGACCTCCTAGGCATAGAAGCGCCTGAGGAGATGTAGATGAAACTCTCCAAGTACAAGGACATAATTCCTGAAAAAGTCTACAAGGAGATAGAGAAAAGAGGATTCTCTGAGCTAAGACCCTGCCAGACTAAGAGTATTAATGCTGGTTTGTTCGAGGACAAAAACCTGCTTGTATGCACTCCTACTGCTAGTGGTAAGACCTTAGTAGCTGAACTTGCTTTTTTAAATGCAATACTCCATGATAAAGGAAAAGCAGTGTATGTAGTGCCTTTGCGTGCTCTGGCAAGTGAGAAGTACAAGACCTTTAAGAAGGACTACCCGAACCTTAAAATCGCTATTAGTTCAGGTGATATTGATAGCTCAGACCCCTATCTGGGAAGGTATGATTTGATTATTATAACGAGTGAAAAGCTAGACAGCCTGATACGGCATAAGGCTTCTTGGCTGAGGCAGGTGAAGACTCTTATTATTGACGAAATCCACTTACTTAATGACCCTGGGAGAGGACCAACTCTTGAAGTGCTTATAACAATTCTAAGAGGAATGCTTAAGAATCTTCAAATCATAGCTCTAAGCGCTACTATTGGGAACCCGGAAGAGCTGGCAGAATGGCTTGATGCAAAGCTGGTAATGGATAATTGGAGGCCTGTAAAGCTCTACAAAGGAGTTTATCTTAATGGAGAAGTTGAGTTCAGGTGAAACTCTTGTTCTTCTTCAAGCCACTTCCCAAACTCTTCAAAAGCCAGCTTCCTGTGGGATATCTTGTTCTTTTCTTCAACACTCATCTCAGAAAAAGCCTTGTTATGCCCTTCTGGAATAAAGATTTGGTCCCAGAAAAAACGAGTATCCCCCCTGGGGCTGACTATCCTGCCATTAACTCTTCCTTTGAACACCAAAGGCTCTTTGCCCGGCTCGCAATAACCAATACACGCAAGAGCATAAGCACTCTTGTCTTCGTATTTGCTTGCCAATTCGTAAAGTCCTTTAACACCAATTTTCTCAACAAAAGCCTTTACATAAGGACCCGGCAGGTTGTTCAAGGCATTAAAGCATAGAGAAGTGTCCTCGACAAACACCGTCTTGCCTGTCTTCCTAGCAGCCAGCCTGGCCTTCTCCTTAACAATCTCCTCAGGCTCGCCCTGAAGCTCAGGCAAATCTACATCTACCTGCTCAACATCAAACTCGCCAAGCAGGGCATTGGCCTCCCTGAACTTCTCCTTGTTGCCAGTCACAAAAAATATTGTCATGATGAGCCCGCCCGGACATTCAGAAAAACTAATGTTTTCATAAACGCAGTTCTTCGTTTGAACCGGGGTCTCCTGGTATCTCCACAACTGTTTTTTTTAGTGGATTAAAGATTTTTCTTTTAATCCGCTGGTTTTTGCCAGCTTTTTCTAAAAAAGCTGTGCCGAAGCCAAGTGTTCTATCCAGACTATACTACGGGCCCATTATGATTTAAAAAGACATTCTTATTTTTAAAGAGTGCGGTTTTTAGCGCGATTCCCGTAAAATTTCTGGGTTTTTCTTAGGAGGATATATTAATAAGTTATTATGAATCATTCATATGTCTAATAAGAAACCAAACCACCTTCGAGGTTATTTAGTCAACACAATGCCAATCTCATCAAGGAATTGTTTAAGCAAAGAGGATTTGGCTTTGCTTGATGGAATTGACAAATTAATATCTGAAACTATGCCTGAGAAGAAAAAACCATATGTACGGGCGTATAAATATGATCCCATTCATAAAAAAGTGATAAAAATTATAAATCCAGACGAACCCATTATTTCTCATGAATGAATTACATCGCGTGATATTCATATAGCTATTCAAGTTATAATAAGAAAAAGAATAATTACTTTATTTCTTTGCAAGAGTTATCTCTATGGTGGATACCCGCACGTCTCGTCCTTCCTTGTTCTGGAATTCTTCTGAGTCAATCTTTATGTCCTTGAGTTCTATCTGGTCTTTGAGGAATCTTTTCATTGCCACTTCTGCCACGTCCACTGCTCTGCTTATGAATTTTCCTCTGGCCTTTACAATCACTTCTTCTGCTCCCTTGGTCGTGAACTGCATTACCACGCTGGTAACATAGTTCATAAAGGGCTTGTTGCCAATAAAGATAGAGTTGTCCTCTGCCATTGTTCATCCCTCCTTTGTTGTTATTGCGCTTCAGCTTTCATTATCCGGGTCAGGTACCCTGCAATAATGTTTCTCAGCTTCTTTGACTTCACAGTTGTCAGTTCTTCTACTTTCTTCTTGTTTTCCTCGTAGTCAGTGTTAAAGCTCTCACTATGCTCGTCTAATAATTCCTGAGTCACTGCCTTTGCCAGTCTGGTCTTAATTCTGCCCATACGAAGAGTATGAGAATAAGGAGGAATTTATAAAGGTTTTGGGATTATGGCTCAGTCCCAAATGTGCGTCGCCGCCCCCATTGGCCGGAATGACAATGATGGTCGGCGCGACGAAGCCGTCAAAATTTTAAATTTTGTGGTGCCAAAAACTTTGTTTTTGAGCATGACTAAAATCAACAACCTCGCCCTAAAGGACGAGGTATGTTAGTACAAAAAAGCATAAACGAGCATTGAGCGAGGGGGTTGGTTCAAAAAAGAAGACCAGTCCTCGCTGTAAACAACGAGGTATGCTTTTTTGTAATCAATAAAAATTGGTGTGCTTGGAGGAATCGGCCCCGAAGCTACCAATGAATTTTATGGAAAACTAATAGACAAACTGCAAAAAACAGGAAATGTGAAATCCAACACAGACTTTCCTCAGATAATAATAAACAGCATTCCAGCACCCGAACTTGTAAACGATAAAATCCCCAGAAAAGATTTAGAACCATACATAAAAGGATTAAAAGAACTGGACAGAATGAATGTTGACTTCATAGTCATGGTGTGCAATACAATCCACTTGCTCTATGAATCCCTGCAAAAAGAAGTCAAAACCCAGATAATTGATTTAAGGGAAGAGGTAAAAAATGTTCTCAGACAAAATAAGGAGTCCTGCGTATTAATCCTGGGGACGCCTAGTATTGTAAAAAAAGATTTGTATAACTTCAAAGGCATTAAATCCTGCAAACCAAATAATGAGGAATTAAAAGAAATATCCAAAGCAATTCTTAAATTTAATATGGGAGAAGAAAAAGAAAAACAAATACGCCAAGTAAGAACGATCAGCAATAAATATATTAAACAAGGAGCCGAAACAATCATTCTTGGCTGCACCGAACTCTCATTAATGCTAAGCAAAGAAAAAATAAACAAAATTAATACTATAGATGTGCTGGCAGAGGCAACTGTCAGAAGATTTTCACGACTAAATAATACCCCACCAACAACTTTATAAACTCTTTTCTCTTATTAACAATCATGTTCAGGTCAGCTATAGTCAAGTTCTTAACAAGACCGACAGGGCTTGCACCAAAGGATATTGATAAATTAAAAGAACGTCTTGATGAAGAAGCGTATAAAATAATATAAAGAAAAAATATGCTCTGGTCATATAAATTTTTTATCTTAATTTTTTTATCTTAATAAAAATCATTTTTAAAAATTTGTGAAAATATTTTCTGAAAGAATCTATAATAAAACTTTTATTATTAACAACCAAATATTTTCTTGATGAAAAATTATCATAACAAAATCTTGAAGCCATCTGAAATGGTGTTCTTAACCTATACACATTAGGTTACGGCTCATCCAAAAGAGGTCATTTCGCGGCTTAAAGAGAGAAAAAAAGAATTTTATAAGTCTGCACAGAGAGAACTAACTCCTAGTGAGGCTCAGGCTCTTGCAGATAAAGCATTCTGGTGGGTGTCTAAGAACAGTAAAGAAGAAAAGAGCTTGGAACAAGAGCTCAGGAATCTTTAGAAAAAAAAATCACGCATTCCTTAACAAGTCTATTGCCAGCTTAGGATCAGGGCTCTTAACAATGTAGCTGCCTGATACAAGGATGTTGGCGCCTGCTTCTATGGCTGTGTGCGCTGTCTTATCATTTATGCCTCCGTCAACAGCGATGTCAAGGGCAGGATGGCTTTTTCTTATGCTCCTAACCTTTTTTAGGGGTGTCTTGAGCATCTTCTGTCCTCCTTTGCCAGGATGAACTGTCATTACAAAAACCATGTCTATGTCTGAAAGATAGTTCTTTACTTTTTTAAGAGGGGTTTCCGGGTTCAGGGCGATTCCCACACTGATTCCTTTTTCTTTTAGTTCGTTTATGAGCTTCTTGGGGGCGCGCGTTGCTTCTATGTGGAACACTATTTCCTGTGCGCCTGCCTTTATATAATTATCAACCACTTTCTCAGGCTGGTTAACCATGAGGTGGACTACTTTTCTGAGAGGAGTATCTATTTTCCTTACAAGTTCATGGTCAAAGGTCTTGTTCCTGACAAACCTGCCGTCCATAACGTCGAGGTGCACAGAATTAGCATTATCAGCCCTCATCAGGGCCTGCTCTACCTCGCTTATGTCCTCGTAGTCCAAACTCAGAATGCTCACGCCTATCTTAACAATCAACACATACCACCTGGTATATGTATAGACTAATATTCTTTATAAAAGTTATTGTTTTCAGCGACTAAAAAGAATTGAATACAAATAATTATGAGTGGTTCTTATTTTTTAATACGGCTGAAGAGTTTCCCTGAAAAGTATCCTGCTGCGGTCTTAGCTGCTGTGATTACCCCGTTGGCAACAGCGATTTTTCCATAATTATCCGGTATTATCTTTCTGAAATGGTCATTCATATCATTAATTGCTTTATAGATTTCTTTTTCACTTTCTCTTCTTTCTTCAGAGTCTAAATCTTTCAGCTTTCTTTCTATGCCATCAGAACCGGTAACTGTTACTTCTCCGTCCTTAATCTGCTTGTCTAACATGTCATAAAAGCTTTTTAAACCTTTATCAAATACGGCAGGTCCTATAAGGCTTCCTAGGAAACTCATTGTTGCGGGCGCGTATTTTGTTAAGAAAGCAGTTGATTTTTTAAGTTTCTCTCCAGAACCTTCTTTCTGACCTGCGTAAAAACCAGCTCCTATAACTGCTGCGCTTCCTATTGAAAAACGAGATTTCTTATCTTTAACTTTCGGCTTACCATAATTTTCATTGCTTTCTGCGTGTTTTAGTATTTCTTCATTTTCAACTTCATCCATAAAATCCACCTCGCAATCAAGCTAATTCATGTAATCAAAATCTATGTTAAATAGGTGTAATTTATAACCTCTGGTTTCTTTTCTAAAAAAACTTGTAAAAAAACGTACATTTTTCGAATTCATCAGATTCATCAGAAACCTTTATATAAATCATTATAATTCCTTTCTTTGTGATAAAAGAGAAAAAAAAGAGGCTTGTCCTTGCATCTGACCACGCGGGCTATGAGCTTAAAGAAAAGCTTAAGCCAGTTCTTGAGGAGAACGAAATACCTTTCAACGACTTGACACCTGGGTTTGACCGCGAAGATGATTACCCTGACGTTGCTTTTAAGACAGGCAGAAAGGTTGTAAAGGAAGGGACGAGAGGAATTCTTTTATGCGGCACAGGCATAGGCATGAGTATGTGCGCTAACAAGGTAAGAGGAGTAAGGGCGGCTAATGCTTATGACGAGAAAACAGCCAGGCTATCAAGGCAGCACAATGACTCCAACATTCTCTGCGTTGGGGCAAGAACAGTGAGTGAAGAAGAAGCAAAAAAGATTCTTAAGGCCTGGCTCACCACCAGGTTCCTCGAGGGCAGGCACGCCAGGCGGGTTAACAAGATAAAAGAATTTGAGAGGAAGTAATCAGAACTTCATCCTCTTGCCTGCATAAGCTTTCTTTTTAAGCTCTGCTTCTATCTCGAGCAGCCGGTTATACTTTGCAGTCCGCTCACCGCGGCAAGGCGCTCCCAGCTTTATCTGGCTCGCCCCTATGCCCACTGCTAAGTCTGCTATGTATGGGTCTTCTGTGTCTCCGCTACGATGGCTTACTATTATTTCCCAGCCTGCTTTTTTTGCTGTGCCTGCTGCTTTTAATGCTTCTGTCAGGGTCCCTATCTGGTTGGGTTTTAGTAACAGGGCGTTGCAGTAATTATTATCAGCTGCTTTCTTAACCCTGTGAGGATTGCTTACTGTGAG
>CAYRRQ010000053.1:6144-7168 GCA_964426715.1 uncultured Methanosarcinales archaeon
TCTTCTTCTTGGCAACTGTCTGCATGAACTCCTTCCATGCTTCAAAGTCGTCCTGCTCAAAAGGGTCTTCTATGCTCTTAACATTATACTTGGTCAAGACACGCTCATAGTACTTCATCAGGCCCCTGGCTGAGAAGCCTGCTCCTACATCATACTCGCCCTCAGAAAACAGGCTGCTCGCTGCTATGTCCAAGCCAAAGCATATCTTTCTCTTATATCCTTTCCTGCGCACAGCTTCCTCTACCAGGTCAAGGGCTTCTTCTGCTGTTCTTATAGGCGGTGCAAATCCTCCTTCATCTCCCACATTGGTTGCTGTTAAGCCGTACTTCTCATCAATAATCTTTTTGAGTGCGTGATAAGTCTCGCTTATCATTCTAACAGCTTCTGCAAAACTCTTTGCTTTTGATGGTATTAGCAGGAACTCCTGGATTCTGAGATAGTTGCCTGCGTGCTCCCCCCCATTCAAAACATTGGCTTGTGGCACTGGCAATACAGGCTTTTTCTTGTTGCCAGAAAGTTCTGCTATGTACTCGTACAATTCCTTTTTCCTTGCCTGGGCCGCTGCCCTGCTCACAGCCAGGCTGACACCCAGCAAGGTGTTTGCCCCTAGCTTAGATTTGTTCTCAGTAGCATCCATTCGCTTTAGTTCCATGTCAATATCTTCCTGCTCTGTCACTTTCATTCCTCTGAGCTTCTTGCTTATCTTCTTGTTGATGATATCAACAGCTTTTTCAACGTCCATACCGTCATAGGCTTTTTTCTTGTCTCTGAGCTCGACTGCCTCGTACAATCCTGTGCTCGCACCGCTGGGAACAAGCGCCCAGCCAGAATACTTCTTGGTATTAATTACTACCTTAAGGGTCGGGTTGCCTCTTGAATCAAGAACCTGGTAGGCTTTTATACTTTTGATTTTATCCATAAAAAAATCACCTGGAGAAGGAATATTTTAATGTTTTTATTAATCTTGTGGTTTCGCCTTGTCGTAGTTTCAACTTATGGGAAATAATAACAACAAAGCTCATGA
>CAYRRQ010000054.1:0-7050 GCA_964426715.1 uncultured Methanosarcinales archaeon
AGTGCAAAAAAGCACCGGAGTTCCTTTTATACGGGGCTAAGCATGAAGTGCGCATATCACGATTTTTGCTCGAACTTTTGTTAAAAGTTCGGTGGAGTAGGACATTTAGGACAACTCAGAGGCTTTAAAACTATTCTCAGCTAAAAATTTATAAAAGCAGAGCACCTCTATTTTACTAATATGAGAAGTGCAAACAATTACGAGGTTAGGAAGGTGTTAAATCAGGTTATTAGGCGTATACACCCAGACGCTCGGAGTATTAAAGCAGTTGACAAGCTCATAAAAAGAATCAACACCCTCCTGGAAGAGAATAATATCAGGGCTGGGTGCGTTGCAGGAGGCAGCTATGCAAAAGGAACTATTCTGAAAAATGACTTTGATATTGACTTGTTTGTAAGGTTTGATTATTCTTACAAGGAAAAAGACAAGGATTTGTCCAGGATGCTGGGGAGGGTTCTTAAGCCTCTGAGACCTGAGCTCGTGCATGGCAGCAGGGATTATTACCAGCTGAGAAGAGCCGGTTTGTTGTTCGAGGTTGTTCCTGTGCTCAGAATAAATGATTATAAAAAGGCGGTTAATGTTACTGACATGAGCTCTTTGCACGTAGCTTATGTTAAAAAAAAGCTGAAGAAAAGACCGGGCCTGGCAGACCAGATAAGACTGGCCAAGCAGTTCTGCAAATCAGCCAGGGTTTACGGTGCAGAGAGCTATATCAAGGGCTTCTCAGGCCATGTTCTGGATTTATTAATTATCCATTACAAAGGTTTTGAAAACCTGTTAATGCAGGCATGTGTTTGGGGAAGCAGAGTGATAATTGACTCTGAAAAACACTTAAAAGATCCTATTAAACAACTTAACAAGTCAAAAACCCAGTCACCACTTATAATTGTTGACCCTATTCAACCGGACAGGAACGCAGCAGCAGCCATTAGCAGGGAAAAATTCGGGTTGCTCAAGAAACGAGCAAAGAGTTTCCTTGAAAAACCTTCACCAGATTTTTTTAAGGTCAAGAAGCTGAGCATAAAAGAGTTAAGGAGAAAATCAGGTGATAACTGGCTAATAATAGCCAAGGCCAGGCCTTTGAAAGGAAAAAAGGATGTGGTCGGAGCCAAGATAATGAAGTGCTTTGAGCACATAAGCAAGCATTTGAAAAAGTATGATTTCAAAATTTTGGAGTCAGGATGGGAGTTTGGCCAGAAGCAGAGCCTGATATACTTTATCATTAAAAAACAGTCCTTGCCAAGTACAGTGACAGTAAGAGGGCCGCCTCTCAAGGCCAGAAAGAATGCTGCGAGGTTCAGGAGCAAACACAAAAACGTGTTTGAGAAGAACAAGCGCTTGTATGCCAAGGAGAAACGGGAGTACAAGCAACCCCTAAAGCTGGTCAGAAGTCTGGCTGAAAATGATTATGTAAAACAAAGGGTTGCAGGCATAAAAGTTAAACAAATATGATAAAGATGATAACGCCCTGTCCCACTCCACTTTGCTCACTTTGTTCGCAAAGCTCTGCCGGGCCATGCCATGTTTGCCAATAGCAAACAAAGGCATACACGGCACCGACGGCCAGGGCACCCAAGACTCTAGCAAGGAGTAAACCAATAAATATTTTAATAACAGACTTCTCATTAGGAGCAGAAACAAGATGATGCCGTTAATAAGGGATTTATTAATCGTGGCAGGTCTCACCCTGGCGCCTTTCTTAGAGCTAAGAGCCAGCATTCCGTACGGTATAATTGCAGGCTACTCCTGGTGGCTGGTTTTTTTGATAGCAATAATCTTCAACATAATCCTGGCTCCTGTTACCTATCTTATCTGGAACAAGATAATCCACTGGCTCAGATGGATAAAATTCATTGACAGGTTCTACACAAAGACACTTGAGAGGGTTCAGAAAAAAGCCCAGAAATATGTTGAGAAATACGGCGAGCTTGGCTTGGCCTTGTTCATCGGAATACCCCTGCCTGGCTCGGGCGTGTGGTCAGGTGCTCTGGCTGCAAACATCTTTGACCTGAGGTTCCGGAAGTACATGATAGCCAGCATTATAGGCGTGCTCATAGCAGGCATCATAGTAACCATAATCATGGTAACTGGCACAGAGGTTTTCGGTTTGTTTATCAAGGCGGTGTAGTGTTAGAGGAAGGATTCCCTAAACCTAAAGCATTCATTAGTCTTTGCCCTATTTTTCTCACAACAGAATAAACTGGTTTCATAGAAAAACTAGTTACTTTTTTATTGTTAATTTCAATGTCTGCAACGCACCGGGGATCATAGAAATCGTGTTTGACATCCACTTTTAGATTGTACAGGTTTGCACCGAGCCTTGTCAAAATTGAAGGCCTGTTATTTTTGTTGGTGCGCGTATTATCATAATCCGTGCTTGTATCAATTTTTATATCCCTACTAATATCGTATTCCGCTCCTCCTTTAAACCGGTTCCTGCTTGACTGCGTAGTTACCTTTATTGGATTAAGATTCTTTATCCTGGTCTCTAAATCCGCATCTAACCTGTCCTTTGCAGAATCATATTTTGTGCTTATGTCAAAACCAGGATGATAAAGATTGGTGTTGGTCTGGGCTTTGTTAAAATATTGTTTATAAGTATAATCTAAACTTCCTTTTTGTGTGTTCGCGCTTCCCTTTGCTACTACATGAGGAGCTGGCTTGAAACTAGGTGTTATTCTTGGAGTATTATGGGCTTTTAATGAAGCATAACCCAGCGTTCCAACTAAAGCAACACCGGCGATGAGCTTCCTTAAATTAATCATATTAAGACTAATTGATTCTGACATTTAAATAATTTTTGTTTAGAAAAAGATATGCGGCAGCGACGCACCTTTCGGACGAACCCCTTTTTTATCATAAAACTTTATAAACATCCTTTTCTTATCTTTTGCGCCTATGGCATCTAAAAAATTCAAGAAGCGGGTTATGGAGTCGGATTTCAACAGCATAATAGGGCAGGACAATGTTAAGAACCAGTTAAAATCAGCTTTGCTCATGGACAGGCACGTCATCCTGGTAGGGCAGCCGGGCATTGGCAAGACAACCCTGGCTAAAAACGTGGCTGAGCTCATGCCGGATAAGGAAGTGGCTGAGTGCAGTTTTAACTGCGATCCCGAGCATCCTTGCTGTCCTGGGTGCGTTGAAAAAAAGAGGAAGAAGCAGAAGATTAAGACCAGGAAGCTGAAGGGCAGTGAGTTGTTTGTTAGGGTGCAGGGAAGCCCTGACCTGACCGCAGAGGACCTCATAGGAGACATTGACCCTGTGAAGGCTTTGAAGTATGGGCCTCTGAGCGTGGAAGCCTTTAGCCCTGGAAAAATCTTTAAGGCCAACCAAGGCATTCTTTTCTTTGACGAGATTAACAGGTGCAGTGAGAAGCTTCAGAACGCATTGCTCCAGGTTCTTGAGGAGAAAAAAATAACTATTGGCAGCTACTCATTTGACTTTGACGTGAGCTTCATATTCATCGGCACCATGAACCCTGATGATAAGAGCACAGAGCCTCTCAGCGATGTTTTCCTGGACCGGTTTGACCTGATATACATGGAGTACCCTGACACTACTGAGAAAGAATTAGAGATTGTTAAGCGCTCAGGCAGAAAGCTGGTTGACTTCCCAGAAAAGTTGTTGTTCAACACAGTACAGTTCATAAGGGATCTCAGGGCGGATGACGATGTTGAGAAGAAGCCGAGCGTTAGGGCGAGCATTGGCTTGTATGAGCGGGCTCAGAGCAACGCGCTTATCAAAGGCAGGAACCACGTGGGTTTAAGGGATGTGCAGGAAGTAGTGGTGTCTGTGCTGAGCCACAGAATCAGCCTCAAGCCCAGCATCAAGTTCTTAAAATTACCTGAGGAATTTGTAAAGGAGGAGTTCGAGAGGTTTTCTAATGAGATAGGGGGTGAGGGGTAGCACTGAGCCCATAGCATCTGAGACTGGTAAACAGGATTTTTCTAGGCTTGGGCAGGCAGAAGAGCTTAGTGGCAAGCTTTCAAAGCAGAGCAAGGAAGACAAACTAATGCACAGTGTTCTTGAGAGCGACAAGGAAACCATAGATGACGGCAGGCTTCTGAGCGAGAGCATTAACCAGAACCTCTCAAGCTTTGTGCCTGACATGATATTCAGGAACTTAGTCAAGGATTACAAGCTTTCAAAGCAGTTGTACGGCGAAGTCATCATCAGGCAGCTGGGTGGATACGAGCCCGGCTATGTCGAGAAGAACATAAAGATTCCTGAGTTCAGGAAGGAGCTCAAAAATAATATTGAGAAGAACATTAAACAGCTCAAACAAAAAGACCTGCTTAACAAGCAGGGAGAATTAACAAGCAAGGGATTAAAGCTGAGCTCGCTCATCCTGTACACTGAGGAGCTTGACAAGCTCAGAATAAGGGGTCTGGGAGAGAAGAAACAAAGGAAAAAAGATGTTTACGGTGACAAAAAAGATTACGAACCTTACAAGAAGACCAGGTACAGGGACCTGGCTGTAAAGCAAACCGTGAAGACCGCTCTCAGAAGAAGGCACAAAAGCATAAAAAAAGAAGACATCCGGGTTTATGAAAGAGAAAAAAAAGGCGGCATCAGCATTATCTACGCCCTGGACGCCAGCGGAAGCATGAAAGGAGAAAAGATAGGCATGGGCAAGAAAGCAGGGGTGGCCCTGGCCTACAAAGCCATTAATGAGAAGAACAAGGTGGGCCTGATAGTGTTTGGCGAGGACGTGAAAAAAGTTGTGCCTCCAAGCCTTGACTTCTATGAGATACTCAGGAATATAACCAGCATAAGGGCGAGGGCAGAGACAGACATTGCCAGGACCATACTAAAAGCCAGGGAGCTGTTCGGCAGGAGCAAGGAGACCAAGCACCTGGTCCTGTTAACAGATGCCATGCCTACTAAGGGCAGAAAGCCAAAACAAGACACTCTCAGAGCAGTGAGCATGGCCGGGGACAAGGATATCACAATATCAATTGTTGGCATCAACCTTGACAAGGACGGAGAAAAGCTGGCCAAGAAGATTATTGAGATAAGCAGGGGAAGGGTTTACAAGGTCAAGAACCTGGAAGACCTGGACAGTATCATCCTTGAGGATTATTATAGGGTTTGAGAAGGGCACATCTTCTTAATTCTTATTCAGAATTTCATCTAGCGCTTTTACATACAGAGATATTACTTGCTTGTCTTCAGGTGCTATTTGCCTGGTCTTGCTATCGCTAAATCCAGTATTGTTATTGAGTTCAACGAGTTTTACTAATCCAGAGTCATTCTCAGTAATAAAATCTAGACTTATTATCTTAGTTTGCTTATATTCCATATTCTTAAGAATTTTATTAGCAAGTTCAATATACTTTGTTGGAAGCTGTTCAAATGGTTTGCCAAAATAGGTTAAATCTCCTCCAAGGTCATAATTGCTTAAAAACCCGTTTGCTTTTGGCATTCTAACATAACTTGCTTCTATATTATTATTAAGAGTGATTATTCTGATATCATGCCTGGTCCTAATTCCCAGTTCAGGGATTCCGTCAGAGGATTCTATAAAAGGCTGTAATATGTAATCCAAATCATTAAATTCGTTTATTTCCTTTATCTTTTCTTTTTCTCCTTTTTTTACAACGCGAATGTCCTTGCCTTTGTTTCCATAGCGGGGTTTTATAAATACGATATCGCAATCATTTTCTTGTCTAAGCCTTTCATAAGCATCAATAAGGGTTTCTTTATCATGAGGATAATAAGTAGGAATTGAGTACTCCTTAAACTTTTCATAGGTCATTACTTTATCTGTGCACAAATACGCAATATGGGGGTCATTAAAAACTCGGATTCCTTTTCTCTGCATCTCTGAGATAAGTTTTCTCCATCCCTGAATATCCCCTGATATCCTGTCCAGGACTAAATCCGGTTCATCAATTATAGTCTTGACCCATTTTTTTTCTTGAGGATTATACTTCCAAGCAAGTTCTTTTCCTTCAGAATAAGTTTTGTAGTGAGTTATGAAAAGCTCTAAGTTTTTGTTTAAGAGTTGTGTTGAAAAAAATTGGAATTCGGGCAACTCATTCTGGTATGGAGCATTATTATCTTTTCTATAAGCATCTAAAACACGATTGGTTAGCATTAGAATTTTTTTTGTTTTCATTTTATTTTAAGATTTTTTTGACCTGTAATTTTTGCATGCTTTGATAAAAGATTTGTATAGTTTTCTTGAAAACTCTTTGTTTCTGCTTAATCTTTCTGGATGGCATTGTACCCCTATGCAAAAAGAGTGTTCTTTGCTTTCTATGGCTTCAATCAATCCATCATCAGCCTTTGCAGACACCACAAAATTTTTAGGAGGTTTAAGTACTGCTTGTCTATGCGCACTATTAACAAGGGTTCTCTGCTTTTTTAAGATAGAGAATAAGAGAGTGTTTTTTTTAATATTAATATAATGAAACTGATCGTCTCTCTTGGTTCCTTTGTGCTTGATATTCTTATGCGTTTTTTTTCTCTTTTTTTGGTAAATGTTGAGCTGTGTTTTTCCTCCAAATAATTGTGATAGCATCTGGTGTCCTCTGCAAATTCCTAAAATAGGTATGTCTATGGAATAAGCCTTTTTTATGAGTTTTTTCTCGAAATCATATCTTTTGGGGCTTTGCACTGCTAAACTCTTGGTTTTATTTTTCTCAACAAGGAAAGGCGTCCCTCCGGTAAGCAGGATTCCATCAACTATGTCCAGAGTATTTTCTATTACTCTCTTATTAATCATTATTGGAATTATTATGGGCACAGCTCTTTGTTCTTCAATTGCTTTTACATAGGTTGCATAGCACACAGAAAAGGAGATTCCTGGTTTTTTCTTGTAAACAAAAGGCGGAAGTATACCTATTACTGGACTATGAGTCTTCGCACTAAGATTCTTGGTATTGTTTTTTTTAGTTATTTTCATAGCCTACCTTGTCAAATATTAATTTGGGGATGTCTATGTTATATAACTTTTTAACTTTTTGAGTCATTCCGGGGTTGCAATTCACTTCAATCAAGCAAATCTCCTTGGGTTTGGTGTTATTCCTTTCAGACAAGACG
>CAYRRQ010000055.1:0-6956 GCA_964426715.1 uncultured Methanosarcinales archaeon
TTACTTCGGAGTAGTTAACTAACGAAAGCTTTATAAAGAAAGTGTCCTTCCACTCAGCCACATGGAAGCCGTAAACCACCCTACACTCTTATCTAATGATTTGAACAAAGAAACTTCGCTAGAAAAAAGAATACAAACAGAAGACAAACCCAGTAAAAAAAGAAAAAACAACATACTGGTCACAGGCATAGCCCTGCTCATGCTAAAAACAACAGGATTCGGATTTTTGAACAAGCCAGCATACCCCCGCCCTGACCTGGATTATAATTCAAAATCCAGCATAACAGATATTCTGGATGACAATGCACAAGACTATGCTTCTTGTACAGATGATGATTCACAAAACATAATCAAGAGAATAAAAAACATATTCAAAAAAGACAAGCAAGACAAGAACAGCGCAAAAATCAAGAAACAAAACAAACAAAACCAGCACCACGTCAAGCCCCTGAACATTACGGTGCTTAACCCGGACAAGAGCATTTGCCAGCGCTACAGGAACATGACTGCAAAGCAACTCCAACAAACAGTTATCAACGTGCCTTATAACGGACTCATTTATTTTGAAGAGCAGACCAGCGGAGAATTCAAAAGCGATATCATGCTTAAGTATGACTTTAACCAAGACGGCAAATATGACAGGGATGAGATCGTAAATAATCCAATCACTGGAAGAAAAGTGTTTGAGAACAGAATATCTTTTGACCGACTTGATTATCTAGAAGGAGAAAAAATAAGATGGACATACCAACTTGAAAAAGGAACTAAGATTGCTGCAAGCATAAGCGGATATTTAGAGCTCAAAGCAGAACCAAAACCCGCCCCGGTTCCAGAGCCAAAAAAAGAACCTGTGCAAAAACAGGAAAAAGCAGTAACAAAAAGAGAAGTAGCACAGCCAGAAAAAACAGAACAAGAAAAACAAAAACAAGTCTTTGACCTGATCCTGAGAGCTGCTGGCTTTCTCGGCTCTGAGAGCTATATAGTTGAAAAAGACCCGAAAAACACTTTCAAAGGGATATGCTTTGAAGGCTTATTCTCAGGCAAAAACTATCGAGTACGTGGAAAATGGGCTGGCATGAACTATGATGTAGAGGAAATCGCTCCTATGGGCGAGATTAAGACCAGGACTTATTCTGAAGGCGACCTGGAATTAAACCTGAACCTATTCGGCATATTAGCAGGAGAAGCAGAAGCAAGAACCTCAAAACACGGATGGACGCCTTATAACAGTAATGTATTCTCAATCGCTGCAAGAGAATCCTCGCACTCAGGATTATCCTTTGGCGGCGGCTTAATAATTCCTCTTACTGAGAAGGGCTTTGCAGGCCCTTTCATTTTAGCCACTCTTGGAAAGGATTTTGGAACCCAGGAATATGCTTACACAGATAATGTGTGGTACAGCCTGACCACAGAATCCATGGCTATCAAAGGCGACTATTATAAATTCCTTTTTCACACAGACTTCCTTGAAATCGAGTATTGCCAGGAAAAATACAATGATGCTGAGCAATCATTAAATGGTAAAAAGAGCAACCTGAGAATAATGGGGTTCGTGCCCGTGCCAACAAGCAAGCTCATTCCAGGGCTAAACCTGAAACTCCTGGGCTATTATAGCAGGATTACAAGCAATGATTCCTTAATAGAAGATTTTATTGCTGAATCTTATGGTGTTGGCTTCCAGATAAGCAAAAAATAGGATACATCATAATAAAATCATAATAAAATCATAATAAAAACAAAAAACATATAAATACATAACTATTCGCAAGTGGTAAAATGAAGCACAAGATTTTTTCCAGCGCAGCAACAACAATCATGTTGCTAATCCTTGTTCTAATTATAAGTATGACAGCGATGCCAAGTGCTAGCGCGCACACATGCGCTATCAGCCCAAGCATCAACCAGCCATTAATGCCAGACACAGACTGCGATGGCGTGCCAGACGAATACGACAACTGCGCCTATATAACCAATCCTATGCAGAGGGATGCAGAAGGCAACGGCCTGGGAGACGCATGCGACTTATACATTGAGAGCATCACTACCAGCCCAGCAGACTTTGTCTATAATACAAGGGCGTTCAATTCTTATGTCACAATATATAATAACAGGGAGTATAACATCAGAAATCTTAAAATCAGATTGATAATGCCAGAGCTGGGCATAGAATCAGTAAGGTACATAGACAACCTCGAGGTTTGCAGCGCAGAAACAATAGAGTTCTTTCTCAGAGCCCCCCAGTGCGTGCCGATGTACGACTACAAAATCATAGTAGAAGCCTCTTTTATGAACATCTTTAGCGAGCAGGAAACAATACCAGGCATAAGTAGCATCAGGGTGGTCCCAGACAAGTACTGCCAGTCAGTCCTCATGAACAACCAGAGCATGGGTAACACCTTTATAGACGTCATGGAAATACAGGATGTTTACAAGGGCTCAGAAGCAGTGTTTCCCATAAGAATATCAAACAGGGAGTTCAATGACAAGGAATACGTTTTCTCAGTAACAGGACTTGACAACTGGGGCGAGGCAAGGTTTGAGCCAGGCACCCTCATCATAGTGCCTGCAGAGAGCGAGCGCACAACAGACCTGTACGTGGCTGCTAATGATAATGTTGCGCCGGGCGAAAGAGTTTTCGTGGTGAGTGTTAAGAGCGGAGAAGAAGTCCAGAGATTCCTGTTAATCGCCAATGTCAAGGAGTCTGACAGTATAGACCCGAGCATATTCTGGTTTTTCACAATAAAAGTAGTTCTAATCGCGGGCCTGATAATCCTGCTGCTTGCAGGCGCCTACATAGGTATAAGAAAATACCTGAAGAGCACCAGGCCAGCGCCTGTCAAGAGCGGCACTCTAGAATATTATTAAAAACATAAATTAAAAACATAACTCAGGGTTAAAAATATCCGGCTCTTCTTACTGCAACCATACACTGCATATATGAATGTAGATAAGCTTCGCCGTGCCCCTTAGCATTACTGCTACGCGCTATGGAAACAACAATGGCAACGACGGACATTTTCAACTTTATGTCAATATCAAAATCAACAACCTCGCCCTAAAGGACGAGGTATCTTAGTACAAAAAAGCATAAACGAGCATTGAGCGAGGGGGTTGGTTCAAAAAAGAAGACCAATCCTCGCTGTAAACAACGAGGTATGCTTTTTTGTAATCAACAAAACCACCCTAACTTTAACCACTCTAAAATAGTTATTAAGCGAAAGCTTTATATATATTATCTTATTCTCAGAATACTAAAAATGAACAAGCAAACCCTAAACAAAACAACACCTTACAAAACAACCTTCTTTATCCCACTGCTAATCGCAACACTGACCATAATCCTTGCACTGGCAACAACAGTGCTTGCAGAGACTACTGAGCAGAGTGCAGAATCACTTGAAACAGCCACTATAAAGGACACCGTTATAGAATACACCCAGTACAGGGAAATCGTGGCACAAGAACCCGGCCAGGGAGTAATATACAAGATAAGAATTATTAACACAGGCACAAGAGAAAAAACATATGAGCTAATACCAGACACAGAAACCATCAAGAACATAGGCACCTACAGGATAGACCCATCAGACAAGATAACTCTTGAGCCAGAAGAAGAACAAACAGCCTACCTCTACCTGAGCATAGAGCACAAAACAAGCTCAAGAATAGAAATACCCCTGACCATCAGGAGCGGGCTGGCACAGGAAACCCTGAGCCTCACAGCACGAACCATAGGGCCGCTCAGGCAAGAAACAGGCAAAACAGGCTGGCTCTTGACAGGCTTTAAGATAATCATAGCAATAATGCTCGTAATTATAATAATAGCAGCCATCATAATCAGCATAAACAAGCAAAGAGAAAAAAAACTGGAGCAAGAATATGATGCGGATGCAGAAGAGCCCGGCTTTGAAGAAGACATAGAAACCTACTACTAATCCAATATCAAGTCAATACCAAGTCAATATTAAGAATCAACCAAGGTAAGAATCAAAAAAAAAGCTTTTTTTAGGGGGAGCAAAACATGAAAGCAAAAAATAATTCCAACAAGAACAATACAAGACAAAAAATGATAAACAAAAACATAATAATAGGCATGCTAAGCATGCTGATGCTGGTGCTCATACTAAGCCCGGCCCAGGCAGCCCTGGTAGTAAACAAAGTCACAGACGAGTTCTCATTCGAGAGCCCGTACCCAAAAGACAATGTCAAAGCCTGCCAGTGCAGCACCAGGACAGACACCTTTGAAGTAAAAAACATAGGAGACTTCACAGCATTGTTCACAATCGAGATATACTCTCCTTACCAGGAACTCATAACCCTAAGCGACGATACCTTTGAACTCGTCCCAGGAGAAGAAAAAACAATCTACGCATATATAGACGTGCCCTGCGACACACCCCTAAACACCTTCTATGTTGCAAGGGCAAGAACCAACTACGGTAGAAGCAAGGAAATACAGAAACTGCTTATCTCAAAGCAATGTCAGAACATCAAGTTCATAAGCCAAATCCTGAACCCGGAAAAAGAAGAAGGAATCCTGCCCGGACACACAGTGCATATGCAGATAGACCTGCAGAACGTGGCAGACTTCACAGACACCTTCACAATCAGGCCGCTTCAGGACCAAAAATACACAACCATAAGCCAGGAGCAGGTAACCCTGGCAGCAGACCAGGAAGCAACCATACTGCTCGACATCACCTATTCATTAAAGATTCATGGAGAAAAAAACTATGCCTTCATCATAACCTCTGAAAAAGGCAGGAACCAAGTCATGGGACAGGAAACCTTTACTATAAAACCAGACTATGACTACACAATCAAAACCGAAACTTTTGACATAGAGGCATGCGAGGAAATAACCAAGAAAGCAGTCATCACATTCGAGAACCTGGCAGAGAGCACTCCCAACACATACTACGTGCACCTCACAGGACCAGGATTCGCAGAGCTAAGCCAGAACAGTCTTGACCTGGAACCAGGAGAAAAAGACAGCATAACCCTGAACATAAAACCAGAACAGGCAGACATAGGAGAATACACCCTGCTCCTAAGCACAGCAACAGAATACGGAGACGTGCACAAGGAAAAAAGCTTTGAGCTAATAGTCAGGGACTGCTTTGACACAAGCCTGAGCATACAAGAACAAACAGGAATACTGCAGGACAAGGCGTGCTGCGGGCAAAAAACCTATAATATGAACATCAGGAACAATGGGGAATACGAGGAAGCATACGAAATAATAATTGACGGGCCCGCCTGGATAAAAACAAGACAGGAAGACCAGTTCGTAAGGCTCAGACCAGGCCAGAACAAAAACATACCATTAATCGCAGACCTGCCGTGCGCAGACACCAAGCAGACAGCATTTGTAATGCTAAAACAGCTCAACGCGCCCTACCAGACCAAAGAGATAAGGCTTGAGCTGGAAAGCCTGAGCAAATCAAGTTGCTACAACATAGACATGCTCCAGGACAAACACACCATCAACTACGACACCAAGAGCATACCAGTACTATTGCAAAACACAGGCCTCAAAGGAGGAACCTACAAGCTTGAACTAGGCGAGCTAGAATCAAGATTCGTATACCTGACCCAGGACACCATGGACTTTGAAGCAGGAGAAACCAAGGTCCTCCACCTAATACCAATGAACTACACTGCCTACAAGCAGGGAACCTACCTTAACAAGCTCAGCTTAAGCATAACACCCCTGATAATACCTGAAGACAAAGACGCCCAGGAAATTACCTATCACAGGCAGTTCTGGATAGTACTCAGAGACAAAGGCTTTGTGGCAAAAGCAATAGATTACCTCAGAAACTTCAACTACTCAAGAATCGGATGGTGCGGACTAATAAGCATAATCCTGGCAGCAGCCGCAGGAATAACCCTGCTAATAGTCGCATACCTAAGATTCAAGCCAGGCCTGAACAGGATAAAGAGGATAAAAGCCAAGTGGATGAAAACAATACGCGGCTTAAACATAGCCCTAATCTTCCTGCTAATCCTGAGCATACTGGCAATCATCCTGATAGGCAACCCAAACACAGACAAGTTCTTTGAGCAGCCCAGCCAGAACCAGAGCCTCATACAAAGCAAGCTCTACCATGAATGGAAGCAGAACACGCCCTACACTATAAACCTGGAACAATACTTCACAGACCCGGACATGGACGTGCTCAGCTACACACCAAGCCAGCCCAACCATATACAGATAAGTATAACAGACGGCATCGCAACTCTAAGACCAGAGCACAACTGGGCAGGCCAGGAACAAATAGTGTTCACAGCCAACGACGAGAAAGGAGGAACAATAGACAGCCCTGTGATGACACTCAAAGTGCTTGAGAAGAAGCCGGTGGGAATCCTCGGGTTCTGGAATACCTACTGCAAACACATCAACCTGGTACTGCTGATAATCCTGACACTGCTACTGCTGCTCTTATTCGACTTGATAGAAGAAAAAGGGTATGAGTACTACCTGCCCAACAAGTACAAGAAGAAAAATAAATTCACAGGCAGAAGCAGAAGCAGGCCCAGGAAGAAGAAATAATAAAAACCAAATAAATTCTTTTATTTTTTTAATCATCTATTTCTGTAATCCTATAACCACCCCTCCTAATCTCTTAAGAAAAAATCTCTATAAAGACCTGCTTGGCCATGTCCTCCTTGCGCCGGGCCCTCTTAAGCTTCCTAGCCAAAGAGCTATGAGCAAAAACATCATTCACCCAGGCATGGAAATCGTTCTTGTCATCATTAACATGATGAGAAAACGCCTCGGGACTCATGTTCCTCAGAGCATCAGGCAGCTCTCCAAGACTCCTAATCACAGTGCCGTCAATGGCATAAAAATACTTGTCCTCAGGAATACTCACGACTTGCATCAATAATACTTCTGTGCATGGGGTTTATATACTTTTCTGTTGGGAAAATCAGCTCTTTATCACCTCCTT
>CAYRRQ010000056.1:0-6779 GCA_964426715.1 uncultured Methanosarcinales archaeon
ACCCTTTGTGGGGAAAGGACCCTGAGAAGCTAATGAGGGAGATGATCAGGAACAGATTCGAATTCCTTGTTTCAAGCATTGCAGCACAGGGACTTGACAAGTCCTGGCTGGGCAGAATAATAACCCTTAAGGACATTGATGAACTCGCAGAGCTTAACAAGGAAATAGGCATTCATGTCGCGTTTGAAGGAGGAGAAGCAGAGACTCTTATGATAAACGGACCTGTTTTTAACAAGAAGATAAGAGTTGTGAAGGCAGACAAGCACATGGAAGATGAGCACACAGGCATATACAAGATAAGCAAAGCAGAACTAGAACCATAATAATCATAATACTTTAATCGTAATACTTCCGAAAATCTGGGCGGTGGTTTAATAAACAAGTATTTCAAAGCAAACTTTCTTATGAAAGACTCCTTATTACTAAGAATAGCGCTTGCCACAAGCATAACCGGCCTGGTCGTCTTAGTGCTGCTACTCAACACCCTGGACATAAAAGAAGTTGATATAAGCCAGGCCAGAGAGCTAGGAGAAGAATCAGATGTTGCTGTGAGCGGCAGGATAACCATGATCAGAACAGGAGAAGACTACACATTAATAACCCTTGCAAGGGAGGAAGAAATCACAGTCATGGCCTTTGACCAGGTCAACCTCAGTAAGGGACAGAGCATACGAATAGAAGGCTACACCCAGGATTTCAAGGGAGACCAGGAAATAATCGCAGACAAGATAATAAGCACAGAATAAAAAAATCTTGTGCACTGACATCCTTAATAAGTTTACTGCAGAACCCTACTACGTTTTGCTCGCATTGCTAACAAATCTCCGCCGCGCCATTGCAAACCTACAAAAACAAGGTTTTTAAGCATAAAAAGAAAAACTTTGTATACCCCCCCCAAAAAAAATAAGTAGGCGTTGCAAACAACGGCTGCGACGGTTTCTGCAGCAAACCCTTTTTCCTAACAAAAAATTTATAAAACCATTCCATCTCCAAAAACCCAGAGATTAGGGGGGGTCAGAGGATTGGTTACAAAAAAGGATTTTGTTCTTGAATGGGATAGAGCCTTGGGCTTTAGAGGAGACCCTTTTGCTGACAAGGTATTCGCGCCCATCAACAAGTTCCTGGTTGACAGAAAGGATGAGAAAGAGAAGATTAACTGGTTCTTTATAAAAAATTATTTTTACGGCACTATCGTCGGCGAGGACGGCATAGGCAAAACCACCCTGCTCAGATGGCTTGAGGACAGGCTGGGAAAGTACAACCGGGTGCACGCTATTTATATCAACGCAGCAGTGTTCAAAGAACAAACCAGTATAGTGCAGAAAATGATAATCCCCTTGCTAAGCTTTTATGAGAAGACCTTTACCAAACCTCACAAGAACCTGCAGAGCGCAGAAGCCCTGGGCTTCCTGAAAAACAAGCTGGGACACAAGTCAGTAGCCCTGCTCATAGACAACGCACACCACCTCACAGAGAATAATCTTGAACTGATTAAAGGCCTGAAAAAAGAAGAAGGGCTCGGACTCCAGGTAATCGCCACGAGCACACCCAATAAGTACAAGAAGAGCGGGCTGCCAAGCCTCGGAGATGACCAGCTAAGAATAAGCCTGAAAAAACCTGATTTCGAGCAGGCAAAAGAGATTATAATCAAGAGAGTCAAAGCCTTTGGAGGCAGGGGCATACGGCCATTCCAGGAACAAGACCTCAAGAAGCTGTATGATAAGGCTGATAAGAACCCTAAAAAATTCTTAAAGCTCTGCAGGGACGAAGCCATAAAAATACTTATTCACAAACGTGAAACCCTGGAGAAAACCCACCTGAAAAAACAGGAGAAGAAATCCGAGCAAAAAACACAAAGCCAAAAACCAGTGCTCAAAGCAGAGGTAACACACAAAAAATCCGAGGACAACGAGAAAAAGAGTATTAAAAACATTAAAAATGATGAACCAAGAAAAGCAAAAAAAGCAGAAAAAAACAAGAGCAAAGAACAAGCCAGGGGCGTACACCTAAGAAAAGCTTCTGACAAAGCAGATGAAAACAAGAGTGCTGGCAAGGGTTTCAGGATAAGGTTTGCCCTGGGAAAATCATCCAGCGAGCAGTCTGAGAAACGCGTCAGAATAGGGAAAGCGCGCAGAGAAGCAGAAGCAGGTGCAAGGGCAGCAGACGAGGACAAGAGAGTAGTATATGATGAGGAGCACAAGCAGGAATTAATAGACCATCTCAGGAGCACGAGTCCGCGCAGGAAAAATCAGGAAGAACAAGAAAAGCATAAAAAAGAAGATAAAAAACAAGAGGATGACATCATCTCAGAAACCGAGCGCATGCTAAAGGAACTGGCCGAAGAGTTTGAAGTAGATTAAAAGATTAAGTATATTAAAAGACAAGATTTCTTAAATCTATCCTCCAGCGGGTGCGTTCAAAAAATCCTACTTCGCTGACTTTAACCCTAAACTAAAGTTATAGGAACAAAGTCAGCTACGTCGTGCCAGTTACCATTACTGCTACGCAGCATGGCAACAATAATGGCAACGACGAACTTTTTGAACGGTGCCTATCATCCAGCATCCAGCAAAACATTTATATATAAAGCATAATATCTGTATAACATAAAAATCCTCTGATGATAATTAAGGAGTAGTGATAATAATGGACGGAGTTGAAATCGTTATAAAACCAATACATCTTGAGAGAGTAGCTTACAGCATAGTAATAATCGTGCTGGCTGTTCTGCTGGTGCTTCACTGGGGCGGCTCAGGTAATGCCAAACCAGAATCTTCTGAAGAAGAACTTACAGGAGCAGTTGCAGCAACAACCAACCAGTCCAACGAGTCAGTTAATGGGACACAGGAAGCTGACCTGTGCGCTAATGGTGTTAAGGACGGTGAGGAAACAGATGTTGACTGCGGTGGACCTGACTGCGATGCCTGCGCTGAGTTCAAGTCCTGCAATGTGGACTCTGATTGTGAGAGTGGGTGGTGCAGGAACAACATAAAATGCATAGAGCCGAGCTGTGAGGATGGTGTTAAGAACCAGGACGAAAGCAATGTTGACTGCGGCGGAGTGTGCGGAGGCTTCTTTTACGAGGGCGAATGCCATGACGAACCCAAGCCCAGTTATTCTGGAAGAGTAGAATTAAGCATTACTGACGTTGACACTTCTGAGAATGATGTTAGCGGTTACGCCAAGATTGACAGCGTGGACTTCAAGGTTGAGAACGGCAAGGATGAAGACGTGATATTAACAGCTTATCTCTTTGCCAGGGACAGCCGGGGGCAGCCTTATTATGAGAGCTCAATAACAGGAGAAGAAATCCCCTTGGAAACAATTAACCTGCCACTGCTCGCCCAGGGTGAGAGCCACACAGAAACTGTTGAAATAGGCAGGACTCTTACAGAGACCGAGCCTGACGACGAATATCAGATTACTATAGAATTAAGGGATGACGATAACGACCTTGAGACCAAGGACACATGGGAGAACGGGTAAGCCCATAAAAAAATAAAAATTTTTTTAAATTTTTCAATTCCTATTCTGTTCTTTATTTCACGTTTCTTCTTTTTTAACTTCTATATCCTTGACTGCGTGCTCATCATGGAACTCGTGCAGGGCGATTACAAACATGCTCTCAGCCCATCCCAAGGGGGCGTTCTCATTATGAACCGGTGAGTTTGAGTAATACAACTCAGGCATGCCCTTGTCTGTGTCCACAGAAACAGCTTTTTTCAGGAACCTCCTGGCCTTGGCCTTCTTGTTCGTCTGCTCATAGATTATGGCGAGCCAGCTCAGACCAAAGCACCACTCTGACTCTTCTGAGTAGCCGTCAGGATTCTTGTTATAGTAATGGTCGTTCTTATACCTGATAAGGCCTCTCTTCCTAATCAAGTGGTACTCAACATTTCTGAGTATCTGCTTCTTCTGCTTCTTATTAACAATGTCATAAGGATAAATCAGTGAGAGCTGGGCAAGGTCAACATACTTCCTCTTAGACTCTCTTGGGAGCAGGCGGTCAAGGGATTTCTGGCCTTCTTCTATGAGCTTCTCAGGCACATCAACATATTTCTTAATGGCTTTTAATCCTGCGAGACAGGCGCCCACAGAAGATGCATGGGTTTCCTCGTCCTCCTCCCACATGCCAGAATCCTGGTCATGCCAGTACTCAATGCTCTCAAGATAATCCACTAATTTCTGGACGATCTCCTTATCCTTCTCTGTCTCAATCACGTTTACTCCTTTGTCTTCTAGCTGGGCTATTCCCCAGAGGATGGCTCCGACCGCATCATTCTGCTTGTTGCCCCACTCCTCCCAGAACTCGTCAAAAGTATGAGGATGGTATCTTGCATGTATGTACTGGTACCTGTGCTCAGGCTTCTTGTTAATAGCATGGTCAATCTTGTACTCGTGCTTTTCAAAAACCCTGAGCAGAGTCTTATAAGTCTTCTTGCACGTCTCATAATCCTTGAGCACAAAAAAAGCTAGGCACTCATAAAAATTATCCCTGAGCCATGCCTTGTCATAACCAGTCATAACATTCTTGTGCGAGGCAGCGAACAAGCCCGACGAGTACTGCAAACCCCTTAATATGCTGAGGTGCTGCTCCACTAGGTGCTTGTTAGTAATTTTTTTACCTATTTTTCTGGGCATAAACTATTTAATTAGGGTTTTGATTTAAAAATATTATTAAAATTACAAGCAGTTATCTGTTTGTGTTGAAAATGTCTCTGTCTGCGCCCTCATTGCCTGAATGTAATGATGGCAGGCCAGGCAAAGCAAACTAAGCTCCTATGATTTATTTTTATAATTATAGGGTTTTGGTTTGATGAGTAAGAGATTTTCAACACACCTGCTTTTATCCGGTTCTTCCAGAGCCTTTTCGGATTTGGTCTAGGGGAGTATATAAATAATGATTCTTGCACCTGTTGCATGCTCTTGGAAATCCTAGTATCAATCATTGCAGGCGTCTTGTTCGGAATAATCACAGGCCTAACACCAGGGGTTCACGTCAACCTTATAAGCGTGTTATTGCTCGCATCAGCCCCTGTTCTTGCCCAGCACTTCAGCTTCCTGGCACTAGCAGTTTTTATCATTGCCATGGCATTAACCCACACCTTCCTGGACTCCATCCCAAGCATTTTTCTGGGAGCGCCAGAATCAGACACTGCCCTGGGAGTATTGCCGGGCCACAGATACCTGTTAAAAGGGCACGGCTACGCAGCTGTAAAGCTCACCCTTATCGGCTCATTAGGAGCAATCATCCTGAGCACACTAATCTTCCCCTTACTAGTCCCATTTGTCAAGCACGGCTATCCCTTAATAGAGGATTACATGGGATGGTTCCTCGTAGGAGTGGCCTGCTTTATGATAATCAGGGATAAGAACAAGGCGTGGGCGCTCATAGTCTTCTTATTATCAGGAGCCCTCGGAGTAATAGTGCTGGGCATGCCAAACCTGAAAAACCCTTTGTTCCCCTTGCTCACAGGACTGTTCGGAATATCAACCCTTATTATCAGTTTAATGAGAAAAGAGTCAATTCCAAAGCAGGTATTGATTAAAAAAACTCCTTTGGATAAAAAAAAGACAATCAAGGCGTTGGTCTCTGGACAAGCATCAGGCTTCTTAACAGCAGTTTTCCCAGGCTTAGGAGCAGCAACAGCCGCAGTTATATCGCTTCAGTTCACAAGAAAGCTCGGCGACCATGGATTCTTGATTTTAATAGGGGCGATAAACACTGTGAACTTTACCCTCTCCTTATTAACCCTTCTGGTGCTGGGCAAGGCCCGTAATGGGGCAGTCATAACAGTTCAGAAACTAGTTGAGAACATAACCCTGCCTCATATCCTGTTATTTCTTTCAACAGCATTAATCGCCGGAGGAGCGGCCTTTATCCTGGGATTATACATCAGCAGGGGCTTCTCAAGCCTGATAATGAAAATCAATTACAAAGCCCTGGTAACAGGTATAATCTGCTTCCTCGTAATCCTCACAATCATCCTGAGCAGGCCAATAGGATTATTAATACTGCTTACCAGCACCGCAATAGGCTTAATACCGCCTGAGAAAAAACTGCCGAGAGTGCACGCCATGGGCTGCTTGTTAGTGCCTGTGATAGGTTATTTCTTGATATGACTATCCTGTGTGTATGACTATTAATGATTGTGTATTTTTTATTCCTTCTATCATCTGTATTTTGCCAAGCAGCACCTTGTCGTATTCATCAACATCTTTTACCCTGACTACTGCGACCAGGTCTGTGCCTCCGGATACTATGTCAACTCTTTCTGTGAAATAGAATTTTTTCAGCTCTTTAGCAAGGTCGTACTGGGTTTTGTTCTTTTCTTTTAGCACTTCTATATTTGCAGTTATTAATAAGTACACTACAAAGCCCTGGTCTAGTTTAGAATGGTCCACGTCTATTGTGAATCTCTTTATTATACCTTGTTGCTTTAGTTTTTTTATTCTGTTATGGACTGTTGTTATTGGTATCAACGTCTTTTTTGCTATTTGCCTGGTTGTGTATTCTGAATGCTCTTTAAGCACATCAAGTATTTTCATATCTTTATCGTCCAATTTGTCAATCATATATGAACATATGTTCCAAATACTATTTAAATATTTCTATTTTTTGCAATTCTAACCATTATTTATGGGATATTCATTTAAAGAAGCGTTTCCACTCATAAACATGAAATCAAAAAGTCGCATGGACTTAAAACATAGAGGGATTGAAAATGAGCATCAAAATAAGAATTCAGAAAGGAGACAGGATTACAGAGAAAGAAGGA
>CAYRRQ010000057.1:0-6761 GCA_964426715.1 uncultured Methanosarcinales archaeon
TGATGAAGCCATCTTGGCATGCCTGCACGCTTCACCAAACGCTTAACTTTATATATGAGTTTTACATTAAATTTACTTTGTTTCATGGGTGGAGGCCTCCTCCACCCTCCCAATTAACCAGTTTACTGGTTAATTGCAAATAAAAATATTTAGATTTTGAACGCAGCCGCCTCCTGGTTAATGAGCTCTTGTTTATAGAAAAGTTTTAAAAAGAGAAAAAAATCTTGGTTCATATGAGGAAAAATAATAAATCATCTGATTCAAATAAGAATAAAAAAACAAGCCTTATAATACTTGGTTGTATTACGATTATCTTTTCAATATTTCTGATCCTAATAACAACCGGGGTTTATATGCCGTTTGCCACTATTACCACTCGCAGCATGGAGCACCGGGCTGATTTTGAATCCTGGTGGTCAGGCGCAAGCCAGGGTGGAAGCAATCTTTTCTCGAGCAGAGGAGAATACTATGAAAGCATAGGCATCACAAAAAAGGATTTCAAGGGTTTCAGATTTAAGAATGGTATAAGCCCGGGCGACTTAATACTAATAATGCCTTTCAAGAATATAAATGTAGGTGACGTGATTAGTTTCTGGGAGTATTCAGAACAAACAGGTAAAAAAGGGATTACAACCCATCGGGTCATAAAAGTAATAAAGAAAAATAACACTGCCTATTATCAGACCAAGGGCGACAATTATTTGCCGAGCCGAGATGAAAAAACAGGCGAGGTTTACGGCATGCACGACACGCATTACCTTCCTTACATGAGCCAGCAGTATAATAACACTCTTCTCCCAAGACAAGAAGTCATAGGAGAAGTCTTTGCACGCGTACAAAGATAAAACCTAAGATGCCAGAACAATATTTTATAACTAAACACTCATAACCCATCTAGTGAAAAGAATTTTTAGAAAAAAATAAAAAATTTTGTAGGCTTAAAAAAAGCATCTTTTCTGAAGCCTCAGGGTTTCAAGTTGCCACAGCCATCGCAGCAAATACCATCAATAGCTTGTGCATTGCAGTTCGGACTTATAGTATTACAGCAGTTACTACAGGTTTGATAATCATAGCCATCACAGTGCAATGCGCACTCCTTACAACCCGGGTTAGTACAATGTGGGCTGTCCGCAGCTGAGAATATGCCTATACTGAGCACAAGCATCAGTATTGTCACAGCCATAACTGCAAAAATCATTTTTTTCATTTTTTCACCTCCTTGTATTTTTTATAATATCAGGCAGATACTCGCCTTAAGGAATAATATGAAAATCGTGTTTATATACTTTGTGGCGAAATTTCGCTAAAAAAGGATAAGAAAACCCAACTATTATCCCAAAAACGTGTGTTGCTATATAGAATAAATAGTGTTTATCCCTAACTTGTTGTCTGGCAGAACTTCTATTTTCCCATATAAAAAGATTTAAAAATCATCGTGCCTCTAAAACAAGCAAGACACAAGGTGAAATGCTTGGAACAAGAAATCCCAAAGTATGCCAAGCTAGCAGTCCTAGCAACCCTGAACAAGCCCAAAAGTCTGTCAGAACTCGGCAGGCTCTGGTATGATGAGAACGGCAGGTTCTACAAGAAAAAAGCAAAACAAGAAATAAGTAGGGGGATAAAAAAGGGATACTTAGTACGAGAAGGAAAGAAATACAAGGCCAACAACGAAAAGATATTGTCAAAAATCTACAGCAAAATAAAAAATAAAGATTTAAAAGAAAAAATAAAAGACTTCTGGAATCATCCCTTCTCCCAGCAGACCTATCTGGACTCTGAAGCAATAAAACAATTGTTCAGCAACAACCCTGAAAAAGCGTGCCTGACCAACCTGAAACTATTATTTGAAACACCACTAATGCTGCACTACCTCCAGGAAAAAGATCCGGAGATATACTTCTTATTCATATCCCTGCAAGGATTAGATGATTACACAAAAATAATAAATACTAACTCACAAGAAAACCTAAACAAAACCTTCAAAAATCTGAGCCAGAAAGTAGACTGGATTGACAGCCTGCAAAAGATTAACAAAAGCAGCAAACTGTTAGAATGCGTGTCCAAAAAAGCAGCCAATCATAAAAAGAATAATAAGAAAAAATGAGCAAGCTAAAAATAAAGGAAGTTATAAAAAAAGAAGAAAGAAAGAAAATGAAAGGCGTAATCATGGGCATGGCTGTAATAATAACAGTGGCCGTCCTCATAAACCTAATAAGAGGTATCAGCCACTCCTTTAAATTAATCACCCATCTCATCCTAATAGCAGGAATTCTTTATCTGACAGCCAAGACTCTTATTATTTATTACAAGTAATGCAATAAAATTAATAGGAAAATAAATCAAGATTAAGCAATAAAAAATTAGTTTCTGTATTAAGAACTCATTACTATTTCTCAACCTTCTTACCCTTCTTCCTGGAATAATGGCCTTTCTCGTGCACTTTGAGTTCTTCAAGGCTGTACTTGTCATCTGCTTCTATCCTGCTCATGGTTACTATGCTCGCAACGAACATTATCACGAACACCAGGGCAAAGGTAAAGCCCCAGGTAGGAGAATAATCCATTACAAACAACACTGATACCATGAAGCCGAGTATGCTTGTCAGCATGAACCCGCTTGAAAAAGGAATGATTTTAGCCATAATACGCTCACCTCCAGTTAACTTTAGACTTGCTCTTATTTAAAGTTTATTCTTATTAATGAACAAAGATGTTCATTAGTAATGCAAACATTTATATATTAGTAATGAATACCTTTCATTTATGATATTAAAGGATACGCTCAAAGAAATTGTAAAGCTTCAGAGAGAAGAATTAAAAAAACAGGATGCTGGCATTCCAAGAAGCATCATAAAAAAAATAGATATGGAATCACCCCACGCAATAATAATATCCGGGATTCGGAGATGCGGGAAAAGCACCTTGCTAAGACAAATCATGAAAAGAATGAATAAGTTCTATTACTTTAACTTCGAGGATTCAAGAGCAACTGACTTTGAACTGGCTGACTTTGAAAAACTAAACCAGATATTCAGAGAACTTCACGGCCAAAGCAAACATTATTTTTTTGACGAAATACAAAACGTGCCTGGATGGGAAAAATTCGTCAGAAGGCTTCAGGATATTGGAAAAAAAGTGTTCATAATAGGCTCAAACGCATCATTACTAAGCAAGGAACTAGGAACCCGGCTTACAGGCAGACACCTAACATATGAACTATTTCCCTTTTCCTATGCAGAAGCACTAGAACTCAAGAAACAAAAACCGTCTGCATCAAATTTCCAGCGATATCTTGCAGAAGGAGGCTTCCCAGAATACATAAAACACAACAACAACGAGATATTGCAACACATATTTAAGGACGTAATCATGAGAGACATTGTTGCAAGATACAATTTAAGAAATACAAAAACTATCAGAGAACTTGCATTATACCTATTAACAAACACCAGCAAAGAATTCACTTATAATCAATTAAGAAAAACATTTGATACTGGCTCAACCAACACAATAATCTCCTATATCTCTTATTATGAAGACAGCTATCTTTTGTTCACAATACCCCAATTTAATTATTCATATAAAAAACAACTGAAAAAAGCAAAAAAGGCCTATATGATAGACACAGGCATTATCAAAGCCAACTCAGTATCTTTCTCAGAAGACAAAGGAAGAATGCTTGAAAACAGCGTCTTTCTGAACCTAAGAAGAAAATACAAAGACATATATTATTACAAAGGCGAATATGAATGTGATTTCCTAATAAAAGAAAAAGGAAAAATAACACAGGCATATCAGGTATGCTATGAACTGAATGAAGAAAATAAAAAAAGAGAAATAAACGGTTTAAAAGAAGCAATGGAAAAATTAAAAATAAAAAAAGGCACAATTATTACTTTTAATCAGAAAGACAAATTAGGGCGCATAGAAGTTATTCCTTCACATAAAAATTTCTTTAACTGAATTTCACAAAATTAAGCTTGTTCACATTCTTCCTGTGCTTCTCAAGCTTAGCAGTAAAATCATTCATAAAAGCAGTCATCTTTTCACAGGCAATCTGCTTAAGCTCACCACTAGTCATTTTTCCTGATTTATAATCCTTGTAAATCTTGTCAAGCTCATCATCATCATCAACCAGGTGCTGCTTGAGCAGCTCGAAAACCATGTCTTTCTCAATCGCAGCTCCAAGCTTTCTGTGCTCCTCAAGAGTGTCGCGGCCGCCAGTAAGCGCCCTCTTAATCTTCTTGCAAACCAACTCAGGGTCTTCAGGCAGGTTAATGCAGGACGCTGGCTTTGACTTGCTCATCTTAATGCTGCCGTCAAGACTAGGCGTGTACTTATGATAAAGACTGCTTGGAGCAAAAAACTTCTTTGACTTCATCCGCGAAACAACATCCCTTGTCAAACGAATATGCGGGTCCTGGTCCAGGCCAACAGGAATAATGCCCGGCATCCTCTCCCCGAACTGAGGATAAAGAATGTCCCCGACCTGGGTTACAGCGCTCATAATCCTGCCAGGGTCAGCAGTCCCATAAACAGCTCTGAACTCATTAAGTGTAATTTTCCTCGCTGCTTCATAAGCAAAATGAACCACTTGCTTGTTCTCTGACTGGAAATAAAAAACTGTCTTCTTAGGGTCAAGTCCCAGAGCAAGATAAGCAGGAACATGAAAATCCAGGGCTCGCTTCCTGCCCTCTTCCAGACTCACACCTCTTGCAGCTGCAGCTTCAAGGTCAGCCACAAGAATAAAAGTAATTGCCCCACGCTTTTGAAAATAAGCCAGGTTCTCAACAACCACCTTATTGCCAAGATGAATCTGCTCATTGGTAGGCATGATGCCGCTTAAGGCATAGAAAGGCTTTTTCTCCTTAATGCACCGCGCAATAATCTTTAGGTCGCGCCCAGCAAAAACCACGCCTCTGCGCATCACCCTGTTAGGCTCAGGAAAATTAGCAGGCGTAAATACTTCTAATCCAAAGTCCTTAACAATCTTGGCATAATCCTCTACCAGCTCACTCCCATAAGGGTCAATAATCTTAGTCATAATAATGTGTAGTGTTAAGATTAGCTTATATAAAGGTTTTGAAACCCAAAAAACAAGAATAAACGAAAGTTATATATATTAGTAACCTTGGTTAATTAACAAAATGATGCCTTTAATACTGAAAATCAAGAAGAAAAGACATAAAGAAGTGGCCGAAGCGCAGGACATAATAGTTGAAGAACTGTACAACTTTTTTGAAAATGCAGTTCTGCACGGAGGAACAGCAATATGGCGGTGCTACCAAGGAAACCGCTTCTCAGAGGACATCGACGCCTACCTCCCAAGAAACACAGAGAAAATCAACGAGTTCTTCAAATCACTCAAAAAAAAAGGTTTTGAAATAAAAAAAAAGAAAATAAAAGAGAACAGCCTATACTCCGCCCTGCAAATAAACAGGACAACAGTAAGGTTTGAAGCCCTGTTCAAAAAAAGCAACAGGACGCTGAAAGAATACCAGACCTGTCAGGGAACCCTGGTAACCGTGTACACGCTAACCCCTGAGCAGCTGATAAAAGAAAAAGCAAACGCTTACCTTAAAAGAAGAAAAATCAGAGACCTCTACGACGTGTTCTACCTGCTGAGATACGCAGAGAACCAAAAAGAAATCAGGAAAACACTCAAACAACTAATAAAAAAATATGAGCCCCCAACAGACCAGGAACAACTAAAAACCCTAATACTCACAGGAATAACCCCTGATACACAAAAAATGCTTGAATACATCAAGAGGAGAGCCTAAAATGGGAGAACAAAAACATCTGAAAAGAGTAAGAGAGTACATAAAAAAAAGCCCTGTGGTCACAGCCTCATCAATCAAAAGAATAATAAAAGAAAAAAAAGATGTCAAGGAATACTCCAAGCAACTAATAAGAAACCTGGTGAGAAAAGGCGAACTAAAAAAACTAGCCAGAGGGTGCTACACAAAACACGAAGACCCCTCGCTCGCAGTTCTCTGCTACAAAACAGCATACCTCGGACTGCAAGACGCCCTCAGCTTTCACAACCTCTGGGAGCAGGAAACCATACCTGTAATCATAACAGCAACCAAACCAAGGCCCGGCCTAAGAGAAGTAAATGGGATGAACATAATGATAAAAAGGATAAAAAAAGAATACTTTTTCGGATACAACTATTATGAACAAGAAAGCTTTTACCTCCCATACTCAGACATAGAAAAAACCCTGATAGACATGATATACTTCAAGCAAAACATAAGCAGACAAGTAAAAGAAAATCTTACAAAAAAAATAAACAAGAAAAAACTAGAATCATACCTACAAAAATATCCTGAAGGACTCAGGAAAAAAGTTAAAAGACTTATTAACACAGACTAACCAAAAATCTTCTTTACAACCTCTCTTGCCCTCTCTTTTTTCTTTGGAAAAGCAGCAACACTAATCCTGATATGATAGCAGTCTCCCCTGTCAGTAATCCAGTACTCGTTGCTTAACAGTTTCTGCTTGTCCAGCCTGAAGAAGAAGTTGCACTCATCATCTAATCTATTATCCTGCCCTAGAAGCACTGACTTCTGCTGCTCGTTAAACTTCTCATTCAAAGACTTGAGAAAAGCATTGATATGCCTGTCCTTACCAAGCTCAGCCTCAAAAATAATTATTTGCCTCTGGCCAAAACCCGTAGCGCTGCTCTTCTTCAAGTCAATCTTTTCCTCGGCCAGGTCAAAAGGGAACAATGACAAGAGGTGCTTCTTAACAGCATTC
>CAYRRQ010000058.1:0-6524 GCA_964426715.1 uncultured Methanosarcinales archaeon
AAGCAAGAATCCAGTCAGACCAGGATTTTAGCAGTATTGCAGTTTATGACAAGCCAGAAGCAGAAACAACGCCTACAGGAGAAGCAGTTGCAGGACCAGAAGAACCTCCTGCAGATGAGGAAGAAGAATTTGTAGAGGAGGAAAGACCAAGAAAGACGCCCTGGATTTGGCCCCTGATAATCATAATCCTGTTAGCAGGACTCGGAGCAGGGCTGATAGTTTATAAAAAGCAGCAGGAGAAAAGCCTCCTGTTAAAAACTGCCGAACCCCAAAACCTGATCATACGCCCCAACCTTATAATACCTTATGACAAGATCAGGAAAGTGGAGAAATTCATAGAAGCACAGATACAAGGCGGCAAGAACGACGTGGAGATAAAACAAGAGTTGCTGAGCGCAGGCTGGGACGAGCACGCAGTAGACGTCATAATGCACGACATCCACGTAGTGGACAACAACCTGGAAAAGGTTGAGAAGTACGTGCAGACCAGGATAGGAAAAGGCGAATCACTTGACGAAATCAAGCAGCATCTCATCAATGTAGGCTGGCGCGAAGACGCAGTGGACCTGGTACTTGATGATTTCAGATGAGCTTTCGTACTAGTATAAAATGTAAATATAAATTTTTCTTAACAAACTTTATTAATTAAATCTTTTTCTTGATTACAAAAAAGCATACCTCTTTGTTTACAGCGAGGATTGGTCTTCTTTTTTGAACCAACCCCCTCGCTCAATGCTCGTTTATGCTTTTTTGTACTAACATACCTCGTCCTTTAGGGCGAGGTTGTTGATTTTCATGAGAATCTATATCCGAACCTTTGGCTGCACTCTCAACCAGTCTGACAGCGAGGTAATGTGCGGGCTGCTGATAAAAGCAGGGCACCAAATAGTTGATGATATAGATAATTCAGAGCTTGTGCTCTTCAATACCTGCACTGTCAAGGATAACCCTGAGAAAAGGTTCTTTTATGAGCTTGGAAAAGCAAGAAAAGCCGGGAAGAAAGTGGTTGTTGCGGGTTGCATCCCTCAGGCAGAGCCTGGCAATGAATCTTTAAGAGGATTCTCTCTTATCGGAGTTAATGATATCTGCTCTGTGGCAGAGGTTGTTGAGAGAGTAGCAAAGGGCGAAAGAGTACGCTTTCTTAAGGGGACTGATAAGCATCGTCTTAACCTTCCCAAGAAGAGAAAGAACAAGGTGGTGGAGATAATACCTATAAGTGCTGGCTGCCTTGGGAACTGCTCTTATTGCAAGACTCGGTTTGCAAGAGGCAGTCTGAAAAGCTACCCTACCACCAGCATTAAGCAGCAGTTCAGAAAAGCAGTTGAGCAGAATGGTGTTAGGGAAGTGTGGCTTACAAGCCAGGACACAGGAGCTTATGGCATGGACACTGATTCAAGCCTGCCCGAGTTATTGGAAGAGCTCCTAATGATAGAAGGAGATTATCGTGTGCGTCTGGGCATGCTCAACCCAATCCAGGCATTGGAGTTCTTTAACCACCTAATCAGGATTTATAAGCATCCCAAAATGTTTAAGTTCTGCCACCTACCTGTGCAGAGCGGAAGCAACAAGGTTCTGGCTTTAATGAACAGAAAGTACAAGGCCCAGGATTTCAAATACATGGTCAGGCGCTTAAGAAGAGAGATTCCTGGAATTACTATCTCCACAGATGTTATTTGCGGCTTTCCAGGCGAATCAGAGCAGGATTTCAAACAGACCTATGACTTAGTGGAGGAGTTAAGGATTCCTGTGCTCAACATCACTAAGTTTTCACCCAGACCAGGCACAAAGGCTGCCTTGATGAAACATATTGATACTAATCTGGTTAAGGCGCGTTCCAAAGCCCTAACAGAGCTCCACACCAGGATTTCCAAGAATATTAATAAGCAGGAATGGCTGGGCTGGCAGGGCAGGATTATTATTGACGAGAAAGGCAAGGATGATTCCTGGATTGGAAGAAATAATTTTTACAAGCCAATTGTTATCAAGAAAAACTCTGGCAATCAGTCTTTGCAATTAGGAGAAACAGTCAAAGTAAGAGTATATGACTTTTTAGAAAGTTGCCTATTAGCAGAAACCATATTATAATCCCTGTCTTATCCCCCTTGCGTGGTCGTTTTATCCTAGGTCTGTGCTTTAAGGTAACCCTTTATGAATTTTGCTCGTGCAGGGTCCTTTCCTTCAATGTCGTCTAAATCAACCTCAAGGGGTTCGTTGTAAATTTCTTCCATATAACCACCCCCTAAGTCCAAAAATTTTTTTGTCAACTCCAAATCATTCGCCTATGAAATATAGTAAGACTTACTATTATTTAAATATTACTGTTTTTTATCATACCTTTTCATACAAATACAAATATTTAAAAATCTATGCATATTCCCAACATGATAACGGAGGCGGGTAAGAAAATGAAGCAAAGAGTTACACTCACAATAGAAGAGCAGACACTGCAAAAAGTGGACAGGACTGTAAACAAAACAGATATTAAGAACAGGAGTCACGCAGTAGAAGTGCTGCTTAACAAGGCATTCGGAGAAAACAAATTAAGTACAGCAGTAATCTTGGCAGGAGGAAAACATAGCTCTAAGATAAGAGAAAAAGCCAGGCACCTGCCCAAGCCCATGATAAGGGTGAACAACAAGCCAATACTTGAATACAACTTAGAGCTTTTGAAAAGAGAAGGCATAAAAAACATAGTCATAAGTCTGGGATACAAAGGAGACATGATAAAAGAATACTTTGGCGACGGCAACCAGCAAGGACTGAACATATCATATATTAAAGAGCAAACCCCTCTCGGCACAGGCGGGCCCCTTAAAAAACTGGCAGGCAAGATAAAAAACACGTTTCTGGTCCTGAACGCCGACGAACTCAAGGATATAGACCTGGAAGACATGTACTTGTTTCACAAGAAGAACAAGAGCACAGCCACAATCGCACTTACCACGACACAAAAGCCAGACGAATACGGAGTAGCAGTTATGAACGGCAACAAGATAATGACCTTTATAGAAAAACCCGGGCATAATGCTCCGAGCAACCTCATAAACGCAGGACTCTACATCATAGAGCCAGAAGTACTAAAAGACATACCAGAAGGATTCTCACTCCTGGAAAACGACATCTTCCCAAGACTGGCTGACAACGAGAAATTATTCGGCTATGTGTTCTCAGGACAATGGTTTGACATAAGAACACCACACAAGTTCACGCAGGCAGAACAGCACTGGGAAGGAATAAAATAAACATGGTTTCAAGACCAAGCAAGCAAAAACCCGTGCATGTCACTGATTTCCAGAAAAAGATCAAAAAGATCTATGAGCTAGTAAGCAGAGTGCCTAAAGGCAAAGTAACAACCTATGGGGCAATAGCCGCCAAGCTCAGCACCAGTCCAAGAGCAGTAGGTCAGGCCCTGAAAAAGAATCCCTTCGCACCAAAAGTGCCGTGCCACAGGGTAATCAGCAGTGATGGAAGTATTGGCGGGTTCAAGGGCAGGACAAGAGGAAAGGCAATAAGGGAAAAAATCAGGTTGCTCAAAAGAGAAGGCGTAAGCATTAGGCATGGCAGAGTAGCAGAGAAAAACATGAGTAGAAAGTTATGAAAAACCTAAGAAATAAATAAAGAATACTTCTACATGGAAGATTTAATCATTCCTTTTTCTTCTTAATCTTCTTAATCTCCTTCTCAAGCTTTAGCTCTTCAAGCAATTCCTTATACCGGTTCCTGATAGTAACCTCTGTGACGCCTGCAACATCTGCAACTTCTCTCTGAGTTCTCTTCTCTCCGTTTATAAGGGCTGCGACATAAAGGCTGGCAGCAGCAATCCCAGTAGGCCCCCTGCCAGATGTCAGTTCCACGTCCTGGGCTGCTTCGATTATCTCCACGGCCTTGCTCTGGGTCTCAGCGTTCAGCTTAAGGCTGGAAGCAAACCTCGGAATATAATCCGCGGGGTTGCTGGGCAGTATCTTAATGCCGAGCTCCCGGGTTATGAATCTGTAAGTCCTACCAATTTCTTTCTTCTCAATATTACTGGCCTCTCCGAGCTCGTCAAGGGTTCGCGGCACGTCATGCCTCCTGCAGGCTGCGTAGAGAGCGCCTGCAACAACAGACTCCATGCTCCTGCCCCTGACCAGGCCTCTCTGAACTGCCAAGGTATAAATCCTTGCTGCCTCTTCCTCAACGCTTCGTGGAAGTCGCAGGTAAGAACTCACTCTTTTTAGTTCTGATAATGCAAGCTTGAGGTTTCTCTCAATAGCAGTGCTGATTCTCTGCTGCCACTTCCTGAGCCTGAAAAACTTGTTCTTGGCCTTGCCGCCAAGCCTGTACAAATCAGATTTCTTGCCCACGTCAGTTCCCAGGCCCTGGTCAAACTGGGTGTAGCTCATGGGAGCACCTGATCTTCTGAGCTTGTCAGCGTCGTCGCTGTCAAACTCCCGCCATTCCTGGCCAAAATCAACCATTTTGTCCTCAACAACTAGTCCGCAGTCTCTGCAAATGATTTCTCCTTTCTCCTTGTTCCAGAATAAGTTGATGCCTCCGCATTCAGGACACTTCTTTACAAGACCCATATGGCTTCCTCCCCAGCTCAAAAAATTCAAAAAAGTTTGGCTTGGTGCTTTACAATGAATTTACGATAAATTTATAAAGAAGAAAAAGCGAACCTTTATAAAGTTTTCGTTTTTTAGCGTCGGTGTTGTGAGAAGAGGCTACAATTCAAGGATCAAAGCCACAGAAAAAATTTATAAATTATGAAAACATTAATGAAAAACATAAATTATTTAAAAACAAAGATGGTAAAAAAAACCAATAAGAAAAAGAGGACAAACAAGAAGGGCGGCAATAGAAAAAAAAACCAGCGATTATTAAAGGACAAGGAAAAAAAGAGGGGGGCTGCTTCTAAAACCAAAGAGCAGGAACAAGAAATGGAAAGAGCCCAGGTTTGGAGCGTTGACGTGTTACTAGCAGTAGTCATATTTGTAGCAGTAATCCTGGTGTTTTACACTAGTATGACACAGAAACAAGAAGTCAAAGTAGAAGACCTGGAAGCAGAAGCCAGCAGCCTCAAAGCCGAGCTCGAACAGAACCACGACATCAGCTTCTTAAAAGAAGAAGAAGTTAACCAGACCAGACTAGAAGACTTCAGCACCAAGGACTATGACGAGTTAAAAAAAGAACTAGGGATAAAAGGAGAATTCTGCATATTCTATGAAGACGAAGAAGGTAACCTCGTACTGGTAAACAACAAGGCAGGCATAGGCAAAGGCGACATTAACATCTGTGGCACTCCGTGCGGCGAAGTAATCTCCTGATACCTCGGGTTTCTGAATTAGCTGAATTAGTATTACCCCGAATCCAGGTATTGCTCACAAGATAATGATGCTTTTATCCAGTACAGCTACAAATCAGGTTTGTAGAACATCTTCTACTCCCCCAAACTTTTAACAAAAGTTCGAGCAAAAATGAACTACACTCGCAACTTTGTTGCTCGGTAGCACTTATATGAGACTGAGCACATTTTTTGTGCGAACGTCGCATGGATTTTGTGAACTCTCAGAAATGGCTTTGCATTTCTGGAGCCCAAAAATCTTTGATTCTTGACGGCTTTTGGAGCGAAGCGGGCTAAAAGTTCAAAGGCACAGACAATGATTTTCTACACCCTGGCAAATCAATACTTTTTTAAACCCTTTATTATTCACAATTTTTTATGACGCAGAGAATAGGCGGCACAAGAAGGAAGTCAAGGTACAAGAGCAAGAAGCCTCGCAGAGAAAAAGGCAAGCTAAAGACCAGGAAGTACCTGGAAGAATACAAAGCAGGAGACAAGGTACTCTTAAAACCAGAGCCTTTTGTACAAAAAGGATTGTTCCACCTGAGGTTCAGCGGAAGATCAGGTATTATAAACAGGAAAACAGGCAGGTGCTACGAGGTGCGCATAAAGGACTCTGCTAAAGAGAAGAAAATAATAGTTCATCCAGTACATCTAAAGAGGTGCTAACATGTCCAACCCAGAAGTAATCGAGAAGAAGCCCATTAACATGGCAGTTCTTAAGAAAGACCTGGCAGAAATAAAGAAGCGCGACGAGGAGCTAAGTTTCAGAGGCAACAGGACAGAGGAGTACGTGAACGAGTTCGTTACCCTGAAACACAAGGACGCAGAGAATCTATACAAAAAGATTGAGAACCTCAACATTCCAAGACTTAAAGACATACATATAAACAAGATAATTGATTTGATGCCGGGCAGCTTGGATGAGTTAAAAGTATTGATGCAGGGATATTCTTTACCTGTGACCAAGAACAACATGCAAAAAATTGTTGATGCAGTCTCAGAGTTCCTGCCTAAGAAGAAGAAATAGTAATAAAAAATAAGTTTTTCTCAACCATAACTCAGATGAATTTTTGCGATAAATTTATGTTTTTTAGGCACGGTTGAAAATGTCTCTGTCTGTGCCTTCATTGCCTGAATGTAATAAGGGCAGGCCAGGCGAAGCAAACCAAGTTCCTATGATTTATTTTTATAATTATAG
>CAYRRQ010000059.1:0-6365 GCA_964426715.1 uncultured Methanosarcinales archaeon
TCTTAAAAATAGGTCTATATATGCAAGTGTCCGTTCAAACTCAGTCCTTTAGGACTGAGTAGGACACTTGCGACCTATTTTTATGATTTAAAATGTCATTAGAAATATCAATCCTCTGTTTAGAAAAAGAACTTGTTTTCAGGGAGGTTGTAGAAGAATTTCTGTTAAAAAACGGATTTAAAGTCAAAACACATCCTAGTTTTGAAATGGCTCAGAAACTTACAAGTCCTGCTGAATATGACATAATTATTGCACATGTAGCTCTGGAGGAGTATGATCCTTTATCTAAATATTGTAAAAGAAACAAAATCCCCTTGGTGCTAGCGCCATCGAGTAAAATGATTTACAGAATATTTGGGGAGGAAGCGATGATACACATAGGAAAAACACCTATTCTTACAGGAAGGTGGTATTTAAACCTAAAACCTAAAGACTTGGCTCCGTACTTAAAGGAATAATGAATCACATGCTTCAACAAAAACCTAAAACAGTAATCTTTTTAAAGGGTTGTTTATTCTCTCGTGTCTTGAGAGAGAAAAGAGCGAGAGAAGGACCGTTTTTAAACAAACACAAAAAACCTAAAAAAATCGTATAAAACATTTAATGATTAAAAAGAAGCTTTTTTCTCGGGGAAACGGTCAAAAAAATCCGGGTTTTAAACATGAAAAACCCTAAAAAATCAAAGGTTAACCCTTTAAAACCCAGTATGCGCGAGAAAAAGCGCTACATGACATACGAGATTGTTAGCGCCAAGCCCTTAGAGCAGGCTGACAAGGCATTGCTCAGAAAGCTTAGGGATTTGCTGGGAGTTTTCATGTCAGCACAGGCAGGCCTGGTCAGTGTAAAGTACCATCCGGGCACGCAGAGAGGCGTCCTCAGGGTTAACAAGAAATTCACAGATTATGTGAGAAGCTGCTTTGTAATGATAAAGAATTTAAATAAGCAAAAAGTCCTGATAAGAACACTCAGGATTAGTGGAGCAATAAACAAGGCTAAAAAAGAATTAAAGGATTAAAAAAGGATTGAAAATAAGAGTTAAATAGAACTTAAACGATTAAAAGCTTAAAAGGAGGTTATAACAAAATGCAACCAGTTCAACACCAAATGATGGGTTATGACAGAGCAATTACAATGTTCAGTCCAGACGGCAGGCTCCTGCAAGTTGAGTATGCTAAGAAGACTGTGAGGCTTGGTAACACAGCCATAGGCATGGTATGCAAGGACGGCGTGCTATTAGTGACCGATAAGAGGATAGTGGACAAGCTCGTGGTGCCTGATGCCATAGAGAAAATATTCAAGATAGACGATCACATAATCGCCACAGCAGCAGGCATTATAAGCGATGCCAGGGTGCTGGTAAGCCAGGCCCAGGTCAAGGCCCAGCAGCACAAAGTCACTTATGACTATCCCATTGACATTGTGAGCATTGTAAAGCAGATATGTGACATCAAGCAGATATGCACCCAGTCAGGCGGTCTCAGGCCGTTCGGAGTCTCATTCCTGATAGCAGGCATTGATGAAAGCGGAAAAAAGCTTTTTGAAACAGACCCCACAGGCATATTCTACCAGTACAAGGCATGTGTTATAGGTGAGGGCGAGCCAGAAATCGAGGAAATCCTCCACAAGGAGTACAAGGAAAGCCTCCGCCTGGAGGAAGGCTTGAAAATATGTATTAAAGCCCTGAAGAAGGTATTAGACCATAACTTCAACGCAGACAGGATAGACGCGGCTTATGTAAGAGACAAGGACAAGGGCATGCGGAAGTTCTCCAGGGACAAGCTTAAGAAAATGCTTTGAGAGCAGAAGAAAAGTACTAACAAAGCATCAAAGAATATCAAGGAAAGAATATCAGGGAAAATGCGCCAAAGCTATGACAAAGAAAAAGTAAGCCTGAACGTTGCAAGGCTTAAGACTCATGGCTACACCTTTGAAGTCGCCATAGACCCTGACAATGCTATTAAGTACAGGCACGGCGAGGCAGACATACGCGAAGCCCTTAAGGCAGAGCACATATACAAGGACGTGGCCAAGGGCGAGCTGGCAGCCGAAGAGCACATACAGGAAGTCTTTAAGACATCCAAGCCCTTGGAAGCAGCAGAGAAGATAATAAGGGAGGGCGGCATACAAATAAGCGACGATTACAGGGACAGGCTTAAAAGTGAGAATCGGGAAAAAATAATGCATATATTGCTCAGAGATGCTGCTGATGCCAGCACTGGAAAAGCCCTGAGCAAAGAAGAACTAGAGCAGTTATTCCAGAAGGCAAATGTTAATATTGATTTGTTTCAAAAGCCAGAGGACCAGATAAGCATCGTGGTGGACAAGCTCAAGCCAGTACTTGCACTAACCTTTGAAAAACAGGTCTTAGACATAAGGATTCCTGCTGAGCACGCAGCCAAGCTGTACGGTCTTGTATCCAATAAAAGCAAGATGCTGGACGAGGCATGGCTCAGCGACGGCTCATGGACGTGCAAGGTAGAGATGAGGCCAGGAGACGCTTCAGAGCTGATTGACGAGCTTAAGAGCAGGACTCATGGAGCAGCTGAAATAGAGCAGGAGAAAAGAAAAGAGTAAAAGCAAGGAACAGGTAAAGAACAAGATAAGAATTAAAATAAGAATAAGACAGGAGCACGATAAGAATAAAATAATATGATGAGATAATCAGAAAGAATAATGGTGAAACAAAAAATGAGTGAACAAGAGACTAAAGAAAAAGACAAGCAAGAGAAAGAAAAACAAGGCAGACAAGAGACCCAACAAGAAGATAAGCAAGAAGATAAGCAAGCGGATAAACAACGGAGTGAACAAGGAAGTAAACAAGGCAAAGAAGAGCTTCTGGTAAAAGATAATACCATGGTTGTGCCAGGAGAAATCCTGGCAAGAGGCATGAGCTACCTGCCAGGAAAAGGCACTTACCGGGAACAGGACCAGGTAATAGCTAACAGGCTCGGACTTCTGAAAATAGAGGGTAAAGTACTTAAAACCTTGCAGGTCTCAGGCAGGTACCTTCCTAAGAAGAACGATGTGGTGATTGGAAAAGTCACAGACATACTTATGACCGGGTGGAGACTGGACATTAACAGCGCCTACTCTGCAGTTCTGCCTTTGAAAGATGCGAGCTTTAACTACATTGCCAGGGACGCAGACCTGACCAAATACTTTGAACTCGACGACTACGTGGTGGTTAAGATAACCAAGGTTACCACCCAGAAACTAGTGGATATCACGTGCAAGGGGCCGGGGCTTCACAGGCTCAGGAAAGGAAGAATAATAAAGGTTAACACGCACAAAGTGCCCAGGATTATAGGCAAGAAAGGATCTATGGTAAGCCTTATAAAAAACGCCACTGGCTGCCAGATAACAGTAGGCCAGAATGGTATCGCCTGGATTAGCGGCGAGCCAGAGAGGGAGGTAATAAGTGTTAACGCTATCAGAATGATAGAGGAGAAATCCCATGTGAGCGGCTTAACAGATGAAGTAGAGAAATACCTTCAAAAAACCACCGGCACGCTATCAAGCATATTATCCGAAGAGCAGGCAAACCAAGCAGATCAGGCAGAGGAGGATAAAGAACAGGATAAAGAAGAATTATAAAAGAGAACAAAGGAGAATACAAAGGAGAATACAAGAAAATACAGAAAAGAATAATACAAAAAAGAATAATTATGAGAGATGATTATAAGGAGTGATTATGATGAGCAAACAATACAATAAGCGATTTGATAAGAGAGAGTTTAACGAAACAAGACCAATAGAAGCAAAAGCAGGCGTTATAAAAAAAGCAGATGGAAGCGCCATGTTCAGAATCGGCAAGACCACTGCTTACGCAGCGGTTTACGGACCAAGGGAGCTGCATCCCAAGCACATGCAAGACCCAAAGAAGGGATTGCTCAGGTGCAATTATAACATGATGCCATTCAGCGCAGAGGACAGGGTAAGACCAGGCCCGAGCAGGAGAAGCAAGGAGATAAGCATGGTCACAGAAAAAGCCCTTCTGCCAGTCGTGAACCTGGAAGACTACCCCAATGCCGTAGTAGACGTGTTTATTGAACTGACAGAAACTGATGCTGGCTCAAGGTGCGCAGGCATATGTGCTGCGAGCATAGCACTCGCACATGCAGGCATTACCATGAAGGACATGGTAGCCGCAGTAGGAACTGGTGTGATTGGCGGCCAGATTACCATAGACCTGGACGGGGCCGAGGAGCACATCGAAGACGAGGATGTTACTGATATTCCTATAGCCATGATACCAAGCACAGAGGAGATAAGCCTCTTGCAGATGGACGGCAGAGTATCCAAGGATGAATTCATAAAAGCCCTTGAAGGTGTTAAGCCTGTCCTGAAAAACATTGCAGACATCCAAAGAAAAGCATTAAAAGAGCACTACAACCTGGAGAAAGATGCAAAACACACGGATAAAACCGATAAAACCGATAAAACGGATAAACCAGATAAAACGGCTAAAACAGGTGAATAAGAATGAATCAGAAACTAAAACATCACATTAACAAAGCCCTTAACAAGGGCATACGACTTGACGGCAGGAAAAAAGAAGAATACAGAAACATAGAAATAGAGACTGGTGTAGTGGCAACTGCAGAGGGCAGCGCGCGTGTGAAGTGCGGCGACACAGAAGTAATCGCAGGTGTCAAGCTGGATATAGGCGAGCCCTACCCTGACTCGCCAGACAAGGGAGTGATGATGGTGGGCAGTGAACTGCTCCCCTTAGCCAACCCTGAATTCGAGGGAGGCCCCCCCCGGATAGAAGACATAGAAGTTGCCAGGGTTATTGACAGAGGCATAAGAGAAGGCAAAGCCATAGATACCAAGAAGCTCTGCATAAGAAAAGGAGAACTGGTATGGATGGTAATGATAGACGTCCTTCCAATAAACTATGACGGTAACCTGATAGATATGGGCGGATTAGCAGCGCTCGCAGCATTAAAAGATACTAATATGCTGAAACTTGAGGATGACAAGCCGGTGTACGGCGAGAGAACAGACAAGAAGCTGCCTGTTGGCAACATGCCCTTGCCTGTAACCATTATTAAGATAGGTAACAACTTCATTGTTGACCCTGCAGAAGACGAGGAGAAAGCCCTTGATGCACGGCTTACCATAGGTGTGCTTGAAGACGGAAGCCTGTGTTCTATGCAAAAAGGGGGGGATACTCCCCTGAGCATAGAGGACATAGACCAAATGATAGGACTCGCACTAAAAAAGAGCAAAGAAGTGAGAACCAAACTGGAGGCGAGCGTAAAATGAGCCCTGGAAACAGAGACTTGGAAGGCAGGCGATTAGGAGAAGAAGAATACACCAAGTTTGAGAAAGCAAGACTTATTGGCAGCAGGGCATTGCAGATAAGCATGGGTGCGCCTTTCCGCATAAAACTGACTCCCGCGCAGCTCAAAGAAATAGGTTACAACCCAGTAGAGATAGCCAGGCTGGAGTTTGAGGCAGGTAATCTTCCTATTAGTGTGAAGAGAAAGCTGCCCCATGAGAGGTAAAGTTTTTTTGAAAATTATTGAAAATTTTTAATATTATTTTTACTCAGCTTTTTTCTATGGTTGCTCAGATAACTTTATGAAGTAATTGAAGATACATTATATCCTTTTAAAGAAAGATGCTTATTTGCTTTTTTTGTAGCTTTTTCCTCTATTTGTCTTATCCTCTCGCGCGTAACCTTTAATATCTCCCCCAGTTCCTGAAGCGTATAGTCATGTGCTCTCATCTTTAATACCCAGAGCTCTCTCGGAGTCAAACTACTTTCTAAGTCCTTTATTGCTCTTTCATACCTTATTTTTGTAAGTACTATTTCTTCAGGGCTCCTAGCATCTTCGTCTTCAATAAATTCGCTGAGTTCAGATTCTTTATTATCATCATCACCTACTTTCTCAGATAAGGATTCTGTTGTTAATGATATCTCTTTATATGACTGGATTTTTTCTAATGGCACGCCAATAGCAGATGCTATCTCCTGGTCTGTTGGTTCTCTTCTCAGTTTACCAAAAAGTTCTTTTCTTTTTTCATAGTATTTAGAGAGTTTTTCTCTTATATGAACAGGCAGTCTTATTGTCCTGTCCTGGTCAGCTATTGCTCTTGTTATGCTCTGCCTTACCCACCATGTTGCATAAGTTGAAAATTTGGTTTCAAAACTACCTTTAAATTTGACAGCAGTTGTTCTAAGCCCTATTGCCCCCTCACTTATTAAGTCAAGTAATTCCAGAGTTCTCCTGTTGTATGAATAATTTTTTGCTATGGAAACCACCAGTCTCATATTTCTCTTTATTAAATCGTTTATACATTGTCTTCTTTTTTCTTTTATCCTCGCTTTTTATGGCTTTTATCTCTGGTTTTTTTTC
>CAYRRQ010000060.1:0-6323 GCA_964426715.1 uncultured Methanosarcinales archaeon
GTTTATGCTTTTTTGTACTAACATACCTCGTCCTTTAGGGCGAGGTTGTTGATTTAAATATCTTTTATTCTCTGGCTGTAATTAGCTGCCTGCTCAGCCTCGTCCAGCAATTCCTGGTTGCTGAACTCATCAGGATTAACACTTATCTCCTGGGGCAGCCCTCCTTCTCTCAGCTCATTCTCCTCTGCTTCGCTTACCTCATCGAAGTCTATCTCACTCATGCTTGGGTTCATGCTTATATCTATGTTCTCATTTCCCAGCTTGGCAATGCTTGACTCGCCGTAGGTCACGTCTGTCTCGTTAAAAACCAGTTCTGTGATTTCTCCTTCTCCAAGTTCTTCCCCCTGGTTCTTGCCGGGTATCATGAACTTAAGCTTTTCAAAGGGCACATCTATTTTCCCAAGGTGGATGTTCATGGATGAGATGAATATGATTAGGAAGACTATCACTACTGCGCTTATTACTCTTACAACTATTTTCTTTGATTCCAGCATGTTGCCGCTCGAAGCAGTTTTCAGTTTCTTCTTAACGTCCTCGAACAAGGCACGGGTCATGATGTTCTCGTCGTCCTGGCTGTCATACGCGGTTCTGAGCATCTCTTTTACCGGGGGGTTGGCGTCTTCCATGCTTTTGAGCCTGAGCTTCTTAACCCTGTGCGTCATGGATGCAAAGAAGAGTACCAGGGTTAGGAAGCAGGGGATTATCAGGATGTAAAAGAATTTTATGTTGAACAGCGAGGCCACGAAGAATGCCAGGAAGAAAACTATTACCGAGTCCAGGAAAGTGTTTATCAGCACCACCTTGAGCATCTCACGCTTTACCTCGCTGAACATGTCTTTTATTCCAGGCATTTTCTCTTCTCAAATTTTTTATTTTCTCTTTTTTTCAACTAAGAGTCATAGTCTCACAACCTCATATGCAGTCGTATTCCTCGTCGTCTTCTGTGTTGAGCAGGCATGAGATTTCATCTTTCTGGTCCTCAACCTCGTTGTTTAGGCTGTTGATTTCCTGGTTGAGGTCGTCTATGGTGTTGTTCAGGCTTATTATCTTGGAGTAGGCCTCGTCTATTTGTTTCTTGTACACCTCTTTTTGCAGGGTCACCCTGGTGAGCTCTGCTTTGGTATTTGATAATTCAGTCTGCTTTGATTCCAGTTCCTCTGCTTTTTCCTCGTAGAGCACGTCGTACTTGCGTATGTCTGTGGTTGTGCTGTTAAGATTTCTTACTGCGGTTATAAGGTCGTCTGCGGTCTGGCTCAGGTTCTGCTTGCAGCTTGCAAGATTAGAGCTTATATTATCGTATTTCTGGTTGACATCCTTAAAAGTGTACTGATAGTAAACACTTACTCCTCCGAAACCAAGGAGTATTAATACGATTATGATTAACAAGAAGAGATTAATCTTCTTTCCCATGAAACCCGAGCTTTTTTCTGAAGTCATTTTTAAACATCACCTATACCTTTTGATTTTTTTATGCCTTTCATGTTTTTCGTGTTTTTCTGACTTAATCTTTTGATGATTCTTGATTAGCTTTTTTTTAGTTTTTTCTCTCTTGCCTTTCGTATGCATATCTCAATTAAAAATATTATGATGGCTGCGAGGAGGAAAGGCCAGATTATGGTGGTTTTCTCAACCTTGGATTTTTTTGAACTGGTCTTGACAAAACTTATTATTTCGTCTGTCTGCGAGGGCTTAAATATCTTTCCTCCGCTCATGCTCGTGATTTCTTCGAGGGCAGAGTTCATGCCCAGGTACTGATATTCTTTTTCATAATTAACAGCATAGCTCTTGCCGAGGACGCTCTGCACTCCCATCTCCTCTGCAGTAAAAGATGCCTGGTACTGGTTTTCGCCTGTCTTGACAAAGCTGAAGTCCGGGCTTGAAGGATACTTCCGGCTCTTAACCACGACGTCTACCTCGCTTCCTATGCGGGTGTCAGCCACATTAACATAGTAGTCTTCCTTTCTCTCAGGGTCCCCGATGCACCAGTTAATGATTCTTGTGAGCAGCACAGAATTCCTCTTGTTAAGCAGGTCGCCTAGGTTATTGTTACCGCTGAAAACGTTGAGTGTTGCTACTCTTCCCAGGCCATAATTCCAGACTGTTACTGCGGGTTCCCCGTTCTGGGTTGTTACCAGCAGCTGCGCACTGCTCTTGGGTATTACCTGGTTGAAGCCGTAGAGTGAGGCGTCCAGTTCCAAGCCTTGGGTTATGTAGTGGTAAGGGTTGAGGAGGAACAGGTCAAAGAGCTCTCCGAACTTACTCTCCTCGGGCTCGCCAAACAGTATTCTCAGGCGGTTCTCCTGGCTGGCAGGAAAGTAGATTCCTCCGCCGTTATAAGCCACTGATTGCAGGAATTCCTCGTCAACATTCCTTCCTGTTCCCACCACGTAAACCTTTACTCCCCTGGCGTTTATTGTCTTGGCAGTATCCAGGGTTTGCTGCCTTATGCTCTCACTGCCTGTGTTGCCGTCGGTTACCATAATAATGTTGTTGTCTCCAATGTGACCTTTCAGCAGGTTGTATGCCCCGCTTAGGCCTATGTGAAAGTAGGACTGCCCTGCGGGCTGCTGTATCCTGGAAATCTTATCCATTAAGTCCTCTTTTATAAGAAACAAGGGTTGAATCTCAGATACTGTTGCGCTCTTGGTGCTGAAAATGGTTGCTCCCACGCTGTTATCAGGGCCCAGGCTGTTAATCACACTTACTGCCAGGGCTTTTTCAATGTCCTGGACGTCGGACTCGCGCTTTACTAGGGTCCTCTTGCCGGTGTCAGGGTCTGTGGTATACTCGTACCTGGTCCCGCTGCTGCCAGAGAAGTCAATGCTGAGCACGATGTTGCTTGAGCCCCTCTTTGTTGCGGCCTTGCCGACATAAACTGGCAGGTATGTTTCGAGCAGGCTGTTCTTGTAGTCTCCGCGGTCAAAACTGTCAAAGCCTCCTATTACAAACAAGCCATTGCCATAGTAGCCCCCTTCTTTGTCCACAAGGTAATCTGCAAGCCTCTCAACCCCGCCAACTCGTGCATCCTGGTCATAGATAATGACTGCGTAGTACTTGTCTAGGTCAGATGGGATGTAGCTCATCCTAGTAACATCGTATAACTCGTTAAGTATTTGCTCTACAGGAGCATAACTGTCAGTTACGAGCAGGATTCTTGGCTTTTTCACCACGCTCACGGTCTTGTAGAACTCGTTGTTCTGCTCAAAATAATCCTTGGTAGTGCTGACCTCTGCTTTTATGATGTGCTCGCCTTCTGAGAAATCCTTTTCCAGGGAGTAACTCTCTTTGCCAGCCACCTCATTAATCACGACCTCGTTGTCAATGGTTACCTTGAGACTGACCTGTTGCTCTCCAAGCTTAACAAGGTGTATCATGAATGTGTTGTTCACCCCACTGACAGTTTCATCAGGCCCGGTTATATAGACTCCTGCCTCGTCTTTTTCTGGTTCCAGCTCAATCACACTTATGCTGCTGTTAAGATTGGCTGCCAGCAGAGCCACGTCGCCCAGGCTTGCGCCCGCGTTAACATTTCCATCACTTATCAATAAGAAGCTGGTGTCAGATGCCAAGTAGTTTAGCAGGCGGTCTCCCAGGTCTGATTCCTGGCCAGAGCTGATAATATGGGTGTTGACAGGCAGTTCTTTTCCCAGGTTCTTCTTTAATCCTTCTATGAACAAGGTTTCCATGACCTGTATGGAGGAGGTGTTATCCAGCAGGATGACTAGTTTTGATTCTCCGGGCGTGGTTATCCTTGTCTCTCCGTATGGCTTGGCTAGGGCTATTATCAGGAGCACAAATATGAGTATTCTGGTGATAAGCACCAGGCTCTTGAACTTTTTCCTGTCCCTGCCCTGTTCAATGCCAAAACTTATGAATCTCTTGAAGTAAAGGGTTAAGAAGATTATCAGGATTGGTATCAGCCAAAACAGGGCTTTGGGCTCTAGCAGGCTCGCAATCACTTATTATTCACCCCGGCTCCTTGTATTTGTGTTTCATAATTTTTTTTATAATTCATTTCATAACTTGTGTCATAACTCATTTTATGATTCGTTTCATAATCCATTTTTATAAGTCTCCTCTTAGTTTGATATAAAGGAATTCTATGAGCAATAATAGGATGGCTGCTATGACCAGGTAACTGGTAAGTTCAAAAGCCACTTTTTCCTGGAATCGCTCGCTCTCCTCAAAAGCGCCGCGTTCATCTCCTAGGCTTGGAGCTGCATTAACATCAGATTCTTTTTCATTCAAAAGGTTGATGGCTATGACCCTGTCATTAAGGGTGTAAAGCCCTGCATTCTCAAGCCTGAGCCGGTCTGTGGTCACTTTTTCAGTGGGGGTTTTCACTTTTTTTTCCTCGCTGAAACTCAGTACGTTGCCAGTCCTGTAATTAAGATTGCTTAGGGAGGGCGTGTCTGTGGCAAAGTCTGAGAGCCGCTTCCAGAACACAAAATAAGACGGGCTCTTGGCAAAAACAGTATCTGCGTTTTTGTCCTCATCCAGTATTCCGTAGAAGAAAAGCTTGCCATCTCCCAGGGGGCTGTAGCTGATTACAGGGGTCTGGTAAGTGTCGTCAGCAGCAGCTATTACCACTGTGCTGAGCCCTTTTAAAGGCGCTGTCCTGAAGTACTTATTGGTAATCCCGAACTTGATGTTGGATGTGAGCTCTTCTGCACCGCTCCCCCCGATGTTAACCATGTCCTCGAGTGTTTGGTTGTAGCTGAGAGGCATTAATCCCTGGTATGACAGGCTGAGCATGCTCGCGGGCTTGGTCTGCGCCATTACAATGCTGGTCTTGCCCTGCTCCTCAACCTGCTTCTTGGCGTTCTTGTAAGTCCCGGGCAGTATGAGGCTGGGGTCTATGTCTTTGAAGATGTATACGTCATATGGTTCCATGTTTGGCACCTTGGGAGGCGCTGCCACGTCAATAACATTGTTTTTCATGACATCAAAGGCATTGAACACATATGTCTTTTCTGGAGCAGCATTGTTGGTAATTAAGAGCACTTTTTTCTGTGTTTCAGAAGGCGTGCTTATATAGGCTGTGTTGTCAGGCTCAAAACCGTCTTTTACTACTAGTTTTATCTCTGAGCTTCCCTTTGGCGTGGAGAAGCTGAACAACTCCTTTGAACCACTAGGAATGCTAAGGGTTTCCTCGACATTACCCACTTCTAATTTTACATCTGCTGCTTCCTGGCCAAAGTTCTTTATTACCACCACAGATTTCTCCTCGTCCACGTCAAGGTCAACAATGCCTATGTTACTGGCTGGCTCATATACTCTGATAAAATCTACTTTTATGCCCTGGGCTTCCAGGGTTCTCTTGGCAGAGTCTAGGCTGGTGTCTGTCTCTGTGTCTATGAAGTCGCTGATAACCACGATGCGGGAATCGCTCTGAGCATAACCCCCTGCTGCGCTTATAGCATCATAGAGGTTGCTCGCAGTATCACTCGGCTCCATGCCTTTCAGATAGTCAATCACTTGTCCTGAGCTCTCCTGCTCTAATACCACTTCAGGTATGTCTTTTGCAATTATAAGTGTGTTAACCGAGCCTGTGTTCTTCTTAGCCAGGCTGACAGCCTCGTCAAACCTGGTGCCGCCACCATAAGCTGCTTTCATGCTCGCGCTCGCATCAACTACCAGGACCGTGTTTTTGAACAAGGACTCCTTTGAAACATTAATATAAGGCTTGGCCATGCCTATTATTAGGAGCAACAGGATTATTAGCTGGAGCAGGAACAACAAGTCCCTTAGAAGGCGCCTGAAAAAATTGGTTTTCTTATCCCTGCCCAGGTCCTTGAACAAGAACATGATGCTAGGAATAACCCTTTGCTCAGGTTTGGACCTTATCAGGTAAATCAGGATAAACAGGATTAGCAGCAACAAGGCGTAAAGCCATATTGGTTCTAAAAAGAGTCCTGCCATTCCCTGGGAAAAAACCATTCTTCATCAACCACTCCTTAACCGCGAGAGACAAGTAAGAGGATGTTCCTCCACCTATCTTAATCTGCGTCCTATAATAAGTCTTATCACAGAAGTCATAATATAAATGTTTTTCTAAAGCTGCGTGTTGTTCTAAAAGTTTGATTGTGCCAATTTTTTGCTCGTTCGCTTTGCTCACTTAAAAAATTGAGTAAAAACATGTTAGTACAACACAAAGCTAAAAAAATCGCTTTAGTTGTACGTAGTTCAAAGGATTGAACAAAGTGAACATACTCCTTTTTTTTGGGCTCGAACCTTTACTTAATCCCAGAAATTATTTAAACCCAGTAACCAGCAGCGTGGCTTAAGCATGAAAAAAATTATTATGCCTGGATTGTTCATAA
>CAYRRQ010000061.1:0-6318 GCA_964426715.1 uncultured Methanosarcinales archaeon
GCAGATGATTACTCCGTGGCCTGTCACCTGGTTGTCTTGCGTCTGGTTTGTTTCTGTGCTTGTATTTGTTTCTGTTTCTTCCTGCATTGCGTTTTGTGCGCATCCAGTAATTAGGAGCATTAGAATTATTATTGTTATTATTGCTGTCAGGATTAGTTTTCTCATCTTGGTTTTTCTTTTTGGTTTCTGGGCTTAAATAATTTCTGGAATTTTTTGCGACAATCTTTCAACAACCATAACGTTTATAAATCTGTCTTGTTTGTTCATTCTTGTTCATTATAAAACTTACCGGGGGAGAATCATGAAGGTTATCATACCCTTAGCAGGAAAAGGCACTCGTATGCGGCCCCACACTCATTCAAAGCCCAAGCCTTTGCTCTGTGTTGCTGGCAAGCCTGGACTGATGCATATCTTTGAGATGCTTAAGGAGTTTGATGATGCCCAGGAGAAAAAACTTGGCAGCAACCGTGTTTCCAGGATTTCTGAATTGCTTTTCATAACTGGTTATCTTAGGGATAAGATAGAGGGGTTCATAAGAAAACATTGTCCTTATCCGTACAGGTTTGTGGAGCAGAAGAAGATAGATGGTTCTGCAGGAGCTGTTAAGCTTGTTGAAAAGTTTGTTGATGAGCCTGTTCTTGTGATTTTTCCTGACGCCATCCTTGACATGGACTTAGGGGTTATTGATAAGTTAAACGAGTCAGAATCCGGCGTTATCTGGGGCATGGAAGTTGAGGATTACCAGCGCTTTGGAGTCCTGGTAAAAGACAGGGAGGGTTATGTAAAAGAAATGGTTGAGAAGCCTGACAAGCCCATTTCCAGGCTCGCGAACATAGGAGTTTATTTTACCAAGGATTATAAGTTATTGTATGATGGCATTCATTACTTGTATGATAATAATATTCGCCCTAAGGGAGAGTATTTTTTTCCTGACGCACTTGATTACATGATTCAGCACGGCACCAAGTTTATCTGTCTCCAGGTCAGGGGCTGGCATGACTTTGGCAAGCCTGAAACCATGCTTGAATCCAACAGGGAACTCCTGAAAAAAGGAGGGCATAAAAACATAAGAAAAGAAAATACAGAGAACAGCAGGATAATCCCTCCTGTTCATATAGCTGATGATGTCAGGATAAGAGGCTCAACTGTCGGGCCTCACGTTACCATTGGGGAAGGTACTGAGATAATCAACAGCACCATAAAAGAGAGTGTTATCGGCGAGAAAACCAGGCTTGAACATGCTCATCTTGAAGACTCTATCATAGGTGATGAATGCAGGGTGTCGGGCAGTTTTAAGAATCTTAACATTGGAGACCATTGCGTTGTTTGCTCGTCTCTGAAATCAGTGAAATCAGTGAAATCAGTAACATCAGTGAAATCAGGAAAAGATAAAAAAGATAAGAAATATAAGAAAGATTAAGAAATTATCAAAAAATAAGTAAAAAAGAGGAAGGCGAAGTGTTCTTGCACATAACACATTCTTTTCATAATAAGAAGATAGAGGAGCACACACATACTGATAATGCTTTTTTCCTGTCCAATAAAAAAGGGAATTATCTGGCGCTTGGAAGAAGCAACTTCAGCCACACCCAGGGCTTGTTCTTTTTTGACAAGAAGAAATGGGAAATGTACAAGACAATAGAGGATATAAAACTGGCAGACAGCAAGGGCATGGCTGCTCTGAAAAACAATTTTTTTAATGTCCAGAGAACGCATGCTTGCGGGGCACAGGAAACCTTTAACCTGTTCAACAACTCACTCATCTACTCCTTGAAGAATTACACAGGCCGAATTGATTTTGAACTGGACTTCAGGCACATGTTTGACTATCATGACCAGGGCAGGATTTATACTATAACCCAGGAGGACGGCTTTATAATAATCAGGTATGACAAGTACGCTGATAACTCATTATCCTACCTGGACAGAACGGTTTATCTCGCAATAAAAATATGCTCGGGCCTATCTGAATCTGAGCAAACTGAATCTGAGCAAAGCCAGGAAGCTGAGGATTCTTCCCAGGATTTCTCTAATGATTTTTTCAATGAGAAAGCAGAGTGGGTGAAGAAGAGCTATGTTTATGATGCTGGCAGGGGTTCGAAATCAGAGTTCTATATTTACAAGGCGTTCTCTTTGCAGGTCAGGAAAAGTCTTGACCTAGTAATATCATACTCTGATGATAAGGAAGAGGCTAAGAAGCACGCAGCCATGGTTGCAGAGAACAGGGATTACTTGCTGGGCTCGCTCAGGAAATATGTTCTGCACACCTTTAACAGGAAAGACCTTTATCTTAACACTGCTATGAAGGCATTGGACGACCTCGTGGTAAGCGTGGATGCAGGGGGGCGGAGCGTGGGTGTTTTTGCAGGCCTGCCCTGGTTCTACCAGTTCTGGGCCAGAGACGAGCTCATATGCCTCAAAGCTCTGATGCTGCAGGAAAAGTATTATCTGGTTAAGAGCATATTGTTCAAATACCTCTCAGCCATAGCAGGCGACTGCCTGGTTCCCAACCGCATACCAAGCTCAGATATTAGCAGCATTGACGCTACGGGCTGGTTGTTTCTCAGAATAAAGGAATACATCAAGACCTTGTCGTCCAAGAAGATTCTTAATGACTACCTCTCAGTCTCAGACATAATAACCATTAAGAGAAGCCTCGAAAGAGCAATCCAGAACCTGGCTCATAACCATTCAGACAACGACCTGATAATAAACCAGGACCAGGAGTCATGGATGGACACCCTGCCTGCAAGGCGCAGCGGGGCATGCATAGAAGTGCAGGCTCTTTTTCTCTCAATGATAAACCTGCACAACCAGATAGCAGGCCTTACCAAGTCCAAGCAATTGTTCAAGTCATTGGAAAAAGAGGTTTTGCAAAGAGTAAGACACGAATTTTTTATAGACGGCAAGCTCAAGGACTCTGTGAGCGATGCTCAGAGTTCCCAAACATCTTTTGGTCCTGACACGCGTCCCAATATCTTCCTGGCATATTATATTTATCCTGGCTTACTTAGCAAAAAGGATTGGAAGCTGGCCTTTGACCATGCTCTCAATGAATTGTGGCTGGGCTGGGGCGGACTGGCTTCTCTGAACCCCAGGAACCACTTGTTCAGGCCCGAGTACACAGGCGCAGATGATCAGAGTTATCACAACGGAGACTCATGGTATTATGTTAATAACTATGCAGCCATAGCCATGCACAGGCTGGACAAAAAGGCTTATTCAGCGAAGATTAAGAGGATACTTCATGCCAGCAAAGAAGAGATGATGTTTTCAGGTTTTATCGGGTGCTGCGCAGAGGTGAGTAGCGCCAAGCACATGCAAAGCAAGGGTTGCCTGAGCCAGGCCTGGAGCGCTGCCAGCCTCATAGAGTTAATGCATGAGATTTATAAATAGTGTTATCAGATAGTCTTATTAGATAGTTTTATCAGATAGCTTCATCAAGTAGTTTATCATTTTTATCATAAACGTTTATAAACAAACATTTTATTCTCTCTGCTATGAAGAATAATAGCTTTTGTGAACCATCAGAATTATCACGATTATTAGAAAAAGCCAGCCAGGTTTATCTTAAGAATTTTCCTGAATCTGCGAACACTGCGTGGTTTGGCAAGTGCATATTTGTCAGCTGGTATTGCAGTATAGCAACGTGCAAGTTCTGCTTCAGAGCTGTGCAGAACCAGAGAGGTAAAGAAGGAGGCAAAGAGAGAGGAAAAGGGATAGGGGGAGAAATGGGAAGAAAAAGAGGAGGCGAAAGAGTGAACTCACCCAGGACGCCTGAGCAGGCCAGGAGAAGCACTCCATCTATACTTGCAGAAACCCTTATTACCAGGAAGCTTGGGTGGAGACTGGAATTCCTTACAGGAGGATGCGACTCTCTTCCTTTTAACCAGTTTTTTGAACTAATACAAAAAGTCTGCGAGGTTTACAATGACAAGGTATGGATTAACCTGGGCTTGTTTAACAAGGAACAGCTTGAAAAGCTAAAGCCCTATGTTGAAGGGGTGTGCGCCTCTATAGAAACCACGAATCCTGAGCTCCACGACCAGATTTGTCCTGACAAGCCCATAAAGCCCTACGAGGAAATGTTGGAATTATCAGGCAGGCTTGGCTTTAAGAAAAGCGCGTGCATAATCATAGGCCTTGGAGAAAAAAAATCTGATATTGACTCATTGTTTGAATTCATAAAGAGGAACAAATTAGACAGGCTGACTTTTTACGCTCTTAAACCAGTCAAGGGAAGTAGTTTTAACAAGAGCCCTGAACCAGAAGAATACGCGTGGTGGATAGCCAGGAGCAGGATAGAGTTCCCGTGCCTGGAAATCATGGCCGGCCTTACCCCTAAAAAGCCAGAATATGCAGAATGGGTTTTAAGAGCAGGAGTAAATGCCATTACCAAGTTCCCTGCCATAAGAAAGTTCGGTTCAGAACAGGCGCGCATAGTAGAGCAGGGAGCTATCAACGCAGGCCGCAGACTAAACTCCTCATTGACTTGTATGCCACGTATTGACAGGGCGGAATCTGGATCTGAATCTGGATGCGACTGGGAGAAAGAGATTGACGAGCTGGAACTGGAGCCTGATATGAAGAGAGAATTAAAACACGCGGTTCTGAGATATATTAATAAGATGAGCAAAAAAGCTTCTGAAAAAAACTTCTAAAAGAGGCTTTGAAACCAACGCCTAGTCTAGTCCTTAGCCTTTTCCCTGGACTTGTTCCTGACATAATCCTCGTAGTAGAACTCTGCCAGGGCTATGAACAAGGCAGCGATTAATGGGCCTATTATTATTCCCAGGAATCCGAACACCTTGAGGCCGCCCAATATCCCAATCAGCGCAATTATTGGGTGGATTTTTCCTTTGCCAGAAATTATTTTAGGTCTTAGCACATTATCAATGCCTGATACTATAAAGAATCCAAATACCAGAATGAATATTCCTCCAATGATGTGCCCGTTGGCAAGCTCAATTATGCCTACAGGCGCCCATACCATGCCCGTGCCCACAACTGGCAGGAAAGCGAGGATGGTCATGATAAAACCCCAGAAAACAGGGTTTTTAATTCCAATTATAAAAAAGCCTATGCCTCCGAGCAGTCCCTGGAGCACTGAGATGAAAACCTGGCCGTAAATCACTCCTTGAGTGACACTCTTAATCTTTCTCACGAGCTGCTCTCGTCGCTTCTTGTTAAAAGGGAACACTTCTCTTATCTGATGAATCCATTTTTCTCCTTCAATAAAGCCGTAATACATTATAAAGAACATTATGAACAAGCTCAGGACTATCTCTGCAACACTTCCTGCTATAGAGAAAGCTGACTTAACCACGAAATCCTTGAGATTAGCAAAGAGACTGTTGAGATTGCTGCTAATATCTGCCCAAGATCCCAAATGGCTTACAACATAATTGTTTATTCCCTCAATGGATTCAGGGTTAAAACTGTTTACCATGTTGGCTGTCTGTTTTACCAAGGCACTGCCAAGGAAGAACGACGGGATAATAATTATTAAGACTATGAGAATTACGGTTATGAGGCTGCTTGCCTTCTTGTTCTTAATCCTCCTTGTGAACCACTTATAAACCGGATGTACTGATATGGTCAGGATTAACCCGAGGAATACATAAGTAAAGAAGGGCTGAACAAGCTTGAAACTGAGGTAGAGTAGTATTAGCAGCAGGGCTAAGAACAAGTACCTGGATATTTTTGAACTATCAGCCATAAAACACTACCTTGATTTAAGACTTTTTAAACTTTTTTAATTGTTTTTACTTATGGGAAAAGACGAGCCTAAAACTGCATCCTTTAGGTTGCGGATACAGGCTCGTCTTTTAACACGTATAAAAGCTTTGCTTTTATTTTATTCGTGTCTCAGGGAGTCCACAGGATTCTGCTTTGAAGCCCTAATAGCAGGCATTAGTCCTGAGAAGGCGCCTACAAGGAAGGCAAAGGCTATGCATCCCCCGATTAGATACCATGGAAATATTGGTTTTAACAAACTGTAACCAGCATTTGCTGCTATTGCTCCGCCTATACGTGCCACAACAAATCCGAAAAGCACGCCTAGTATTCCTCCTGCCACCCCCAGAAACCCTGATTCAAAAACAAATACAAACAATATATCGCTGTTTCTTGCACCCACTGCCTTCATTATCCCTATCTCCTTGGTCCTCTCCAGGACTGCTGTGTACATGGTGTTCATAATATTAACAGAGGCAACAACAAGCGAGATAAGAGCTATCAGAACAAGAACTCCGTTAAGCACATTTATTATGTTTCCAAAAGTCTTTATTATATCTTCAAAGCTCTGCACAAAAAAGG
>CAYRRQ010000062.1:0-6231 GCA_964426715.1 uncultured Methanosarcinales archaeon
GCCTTGCTGCCCTTGCTCTTGCGGCCCCTAAAACTAACTGCCATAAAACATTCATGATTTCCAAGGTTTAAAAAGCTTACTGGAATAAACCGAACCAAAGGTAAAATCCTGGAATTTAATCAATAAATTTATAAAAAGAGGCATATTAGCCTGTTCTATGTCCCGCAAAAGGATTTTGAGCCTTTCAGCCATGGAGAAGCTTATGAAACAAGCAGGCGCTTACAGGGTTAGCGAGGAGTCTAAGGAAGCACTAAGAGAACTTCTTGAAACCATGGGTGAAGACATAAGCAAGCAAGCCATAGAGCTGAGCAGGCACGCCAACCGAAGAACCATAAAAGCCAAAGACATAAAGCTGGCGGGCAAGAAAGGATGAGTCCTGTTCAAAGCTTAATCTTCATGAAGTCATGGGCTGCCTTGCTGTTCTTAAAAAAAGTCTGTATTTCTTCCTGTATCTCCCTGGTCGTCTTGTAGCGCTGGGAGAAATGAGTGATTATCAGATTCTTAACATCTGCCTTGTTCGCAATCAGGGCAGCGTCCTTGGTGGTAAGGTGCTTGTACTCCCGGCCCTTGTCCTCTAGGTCAGAGGTGTAAGCTGCTTCTGAGATGAGCAAATCAGCGTTTTGTGCCAGCCTGTAAGCATTAGTGCATGGTAGGGTGTCTAGGATTATAGTTAGTTTTTTTCCCTTCTTAATATAAGATATGTCTGAGGGCTTTATTTCTTTTCCTTTGAAAACAACAGTGTTTCCTCTTTGCAGTTTACCTACCCGCGGGCCTGATTTCAAGCCGAGCTTCTTAGCCTTGACCATGTTAATCTTCCTCTGGTCTGCTTGTACCAGGCTGTAGCCTAGGCATGGCATCCCGTGATCCATGTATGCGCATTCAAGATAATAATCCTTGCACGTGTAAAACCTTTCCACTCCCTTAGGGTTAAGTTCTTTTATCTCCAGGTCCATCCTGTTATGCTCAAAGCTTACCGCGCTCAGCAATGAATGAACGCGCTTCTTGGTCTCCCTGGGGCCGTAAAGCACGACTTTCTGAGGGCTCTCGTTGTTGCTGATGGTCTGCAATAATCCGACCAGGCCAGACACATGGTCTCCATGCCAGTGCGTTATAAGTATTTTCCTTACCTTGTTGCGGTTAATGCCAGCGATGTTCATCTGCCTCTGTGTTCCCTCGCCGCAGTCCAATAAGATGCCTTCTCCTTTGTGCTCTATGTAAATCCCCTGCACATTCCTCTCCTTAGTAGGCACCATACAACTAGTGCCCAGAATATTTATTTCCATAAACAAAAGGTTATGCCCTGAGCTTTTTAAATATTGCTTATTAAATACAGATTTTTACAAAGTTTGTTGCAGACTCCGTCGCAACCGTTATTTACGTCGCCTACTTTATTTTTTTGTAGTATACAATGTTTTTATTTGTATGCTCAAAAATTTTTATTTTTTGTAGGTGCGTAATGGCGTATGCAATTTTTTGCATATTCAAAAATTGATTTGGTTTTTGTATCGGCGAAGCTTTGCGAACGAGTTTTGTAAGTGAGCAAAGTGGAGTAGGGGTCTGCAACAAACCCCAGTTACATAAAAAAGTTTTTAAACCAGCATTCAGTCATAGACTAATCATGGCTAGAAAAACACCTAGGAAAAAGAAGCAGACAACTAAAACCAGGAAAAAGAAGAAATTCAAGGTTGATAAGACTTCTGAGAAGAAACAGGCTGAAAAACAGGCAGGGAAGCAGGAAGAGCAGGCAAAGAAAGAACCAGGAAGACCAGCAGAATCAAAAAAAACAGAAGAAGCAGGAAAGACAGGAAAAACAAGGCCTGTAAAAAAAGAAGAGAAGACAGTTAAGAAATCCAAGGCCAAGGTGAATAAAGACAAGATAAAAGCCATGTTTGCAAGGGAGAGGATACTCACAGAGTCAAGCGAAGAAGCCAGATTGCTCTATGACAAGAGCGCCTATGGCATGGTCTTGGAAGACGGAAGAGTCCAGTTATCCCTTCCAGAAGCATTGTACCTCTTGGAAAAAGGAAAAATCAAGATAATAAGCGGCAGAAAAGCGCTCTCACCAGAAGACTTTATTAAGAAGGCCAGGAAGGTAGAACCTAACTTCTGGATAAGGTACTGCGTGTTCAAGGACATGAGAAGCAGAGGGTATATTGTCAAGACAGCGCTCAAATTCGGAGCTGACTTCAGGGTTTATGACAGGGGAATAAGACCAGGCCAGGACCATGCCAGATGGATAATCTTTCCTGTGCACGAAGGAGAAACCCTTACCTGGTATGAGTTCGCAGCTAAGAACAGAGTGGCTCACAGCACCAAGAAAAGGCTGATGATGGGTATAGTAGACGAGGAAGGCGACGTCACTTATTATGAGATTAAGTGGATGAGACCCTGAGTGATTTATTTATGGTTTAAAAACATGCAAATTTATATAAACCTAATTCTAATACTGTATAAGTAATAATATTATAATACTGAAAATGGTTGATAAGCAGAACATTCTCAGCATAGTGCAAGCCAAGGGGCCTATTATTCCTAATGAGCTCAAAAAGGAATTAAAAGCAGGAGACACCATAATGCTCGGCGCCCTGCTCTCAGAGCTCGCAGAAGAAGGCAAAGTAAAGGTTACGCACACCAAGGTCGGAGGCACGCCTGCTTATTACACTCTTGGCACAGAGGTGCGCCTGCAAAACCTCTTAAAATACCTTAACTCAAAGGACAAGAACACTGCAGAGATGCTAAGGCAAAAAAAGATTCTCAAGGACTCAGACCAGGAACCCCTTGTAAGAGTAAGCCTCAGAAGCATAAAAGACTTTGCCAAGCCCTTAGAAGTAACAGTCAAGGGTAAAAAAGAGATTTATTGGAAGTGGTACACTGTGCCCTCAAACCAAGCCCAGGAAATAATACTCAAACAAGTGAAGCTTGCTGAGAAAACTGCTAAGAAAGAAGAACCCGCGCCTGCAAAGAAGCCCGAGGAAAAGCAGGAGCAGGAAAAGCAAGAAGGAAAAAAAGGAAAACAAGAAAAAAAGAAAACAGAAGAAGAAATAAAAGCAGAGAAAAAACAAGCAGAAGCAAAAGAGCCAGCAGAAAAACCAGAAAAGACAGGTAAAGAAATCCAGCAAGAACTCGGAATAGATTTGGAGGCGCTGGAAAAAGAAAAAGATCCATTCTTCAAAAAAATATTTGCATACTGCAAAGAATACGACATCATGATAAAGGAATACGGGATTCTAAGAAAAAAATCAGACATAGAACTGTTCCTGGTAGTGCCTTCAAGGATAGGAAGCCAGGAATACTACTGCAAAGCCAAGAGCAAGAAAAAAGTGAATGACGGAGACCTGAGCAGCGCTTATATCCACGGCCAGGCCAAGAAACTGCCAGTAATCTTCCTGACCCGGGGTGAGCTTACCAAGAAAGCCAAGGAGATGCTCTCCAAAGACTTCAAGGGAATGATTGTGAAGAAGATATGAAAAAATTTGGTCTTAGTCTTCTTCTGCAAATTTTTTGACGGCTTCGAAGTTCTCGACCAGGAGCTTGGCCTTGTTCTTGCCGAACCTGAAAGGAAAAGGGTCGTCTTCACTTCTCTTTAAGACTATCATCTTGTTGCCCTTGAACTCATCAAATTCCACTACCATTAAAATCACCCACACTATTTTTTTTAATCTTTTTTTAATCTTTTTTTAAATTGAGATTGAACTTCTCTTTAAAAATGTTGAGGTTGAATAAGCGAAAGAATTATTAACAATCAGAGCCCTCCTAGTCATATCATGGGACTGGCAATAACTGATATCCTGACGCCTGAGCAGATTAGCATAGAGGATTTAAGGAACAAGACTCTTGCAGTGGACACTTACAATCTCTTATACCAGTTTCTGAGCAGTATAAGGCAGATGGACGGCGCATACTTGACTGACAGCAAGGGCAGGGTCACCAGCCACCTGGTCGGCTTGTTCAGCAGGATTACAAGGCTGATGAGTTATAATATGAAGTTCATCTTTTGCTTTGACGGAGAAGTGCCTGAACTAAAAGCGCAGGAGCGGGAGCGGCGCAAGAATCTTAAGCAAGAGGCAAAGAAGAAATACGACGCTGCGGCCAGGAAAGAGGATTATAAAGAGATGAAAAAGTATGCTTCGAGGACCAGCAGGTTAACCCCTGAGATGATAGATGATGCCAAGAGACTCATAAAGGCATTGGGCCAGTGCGTGGTAATGGCGCCCAGCGAGGGAGAAGCCCAGGCCAGCAATATTGTAAGCAAGGGAGACGCGGATTTTGTTCTTAGCCAGGACGCTGACTGCTTCTTGTTCAGAGCCCCTGCGCTCGTCAAGAACCTCACAATCAGCGGCAGGAGAAAGAAAACAGGAGCTTATGCTACCAGGGAGATAAGCCCGGAAATCATAAGACTGAGAAACATGCTTAAGGAGCTTGGGATAAGTCAGGAGCAACTGATAGTGCTGGGCATACTTGTAGGAACAGATTACAACCTTGGAGGCGTCAAGGGCATAGGTCCCAAGACCGCTCTGAAACTCCTGAAAAAGCACAAGAACGATTATGACGCGGTGTTTAAAGAAGCAGAATGGGATAAGCACTTTGACTTCTCATGGAAGAAAGTATTTGACTTGATTCAGAACATGAAAGTAACTGATGATTACGAGCTTGAATGGCAGGAAATTGATAAAAAAGAAATCCTAAGCATGCTCGTGGACAAGCACGAGTTCAGCAGGAAAAGAGTTGAAAAAAGCCTTGAAAGAATAGAGGAGAGTTCTGACAGGTCCCAAAAAGGACTAGGAGATTTCTTTTGAAAAGAAAAACTTATTAAACAAAACTGTCGTAAAAACCTCTTAATGTCAAAAAAGAGGTTGTTCACAGCAGCATCCACCCTGGTAGGATGCGTCATAGGTGCGGGCATTCTCGGAATACCCTATGTTGTTGCAAAAGCAGGCTTCTTAACAGGACTGCTTAACATTGTCTGCCTTGGAGTCGTGTTCTTGTTCATTTACTTGTACCTGGGAGAGGTTGTGCTCAGGACACGGGGCAAACACCAGCTCACAGGCTATGCAGAGAAGTACACTGGAAAGCTTGGCAAGTACTTCATGTTCATAAGCATGATAATTGGTATTTACGGTGCAATGATAGCCTATACTCTTGGTGCAGGAGAAGCCCTCTCAAGCATAATAGGAGGCGACCCTGTTCTGAGCAGCCTTTTGTTCTTTGCCTTCTTGTCTTGGCTCATCTACCTGGGCCTTGGAGCGATTGAGAAGTCAGAAGCTCTTAGCATACCAGTAATATTATTCATTGTCATCCTGATATTCCTGCTTGCCCTGCCCCGCATCAACCAGGCTAACCTGACAGAATTTAATTTTTCCAAGATACTGCTCCCTTACGGAGTTGTGCTCTTTGCCTATCTTGGAACTGCGGCTGTGCCTGAGATGAAAGAGGAACTCGGAAGGCATAAGAAGGATATGAAAAAAGCCCTGCTAATAGGCGGGCTCATCCCAATGGGTGTTTATGTGTTGTTTGCCACGGCAGTGGTTGGGGTTATGGGCCCTCTCACCCAAGAAGTCGGCGCTCTTGGACTGGCAGCTATTCTCGGGGAAAAAATGGTTTTTATAGGCGCCTTCTTCGCCTTGTTTACCATGGCAACCTCGTTCCTCGCACTGGGTCTAGCTCTGAAAGAGCTCTTCTGGTATGATTATAATCTCAGGAAGAATACGTCCTGGCTGCTCACCTGCTTTGTTCCATTCATATTATTCTTATTAATCAAACTCAGCAACTCTGCCAGCTTCACCAAGGTGCTTGGCATCACAGGGGTTTTAGCAGGAGCAATAGCAGGCGTGCTCGTGATGCTCATGGCCCTGAATGCCAAGAAAAAAGGAGAGCGCAAACCAGAATACTCGGTTTATATCAACAAGTACATTGCACTGGCTCTTGCAGCTTTGTTTATTATAGGAGCTCTGAACCTGTTGTTATGATTGCACCTGCTATTTTCTTTTAATGAATAATAGATAGGACAAGATAGAACAACAAAGAGACAGAGAAAGAAATGAAGAAAGAGACGAAGAAAGAGATGGTAAGGGCATAACATGGGCTCAGTATGGGTTATATTCGCGTTTTTATCTGCTTTTATCGCAGGCCTATCTGCAATCGTGGACAAGCGGGTTCTGCGCAGGCAGCACGTCATGGAATTCTCAGCCAGCCTCTCATTAATTACACTAGTGTTGTCCATCCCGTTTTTTT
>CAYRRQ010000063.1:0-6186 GCA_964426715.1 uncultured Methanosarcinales archaeon
CCCTCCCCTAAAACACCACTTAGAACTTAGTCTTTATTTATTTTGCGACAAACTCCCTTTTTCCGCAATATTTAAATAGTCATAGTCACTACTCGTGAGAAAATAAGAAAAATCGTTGCTTAATTTAAACGCGATGGGGGGTTTGGTGTTTATGGCATCCAAGAAGTTGGTTTTGACATTTGCATTCATGCTGGTGATGCTGGGAGTGCTCAGCGCGAGCAGTGTTTCTGCTTATAATCCTTATTATTACAAATCTTATTCATATACTTATAATTATTACACCCCTTATTATACACATTATTACACATCATATTATTATAAGCCTGTTTACAACTATGCCCGTTATGCTCCTTTAACTTATTATACGCCTGTTGGCATTGCCTGGCACACGCCTTCTTATTATTATAATTACTACAGACAGGTTGTTTACAGGCAGCCTTACAGATATTATTATAATTATTACAGGCCAATCTACGGATATGGCTGGTGGTAGAGTTCTAATTTGGGATGTGGTTCCTGCTGAAGTGGGCGTCGCCGCCTACATTGGCCGGAATGGCAATGAAGGTCGGCGCGACGTGGTTTTGTGAGTGATTTTTTAAGCGAGCAAAGCGAAGTAGGACGCTTTGTGCAGAACATTAAAAGGCGCAAATTTTATAAATCATTTGTTTTTCTTCTTCTCTTTGTTGATGGATGAACCGGTCATATGGCTTGTTCATACTGGAAGCATGAGACTTGTTCTTATGATTCCGAATAATAAATAAGTAAAAAAGAAAGACCAGGCCTTTGCGTGCTACTCTGCTTTGCTGACGCAAAGCTCGGCCGCGCCGTCCAAGTTTATGTTGTAAACATTGGACCGGGTGGCTGCGACGCCCGCAAAAATCCTGGCAGAATACAAAAGGTGTTAAAATGGCGCGTATGCATTCAAGAAAAAAGGGTCAGAGCAGGAGTACTAAGCCGAGCACTATTGCTGTTCCCAGCTGGCTGAAGTACAAGCCTAAGGAAGTCGAGTTATTGATTGTCAAGTTTGCCAAGGAGGGCAAGTCTCCTTCTCAGATTGGCACTTATCTCAGGGACGAGTACGGCATCCCTGATGTTGGCTTGGTTGCTAAGAAGACTATTAGTGAGGTCTTGGAGGACAAGGGTTTGCTCAGGGAGATTCCTGAGGACTTGATGGCTCTTATCCGCAAGGCTGTTCTTATCAGGAAGCATTTGGATAGTAATGCTCTGGACAGGACTGCTAAGCGTGGCTTGCAATTGACTGAGTCCAAGATTAAGAGGCTTACCAAGTATTACAAGCGCAGGGGCAGGCTTTCAATGGATTGGAGGTATGACCCTGATAAGATTAAGCTGATTGTAGAGTAATCCAATACCAAGACTACGAGTACTACTTTTTAGTGGTTAAAAAGCGAAAGATTTATAAATGAGAACCCCCCTATGAACAGAAGATTGGGGGAAAATGATAAAAAAAATACTCTTACTAATATGCGTATTCTTACTAGGAGTAGTAGCCACGAACATATATGCTCATTATGCCTCTGCACAGAACGAGCTCCAGCTCCCAGATAACAATGACGGAGGCTATGAGTACGAATCAAATACAGTTCTTGACAGGGCATTAGCAATACTGCAAAGCACAGGTAATGAAATCCCCTCGCCACTTGACAGGATACAAGAAGACCAGATAACAGTCACAAATGACAAGATAGTAATCAACCTTAAAGACGCACAATGGGCATCGTTCACAGACACCAATTCAATGGACCCGGTCATAGACGCAGAAGCTCATGCAATAGAAGTAATACCTCAAAGCAAGCAAGACGTCCAGGTCGGAGACATAGTGGCTTATGAATCAGAATACGCAGAAGGAAGCATAATACACAGAGTGGTCTACAAGGGAGAGGACGAGCAGGGCACTTATTTCATTCTCAAAGGCGACAACAACCCCATCCAAGACCCTGGCAAGGTAAGGTTCAGCCAGATAAAAAAAGTGGTTGTTGCAATAATTTATTAAGACCTTATGAAAAAGAGGTGGCTGAATGCAAACAAATAATCCTAAACAAAAACTTGAAAAACGCCTTGCAGAAGTTAAAGATTCTGTTCCAAAAATAAGGAAATCTTACAGAAATAATGCTTATACTGTAACAGAATATCTAATAAAAAAAGAAAACCACCCAATTGCCTTAAGATATGGTAAAAACTCAAATCGGATTGGATTTACAGACCATTACCTTTGGATAGGAATAAAATTCAATGAGAAAGCATTTGAAGACCCTGTTTATGCTCACGGTCTCGTATACGGCTTTAACAGTCTTTACAATTTAAGAACAGGAGAAAATAATTTTATAATCGGAGACAATGATTATGAGAGGCCCAAAATAATAAATATAGCCGCAAGAAACTCAAAAATAAGAATAAAACTAAACATGCCCTACAAAAACTTTAATTTCTCATGCGACCAAAATGATAAGAAATTAATAAGTATAATTAAGGAGTTTATTGACATACTAAAAAACAGCAAATAACTTTTTATATTAATACAATTTTCTATTACCTCATGGACCAAGAAACCTTTGACGCGTATGTAAAAGCCGGCAGGATAGTAGCCACAGCGAGGGATTATGGCAAGAGCCTTATAAAAGTCGGCGCCAGCGTTCTCAAAGTCGCAGAAGCAGTTGAAAAAAGGATTATAGAGCTCGGAGGAAGCTTTGCTTTCCCTCCTCAGATAAGCATTAATGACATAGCTGCTCATTACTGCCCTGAGCCTGATGACAAGACGGTTTTCAGGGAGAACGACGTGGTCAAGCTCGACGTGGGCGTGCATATCAATGGTTTTGTCGGCGACACTGCAGTCACTGTTGTTCTGGGAGATGATGAGAAACTTAAGAAACTGCAAGAGGCCAGCAGGCAGGCTCTCAAAGCCGCCCTTGGACTGGTAAAACCCGGCGTCACCCTGAGCGAGCTGGGAAGAGCAATTCACCACGAGATAACCAGCCGCGGATTTGCGCCTGTCAAAAACCTGTCAGGTCACGGCCTGGCAAGGTTTGTTATTCATGACAAGCCCAGCATACCCAACTTTGACACTGGCAGCCAGGAAGAACTGCACCAGGACCAGGTGATTGCAATTGAGCCTTTTGCCAGCACAGGAGCAGGAGAGATATATGAAAGCAGCAACCCCACTCTTTTCTCGTTAAATGGAAAAAAGCCTGTGAGAAGCCCTATTACCAGGCAGGTGCTCAGGGACCTGGAGGAGTACAATGGCCTGCCTTTTACCCTAAGATGGATTGCTGACAAGCACGGTCTGGGCAAGGCAAGGTTTGCTCTGAGAGAGCTCAAGAAAACCGGCATATTAGAAGAGTATCCTCCTCTGCTAGACAAGACTCATGGCATTGTGAGCCAGGCAGAGCACACAATTATTGTAAAGGAGCAAGGAGAATCCATAATCACGACTATGCTTGACAAGGATTAAACCAGTACCCGTAGTAAACTAGTTCTGCGCCATGACCTTGGTTATCATTTCTGGCCTGGACAAAAAGTCTTCTCTTTTCACATCCTCTATCACATAAAAAACCTTTTTGTCCTTTACAGAAAATCTTTCTTCTAAGCTTTCAAGAAAGTCTTCAAGCTCTTTTATGTTTTCAAAAACTGCTTCTGCCAGGAAGTCATAGCCGTTGTTAACCTTGTACAAACTGTTAATAGCAGAGTGCTCTTTGAGAAAAGCCCTTATCTTCTCCCTGTCTGTCTTTGCTGCTGAGAGCATTATCTTGGCTCTTGAATTATATCCCAGCCTAGAGAAATCTATTAATGTGGTGTGCTTCTGTATTAACTGGTTCTCGTGTTGTTTCAGCTTGTCGTACAAGGTGCTTATGGGTATCTTGGTCAGCTTGCTAATCCTTGTCAGTGTCTGCCTTGAATTCTGCCTTAAAAAGGTCAGAAACACAAGGTCTGATTTTTTTAACACGCATAACACCCCCGCTCGTCTTGATTATTTTATTTTTTTACAAATAGGAATCGGACCCAGGGATATAAACCTTTTTTAAGAAAAAAAAACGTTTGGTTCAGAAAAATCCTGAAACAAACCAGTAAATTTGCAGAAAAAATAAAAATCTTACTAAAAAATTAGTTGAAAAACAAAGCATTTCTGAAACAAACCAGGAATCCGGGTTTAAAACCAGAAAAATCCTGAAACACGGCTGAAACAACAATATTTATAAGTTACAAAGCATTACCCTCCTCAATAACAAGCTGCAAGCGGTGGTAACTGAAAGAGAAGCAACTCAGTCGCAAAATCACTACTCCACCGAACTTTTAAAAAAAGTTCGAGCAAAAAACTTAAGGAGGACATTCACTTCGTTCAATCCTCCAAACTACGTACAACTTAAGCGATTTTTTTAGCTTTATGTTGTACTGACGGGCTTTTTATCAAATTTTTAAGCAAAGCGGGCAAAACTTTGGGCAGCGACGAATTTTGCGACAAACCTGAATTAAGAATTGGGGGCCAGGCAATGCACTCTGCAGAACAAAGAATCCTCAACACATTTAAAAAGGAGCCATTAAAAGAATTCTCAACCACAGAAATAGCGAGAGCAACCTATCCTGAACTCTATGCCCGGATAATCCGGGACATCAACATTCCCACGCATGACAAGAAGACCATGCAAAAAGCCAGGAGAAAAAAAGGCCAGCTCCACAGAAAAGTGCTCTACCACCTCAACAAACTGGTAGAAGAAGACATACTCAGAGTAAGCAAGATAAGAGGAAAGGGAGAAAAATACTTTGCCCTCGCAATAGAGGAAGGAGAGCTGGTCATAGAAAAAAAACACAAAAAAATCATTATTAGCAAACCCTCAGTCTCAACCAGTCTCATAGACAAATACGAAGCCCAGAAAATAATACACAAGTTTGACCCCGCAGGCTGGGTTAACAAGATAAACTGCATACTCCTGGAAAGCCATTTGCACACAGGGCTCAACAAGTTCTACGACCTAATCTACAAGTGCTTCTCAGAAATCAACGATGCAATAGGGCTCAACAACTTCGGATACATGATAGAGAACAGCAGTCAGGACAACCTCAGGGAATTCATTAAAAAAATAGATATAGACACCAAAGACCATGAGAGATATGTCAGCCTAATCCTGAACATGAAGAATATCAGGGACGACAAGAAAACAGGAGAGTTCATAAAAGCATTTGCAGAGACCAACCCCAGAAACGTCTCCCTAATACTAAAAACCGAGTCCCAGCAAATAAGGAATCATAAACCCCTTTTCAACACCATCATAGACGCGTTGTCAGAAGAAGAAATCAAGCTTAACATACAAAACAACAGAGTGCACAGAGCGCCCATAATCATAGGCAAAGCAGGACCCTACACCCTGAAAAAAGAAGAATGGCATGACTACAAGCACAACATCAGAGGCAAGACCAAAGGCCTGGCCATAAGCAACACAACCATTGCCATCGACGTGCACAGGTTCTTCCAGCAGGAACTCGGAGTAAAAGACTTCAGGAGCCTGCTACTCAAAGCAGCCCAGACCCTGCTCAAAATAAACACTACCCAGAAAAAAAAAGCCAACGAATACTTCAAAATCCTGAACAACCTCAACAAGCCCTACACCAAGAAATTCTTTGCCTATTCAAAAAACTATATGCGGTTCTGGAACTATGACTGGAGAGAAAAAAAGCACGAGCACATCATAGAGTTGATGGAAAGCAGCAAGAATGAAATAAACAATTTTTGCAAAACCCAGCAAACCATATACAAAGCATGCGGAATACCCTTTAACTTTGACATCGTGTTCAGCAGCGTGTTCAGTAAGTACACACAAGACCTCTCAAGCAGGAGATACATAAAAACCAGCATACATAAGTTCCAGGACTACCACGACCCGCTTGTAAGCAGCTTCATAAGCACTAGGGAAAAACTCTTCAAGATATTCGAAGGCGGAGACAGAATAAGGTTCTTCAGAACCAAAAGCTTTGAACCAGAAGAACTAATAAGAGAGCTGAGCTTCCTCATGAACACCTACGCGCTACCACTCATAACCTATGATTTCAAAGAAAGAAAAGGAGGAACCAAGCTAACCAGCTATTTCCAGACATGAAAAATAAGTTAAGTTAAATCAATTGTATTCGGCGTCTACATGACAGCCCGCAGATTTTACAAAAATCTGGTAAAAGTGTGTG
>CAYRRQ010000064.1:0-6047 GCA_964426715.1 uncultured Methanosarcinales archaeon
CCCTCGCAGTCATGCTCGGCCTCACCATAATCGCCCTTCCAATAATAACCCTGTTCATACTCGCATTGTTCGGCTACAAGCGAAGAACAGCTTTTCTCACCAGCATAAGCATGACCCAGATATCTGAATTCGGCCTCATAATCGTAGCGCAAGGATTCAACATGGGACATATAAACTCAGAGATTTTCAGCCTTACCATCCTGGTAGCCATAATCACCATAGCCCTTACCTCGTACCTGATTAAGTACGATGACAAGCTATATCAGAAGATAGGCAAGAAGCTGGGCTTTTTTGAAAAGCTCAACAAACACAACAAGGAATTAATGGGATACCTAAAGCAGGGCGTGCCTCACAAGGTCGTGCTGGTGGGCTATGACCGTATAGGATATAACATACTGCAGAAGCTTCACAGCCTGAAAAAGAACGTGATAGTAGTTGACCTTAATCCTGACGTCATAAAGCAGCTAATGAAACAAACAGTGTCGTGCATATACGGAGACATTGCGGATACTGAGATAGCAAAAAAATTAAGGCTCGAGGAGGCAGAACTGATAATAAGCACCATCCCCAGCCACCAGGACAGCCTCATGCTTATCAAACAGGTAAGGGAGATCAACCCGGAATCAACCCTTATAGTGACGAGTTACAGTGCAGAAGAAGCCCTTGAACTCTACAAGAAAGGAGCTGACTACGTAGTAGTCCCGCACTTCCTGGGCGGAGAGCACATAAGCCTGATACTAGAAGACCTCACAGGAGACCTTAACAAGCTCATCAAGATAAAACTAAAGCATATCAAGGCTTTGGAGGAGAGAAAAAAGCGGCACCCGCATCATAAGTGAATGCTGGGTTATATCCTAAAAATCCTACTTCGCTTTGCTCGCTTTAAACTTCTCGCAAAGCTTCGCCGCGCCGGCCGTCATTGTCATTCCGGCCAATGGAAGCGGCGACGGACTCCTAGGATATGATATCACAAGTAAAATATAAGCACACATCCCAAACTTTCATAAAGTTTTATAAATCATAAAAACAAAGAACAAGTATAAGCACACTAAAACAAGGAAAAACCTAAGAAAATAAGTAGAGCAAAAAAAAGAAAAAATGACTCCTGAAGATTATGGCAAGCTCCTGGTAAAACACGGCTTTATAAAAAAAAGCGCTGCATCAAAATACGCTTTGCAGGAGGACGGCACTTACAAGCCAGCAAAAATAAAGGAGATAGACCCTGCCGACGCTGACAGGGAGGAAGGCGAGCAGGTAAGCGTGCAGCCGTATCTCGAGGGAAAATTCACTTCTTACATAAAAACAGCTTACCCAGACCCCCTGAAAAGGTACAGATTAATAGTAGAAGCTGCAAGCTCCAAGATAAGCATAGAAGAAACCTATTACTGGCTGCTCAACTATCTGAGGCGGGACGCCCACTTCCCATACATAGAGAAGCTTACAGACGTGTTCAGCGCAAGCGAGCAAAGCTCTTTCTGGGGCGCAGCCCAGAGCCGTATGAGCCTGCAGCAGGACAGGGCCAGCCAGTACTTCAAGGGCATGTCTGAGATGATAAAGCAGTTGTTCCAGTTGGTAAGAGAGCTCAGGGTGCTTGACGAGAAGCTTGAGCCCAGGAACCAGTGGAGCGATGTTAAGGCAGCAGACGTGGCTCTCAAAGGAGAATATAGCGACTTAGTGGAGAACAGGGGCGGGCAGGTGCAGCCAGGCAGCATATACCACTTAGCCCAGCAGGTAGGATACGCAATCCTGCCAGACCTGTTTTTTAATACTCATGTCTACAAGCTAGAGGATATTGACAAGAAAATAGATGATATGAAGTACAATAAGAATGTTAAGAACGTCTTGAGAAGAAAGCTTTACGCGTTTATAAACTGGAAGCTAAGAACAGACCAAGAGTTAAAGAACAGGAGGAACTTCACCCTCAAATACCTGCGCCAGCACTGGAACGTCATAAAGACTTATATGAACTGGGTCAAGCCCTATCTCAGGAATATTGCAAGAATGCAGATGAAGCAGGAGCACCTTGAAAGCCCTGACATCATAAGCGCGTTTGAAACTGCTATGATAGAAATCGAACTGCTGGTTTACAAGCCCAGCCAGACTTCTTATCATCCCTGCGTCCTCCTGACCTTTGAGTACCGCACCAGTCCTGAGATGAGCTTTCAGCAGGACCAGTACGCGCACAAAGGCCCCAGCCATTATGGCAAGGTCGAGGTTAATTTCAGGGGTTATACCTGGACCAAGGACCAGATAAATGCTTATAAGAAGCTTAAAAGAGAAGAAGACCTCTTGCTGCTGAGCACAGTGGATGATAGCGTCAAGTCAGCCATGGACGCCCTGGGCGAGGAATTAGAGAACTATCTGGCAGAAGCAGGAGAAAAAGAGTTTGAAGAGAAAAAAAAGGCAACTGAAAACGAGAAAAAGAAAAAGCCAGAAACACCTGGCATGGCCTCAAGCATGGGAGACCCCTTTATATCACTGTTCCGGGGGTTTGGGGAAATGTTCTCATTAGTCATACCAAGCAAGAGAGGCAAGTCAAAAAAAGCAAAGACCAAGGGAAAGCCCGGGGACGCAGAAGGAGTGGTCGCATCCCAGATGTACCAGATGTTCAAGAACTATAAAAAGGCTCATAACATGCTTAGCTGGTAATACCTGAATACTTAAACCCTGTTTTGAATAAATAATATTAATATTTAATAAGCAAGCCATCCTGCCTTTATGTTATAATGAGAACAGATGAGGAAAGCCTGAGCCCAGAAGAAAAGATTAAGCAGCTCATAGAAGTAGAAGAAGAAAAGAGAGAGCAGATAGAAAAAAAGAAGCAGGAGCTCGAGAAGAAAAAAAAGGAAATCGAAACCCTGGAAGAGCAGAACGAGCAGGAAATACAAGAAGCAAGAAGGAAAATCAACGAGGAGCTCGAGGAGCTCAAAGCAGAGGAAAAAGAGCGGTTTGAAGAAGAGGAGCGTCTGAGAAGGCAGAGAGAGGCAGAAGCAGCCAGCCTTGAGGAAACAATAGAAGAAGAGACAGGAGCCTCACAGGCAGAGCAGGAAGCAGCGCCCAGAGGCTACAACGAGGTCTTTGAAGAAATCAGGCAGGGAATCCCGGGCTTTTACGAGTTGACCAACTATAATGTTGTTAACCGGCTTGAGAGCATAGCGCAGGAAGCTGGCAACCGAGCCCTTACAAAAGACGAGCAGAGCTTTATAGAAACAATCCAGTACCATGCCGAGAGAATGGGTAGGGACGAGTTTTACAAGAACAAGGACCAGTCCAACTACCTTGCAAAGGAACTCGCAGAAATAGACCACATCAAGAAGAAGAGCAGGGAGTTTGCTGAGATGAAAAGCGAGTACAACATATGAATAATAGCCATAACATACACGAATAAAAACAAAATCAATATTTGAGTAAACATAAAAATAATATAAAAAACAATATGAGCGATAAAAAATGAATTTGGGCAGCAACTACTTCAATGATTACTACCACGCCCTGGACAGGGGGCACGGCACCCTGGAGCCGAGCGATACCCCTCCCAGCGACACTGCAGAAGCAGTTGAAGCCAGCAGCCTAGGCCCCCAAGAAATAGGAACAGGCACCAATCCCATGCAGCACCAGGTGCGCTCGTTTGAAGCCAAGATAAGAGAAGGCGCAGGCAAGGTCGAATTCGAGTTCATGGGGCAGGGCAAGACTAATTCCCAGCAGCCAGGACCAGAAGCCTTTGGCATGCGCGAAAGAGAAGACATCCGCGGCCTCGCAGATATTAACAAGGTAAAAACCAGTGTGCACGCAGCCTGGCACCAGGGAGGACTCGCAGGTATGGGTAGGGAAGGATTCACAGAGCAGGCAAGGCAGCAGTCAATCCACGAGATATCCAAGGCCATAGACTTTGCAGCAGACACTACCCGGGGAGGAGCAATAGTTTTTCACACAGGAGAATGGCAGAGGCCACTCACAGAGCTGAGAGGAACCAAAGAAAAAGGAGAATTTGAAGCTTATCCGTATGAAACAGAAAAAACCCCTATACAAGTAGTTGATTCCCAGACAGGCGACATAACCGCTATCAGAAGAGACCAGGTCTTGCACGAGCCCAAGTTCTACACAGCAGAGGAGTACGAGAAAAAGATTAGCAAAAACCTGGTAGGGCAAAAGGACAGGAATGGTAATATTGTAAGCCCTGATGACTGGGTTGATATTGAAGGCAATGCTATTAAGAGGGAATGGGCGGTGTCTGATGACCCTGATAAAATAGAGCGGCTGTTTGACAGGGTGCCTGTATGGAACAAGGAAAAGACCAATTTTGAGACAGAAAGAAGAGAATTTGATTATTTTGAAAAAGAAGCAGAAAAACTAAGAGAAAAAGGCATAGAAGTAAAACCAGAACTATTATTTTTCAAGACCAAACTCGCAGACCAGGTCTCACAGAGCAAAGGACAATCCTTGTTTTACGCCTATGATTATGACAGATTAGAAGAGTCTAGAAACGAAGCTGAAAAAGCATTAGAATTCTATGAAAAACTAGAGGGAAGCCTTCCAGAAGATGAGAAGTGGAAGCTAATGCGGCAAAGAGGTTTTGATGAACTAGGTTTAATTCCGCCGAAAAATGTTTCGCCCAAAGACTTTCTTAAAGAAAAGATTAAGAATTACGAGAACCGGATGCGCCACATCCACGAATCATCTGCTTCTGCTGATGCCAGGGCCAAGGACGCAATGGAAAGGATAAAAAGGGTTACAACAGTCGAGGATTATGGCTTGGAAAAAACAGCTGATTCAATCAGCCGCCTAGGAATCAGGGCCATGAAAAAAACCCAGAAGCACCCGAAGAGGTATGATGAGCCCTTGTTTGTAGCTCCTGAGAGCTGGCGCATAGAAGAGTACGGCAGCCACCCTGACGAATTCAGGAAGATAATAGAGGCTTCAAGAAATAAAATGGCGCAGCAGCTGAGAGGAGAAGGCTATTCTGAAGGCGAGGCCAAGAAACTGGCAAAGCAGCACATAAAAGCCACCTTGGACATCGGGCATTTCAATCTCTGGAGGCAGAGGCTGAAGGCAAAAGAAGGCGAAACACCAGAAGAGAGGGATAAGAGGTTTAACAAGTGGCTCTTAAAAGAGACCAAGAAGCTGGCAAAAGAAGGCATAGTCGGCCATGTACACCTGACTGACAACTTTGGATATGACGACGAGCATCTCACGCCCGGCGAGGGAAATGTTCCTATGAAAGAGTTCATTAAGAACATGGAAGACGCAGGCCTAAAAGACTTTATTGTGGAAGCAGGCAGTTTTAACACCCAGACAGCCATGCCTGACACCTGGGCTCTGATGGGCAGCCCTGTTTACAGCACTACACGCGCCCCGACTTTCAGGAGTATGCATGAGCAGCACTTTGGCTATCACAACCCATCAACCTATATTGTGGGCGCTTATGCTCCGAGCAACGAGTGGAGCTTGTGGTCAGAAGTACCTATGGAGTGAGAATGATTATGTGTGCTTAAAAAAAGGTTTGTTGCATAATCCGTCGCAGCCGTTATTTGCAACGCCTGTTTTGTTTTGAAGGCTTGCAATGGCGCGGCGAAGCTTTGCGAGAAGTTTAAAGCGAGCAAAGCGAAGTAGGATTTTGCAACAACCCAAGAAAAAAACAAAAGATTTAATAAGAGCCAGCTCCTAAAACATATAAAAAGAGGTGGGTTTTTAGGTGGAGTTCGACATCCATAAGAGGAAAAAGCAGGTTTCTGAGAGTTACTCCAAGGAGGTCTCTGATATTGCCTATGATTTCAGCAAGAGGGTTTACAAGGAGTTCGCTGATTTTATCAAGGCCATTGTGCTGTTCGGCAGCACTGCGAGGAAGAAGCAGCAGAGCAAAGGAGACATTGACATCCTCGTAGTGGTGGACGATGTGAGCATTGTGGTGGACAGGGAGTTTGTCCAGAGCTACCGCCTGATAATCCAGAAGATAATCGCAGACATAGCTCCGAGGAAGCTGCACATCACCACCCTGAAGTTTACCAGCTTCTGGGAGTATGTGCGCGCAGGCGACCCTGTGGCTGTTA
>CAYRRQ010000065.1:0-6002 GCA_964426715.1 uncultured Methanosarcinales archaeon
GCAAGAGATTGACAGGGCCGGGCGTATCCGTGCTGAGGCTGAGAAGAAAAAGCATCCTCATGTCAGGAAGCTGGAGGAATGGCTTTACTGGCTCGTCCTGGTAGTCGGGATTGTGGGTGCTGTCCTGTTTTCCCTGGTAAGCATTCCTTTATTGTTCGTGGCAGGGGGGTGGACATATATTATTATTGGGGTGCTAGGCTTCTTATTAGGAGTTCTTATCATGATTATAATTAAGGAGTTGGACTGGCTGGAGCATCATCATCACGTATTATTGTCTTTTCTCATACCTATAATCGCGTTGCTGAACTTCTTTTTGATTACGAGCAGGGTTAATCTGCTTAGTTTCAGCCTGGGTTTTGAGAATTATCACAGCCCCTTGGTTTCAGGAATTGTTTTTTCTTTTTTCTTCCTGGTCCCGTATGCTTATCTTTTTGCAGCCAAGCAGGTTAAATAAAAGGGGAGACATCATGAACCTTGAGGATTGGACAATACATTTCATACGGCAGAGAGACATAGCAAGTCAGAGCCTGGTTAATTACAAGGCTGAGAAGGGCAGGGTTTTGTGCGAGTACAAGGAGGGGAAAAAAGGGATTTATTATTATGGCGAGAACCTTGACCTGGACATGATTAAGAAGGCTGAGCAGGAGGGAGACCTGACTTTTGTCTGTCTTTGCAATGAGCATAATTTCAGGGTATTGGTTGATAACTGGGGCTTGTTCAAGCAGAACAAGAGGATTTGCTTTATTTTTCTTAATCCCGGCATGGCTGAGAAATGGATTATTAAGCCGAGCCTGCACGCCAGGATTGCTGATCCCAAGACTCTTAAGAAGGGCTTGAGGACTATGTATGAGACGTGTATGGGAACTTCTAAGTGAAGGTTATTGTAAGATTCGTGTTGAAAATCTCCTACTTCGCTGACTTTAACCCTAAACTAAAGTTCTAGGAACAAAGTCAGCTACGTCTGGCCTTGCCATTATTACCTCCTCATATTCATTAACACCTGGCAACAATGGCGCAGACAGAGATTTTTCCAACATAATCCTTGACAAACAAAAAAGCATAAATACTTCTGTTTAATTCCCTTGAACATATGAATACTTATGATAATAATAAGGATAATGGTTCTGCGAGCAGGGATTACAAGGAGACCAGGGTTAGCACTGGCACTGCTGTCATGGACTGGTTGCTGGAGGGGGGTTATGAAAAGGGTATTCTTACCACTGTTTACGGCCCTGCTGGGAGCGGCAAGACCAACCTGTGCTTGTTGTGCATTGCCAACAGTGTTAAGGGGCAGAAAGTCATTTATGTTGATACTGAGGCTAGTTTTTCTGTGACCAGGTTCAGGCAGGTATGCCCTGATTATAAGAAGGCTTTGGAGAAAATAATTTTTTTAAAACCAACCAGTTTTTCAGAGCAGGAAAAGGCTGTTTCCAGGCTTAGCAGATTGTTAAAGCAGGATGTGGGCATTATATTCGTAGATACCATGACTGTTCTTTACAGGACTGAGATGAGCGATGAGGATAACCGGGGCTTGAACAACAAGCTGGTAGGGCAGCTCAGGACCCTGCTGGAACTGGCAAGAAAAAAAGATATTCCTGTAATTCTTACTTCTCCTGTTTACGCGGACTTAGAGAAAAAGGACGAGGTTAAGGTACTGGGCGGCATGATGATGAGGAACATGAGCAAGTGCCTTATAGAGCTGAGAAAGAGCGGGCCTAACCGGGTGGCTGTTATCCACAAGCACCGCAGTATAGAGGATGGCAAGAGCATTGTTTTTCGTATTGTTGACAAGGGAATAGAAGAGGTCAGGAAGAGTCATGCTGAAAAGCCTCAGAAGGCTTCTAATAGTAAAAATACTAAACCTGGTTTTGATAAGTCCAATGCAAGGAGTTGATGTCCTGTTATACTATGATGCTTTCTGTATTTTTCTAGTATTCTTCTACAAAGTCCTCTATGGTGTGGCTGAAGCTGCCCTTGTTTACCATGTTCCTGGTTTCCATGTATCCCTTGGTTAGCAGCCAGAATATTAGTCCGAGGCTTCTTTTTCCTTTGTTGTTGCACGGCACTACGAGGTCCAGGTTGTTGGCCTGGTTGTTAGTGTCGCATAATGCTATGACTGGTACGCCTACTTTGGTGGCGTCGCTGATTGCGTTCCTGTCAGGCCAAGGGTCTGTTACGAGCAGGACTTTTATTTCCACGAATTTTTTTAGCTGGGGGTTGGTTAGTATGCCGGGCGGGTATCTGCCTGTGTATATCTTGGCGCCTGTCAGCTCTCCGAAGAGATTGGCTGCTTTCCAGCTGTTCTCCCTCCTGGCTGCTATCATGATTTCTTCTGGCTCATAATTAGATAAGAAGCTTATGAGAACCCTTATCCTCTCATCTATCTGCTGTACATTCAGCACGCTGAGACCGTCAGGCCTGGTCTTGTATATGAAGTCTTTCATGTACTTGGTCTTGAACTTGGTTCCTATGTGAATGCCTGCTTTCAGGTATTCGTCGTTTGGTATAAGCAGTTGTTCTTCTTCCATTTTCTATTTCCTCCTGTGTTAATGCAGCAATAGAATTAGTTTTCTATCACTACTTTTTTTATCGCCCAAAGCAGTATTTTGCCAAGAGTCCTTTCCAAGCTTTCCTCTCAACAAGGCTGTGATACACGGGTTATAAAAAGGGTTTATAAATGTTTTTCTTTGAAACCAAATTATTGTCAAAGCTTTTGCTCAGGAAAAACTGGCAGCAACCTCGTAAACCGGGCCTTTAGGGGTAAGGGCGCTCTTGTAAAGCTTGAACTTGTCAACCAGGAACTCCTTTTTCTCAACCCGCGCATTAGTGATTAGCTCTATGACTTTCTTCTTGTCCTCCGGAGACAAGTGTTTGACCCGTGCAAAGGTCAGGTGATTCCTGAACTCATAATCATCCTTAAACCCAGGCAATGCCTGGTCAATATTGTTCTTTAGGCTTAACAATTCGTCAGACTGCTCTGTATCAACCCATAACACGCGCACATAATCCTCATTAGGAAAGCATCCCGGCTTGTTAATCCTCAGCTTAAAAGGATTAAACCTTACCTGGCTGAGAGCCTTTTTTACTGGCTCCAGGTTTTCCTCGCCAACATCGCCCAGGAATTTCAGGGTGAAATGAAGGTTATCATCAGATACCGTCCTGATTCCCTGAACATCCTCTAAGAAAGACTTCAGCTTAGCAATATCTTCCTTAATTTCTCCTGACACATCAATTGCAATGAATAATCTCATTTTTAGCATAAGATAATCATAAAATTAAAAGAAAAAAATAAAATAATATATTAAACAGTTTTATGCAGAATCATTTCTTTTTCTTATCAGAGTCATCCTCTTCGTCGTCGTCCTCGTCAGACTCGTCATCAGATTCTTTTTCTTCGTCGTCATCATCGTCCTTTTCCTCGTCCTCTTTGTCCTCGTCGCCTTCCTCGTCATCGTCCTCATCCTCACTGTCATCATCTGCTTCTTTCTTCTTCTTGGCTTTGGTTTTCTTGTCTTCTTCCTCGTCTTTCTCAGACTCGTCCTCGGATTCTTCTTTTTCCTCTGGCTCGTCTGCTTTCTCTGTTGCCTCTTCTGCTTCCTTATCTTCTTCTCCAAAGCTCTCGCTGTCCTTTTCCTCGGACTCCTTCTCCAGGTCAGCCACTTCTTCCTCTGTCTTGTCTTCCTCTGACTCATCAGAACCAGCAGCCGGGGACTCAGCATCGGATATTACTTCTGCAAACCCTGCGTTTCGCAGGACCTTGGTCACTCTTACCCTTACTTCGTCTCCTTCCTTGGTGTTGGGCACGAACAAAACAAAACCTTGCTTCTTGGCAATACCGTCGCCCTTAGCACCAACAGCTTCTATCTTTACATCTACCTCATCCCCTTCGCTTACAGGGGAAAATCTTCTTCCAAACATTTATCTAATCCCTCCATAAAGTTATATTTAGAACACACAAAAACAAGGTTTATTTATAAAGTTAACCCAAAAAACCTTTTCCGCTACGCGCAAAACGTTCATCAAAAGCTTTGCTTTTGTGTGCCAAAAATCTAACCTAAGATTTTTGAGCATACGAAAAGGATACGGTGTGCGCTCGTTGCACTCGTTCAACCCTATAGAAAAACAAGAGAAAGAAAAAAACAAAATTAAAAATTTTGAATATTTTTCTAAAAAAATAAAAATAAAGAAATAATTTCAAACGTCTTCAAACCCCTTAAACTTTTAGAAAAAGTTTAATCAAAAAAACTTAAGGAGGATATTCACTGCGTGAAATCCTCCGAACTAAAAAACACTTAAGCGTCCTCAATGCCTTTGTCAACAATCCTGAACACGCACTCATCATCAGCAAGGTCAGGTGCGTCCACCAGCTTGGCAACACGGGTTCCTTTCTTGCCTCTGCGCAGGTAAATCCTGTAGGTGCTGTTATGAGCAACTATGTGGCCGCCTATGGCTTCTGTGGGGTCGCCAAAGAACATGTCTGGCTTGGCCATTACCTGGTTGGTTACAAAAACAGCAATGTTGTACATGTCTGCGATTTTTGCCAGAGTGTGCATATGCTTGTTAAGCTTCTGCTGCCTGTCAGCCAAGGTGCCCCTGCCAACAAATTCTGCCCTGAAATGAGCAGTCAGGGAGTCCACGACCAGTAACTTTACTTTAAGTCCCTGCTTTATGAGGTCCTCCACCTTTTCTGCTAAGAGCATCTGGTGGTCAGAGTTAAAAGCCCGGGCCACTTTTATGTTGCCCAGAATCTTCTGGGCATCCTTATCACGGGCCTCTGCGAACTGCTTAATCCTGTTAGGCCTGAAAGTGTTCTCAGTGTCAATGTAAACAGCTATTGCGTCCGGATCGTTTAGCTGGCACTGGACTGCCAAGACATGGCCTATCTGGGTTTTCCCGCTACCATAAGGTCCAAAGCACTCAGTGATTGCTCCTGACTCAACTCCTCCGCCGAGCAGGGTGTCAAAGTTCTTGCAACCAGCACTTACCCTCTTAATGTTCTCTCTCTTCTTCAGGAGGTCTGTTCCTGACTGAAAGCCCATGTCCAGGTTGTCCCTAGCAGCGGTTATGGCTTTCCTGGCAACAGCTTCAGATACGCCTGCGACGTCAACCAGTTCTCCTGGCGTAGCCACTGCAATGCTCATCAGGTTGTCAAAACCAGTTGCCCTGAGCTTCTCGCCTGTAGCTGCGCCTATACCTGGCAGGTCTTCTACTTTCATCTCGTCTTTATCACTGCTGGTCTTCTTGCTTGTCTTCTGAGAAGGGCTTGCACTCATGGTTCTGGGTATTACCCTATTGGTTTTAAATCTTTCTGATTTACTGATTTGCTTATATTCTGATTTTTGCATCATGCCACCTCTTAGTCGTCCCTTCTCTCAGTGTCGTTCAGCATCAGGAACTCGTATGCCTTGCTAAGAACAAGGGCTGCTTTGGGCAGGTCATTGGTCCTTAAAGAATTGGTTTTCTGCCACTCATCATTGGCGTCCTTGTAGTTCCTGTCAAAACTTATGCTCTTATAAGTTATGCTCTCGCCTTTGTTGTTCTTGGTCTGGTTCTCCCAGATCGTGGCAGTAATTGCCCCTGCCTTAAACTTCTTTATGGGTGTGTTCGGAGCGTCCGAACCCCCAGAAAAACTTTTTTCTTCTGTCTCTTGGTCTCTTTCCATACATATCGCCTCCATTTTGCTTTATCCAAGTTTCCTTGAATAACCAAAAGCTTTGCTCTTGGATTCGCTTTTTGTTTCAAAGGCTCTCTTATATTAGGCGCTGCTATGGCGCCGGAGAGCCGGAGGAATGGCAAGCACTACATACTCGCCACAGCAAACAATAACCAGGCATTCTTTAAATACCCTACGCCAACACTTGTCCAGTGCGTCCAGTGGGGGCGCGTTCAAAAAATCCTGCTTCGCTGACCAAACCCCTATAATAAATCCTAGGAACTTGGTCAGCTGCGTCGTGCCAGTTACCATTACTGCTACGCAGCATGGCAACAATAATGGCAACGAC
>CAYRRQ010000066.1:0-654 GCA_964426715.1 uncultured Methanosarcinales archaeon
AATAGATGTCTCCTGAGCCGCCGTTAGTCATGGGATAAGTGGTGCCGTTAAACAAGACTCTTACCTTGTTAAGGGCGCTGCCAGTAATATTTGAGGTTATGTTTATCATCTCATTGGGAGATGCAGGGTCAGGGCTGGCATTCACCCAGTGAATAGTGATGTTTCTCCCGGTAAACTGCCAGGTGTCGCTCCAGCTGCTCCACTCCCCGGTTTCATTCTTTCTGGAATCAAAATCCAGGACCTTGGCTTTCCAGTAATATGTGGTTGTATTAAAATCAGTTAATACCTTTGACTGGTTGGTGGTGTTGGCAGTTATGTTATGAACAGGGCTGGAGAAATCAGCGTTGTCATCAATCATTAACTGATAAGACTGCTGCTCATCATTGTTATCATCATTATAATTCCATGAGAAATTAATTGATGAAATAGGCTGGTTAGTGTTGTTGCCAGGCGCTCTTAAGCTGACACTCGGAGGATTATTTATACATCCATAAAAGATGGTTCCGTCTTCTCCACTTTCATAACCTGTTCCTCCAGTAGATGTGTTGGTAATTGTTGTAACAAATGATGTTTCGCTACAATAGGTTGTGTAAATCAAGGCGATTCTTCCTCCGCTTCCTCCTCCTCCGTCGTCTTGGCTGTGGTCTCCTCCGT
>CAYRRQ010000066.1:754-5199 GCA_964426715.1 uncultured Methanosarcinales archaeon
TGGTTATGTTTCCTGTTCCTGTGATGGTGTTGGCTGTTAGGTATATGCTTCCTCCTGCTCCTCCTCCGCCTCCGCTGTAGCTGCCGTCTGCTTTTCCGTTTTCTCCGTTGGCTTCTATTGTTCCTGTTATGTTGATGGTGTTGGTGGCGTTGATGATTATGAGTCCTCCTCCGTCTCCTCCGTCTGAGTAGTATCCGCTTCCGCCTCCGCTTCCTATGGTTTGGGGGTGGGTGAGGTTTCCGTAGGTTGGTCCTCCTGCTATTCCTCCTTGTCCGTTTCCTCCGTTTCCTCCGTGTCCTGCTCCTCCTCCTCCGTCGTCGTTGTAGTCTGTGCTGCCTGTTCCTTTTCCTGGTCCGTTTCCGTCTCCTCCGTTGGTTCCTTTTCCTGCTGTGTATCCTTTGTGGCTTGTGTTGATGCTTCCTCCTGAGTGTATGGTTAGGTTGGTGCAGGTTATGTTTAGTATGTAGTTTTGTGTGTCTGTGTTATCGGTGTGTGTTAGTGTGCTTTGGTTGTGTATTATTATGTTGCTGGCGTTGATTTTGTTGTTTAGGTAGAGGGTTCCTGGTAGTGTGTTGAGTTCTTGTGTTATTGTGATTTTTTGTCCGTGTATAGTGGCGTTAGTTAAGTTAACCCAGTTGAAGGTGTGGGTGTTGGTGATGTTTGTTTTGCTTTCTGAGATTACTCTGTTGTGGTTGTTGATGATGAGTCCTCCGTGTGTTTCTGTGTTTTTTTTGAGGTAGATGGTTCCTGCTCCTCCGTCTTTTCCTGCTCCGGGTCCGTTGCCTCCTTGTGTTTTTATGGTTCCTGTGTGGGTGTTGTTGTTGTAGTAGATTGCGATTCTTCCTCCGCTTCCTCCTCCTCCGTCGTCTTGGCTGTGGTCTCCTCCGTTTCCTCCGTTGCTGGTTATGTTTCCTGTTCCTGTGATGGTGTTGGCTGTTAGGTATATGCTTCCTCCGCTTCCTCCTCCGCCTCCTGCATTGGAGTTGCTGCTGATACCTGCTGTTCCTTTTTCTCCGTTTGCTATTATTTTTCCAGTTATGTTTATTTTGTTAGATGCGTTGATTATTATTAGTCCTCCGCCGTCTCCTCCTGCTTTATTGGAGTATGCTGCTCCTCCTCCACTTCCTAATTGGTTTGGTTGTGTTATTGAACCATAAACTTGTCCTCCTGTTCCGGGTCCGCTTTCTGCATCTCCTCCTGCGCCTCCATAACTTGCTCCTCCCCCTCCGCCTCCGCCAGTTGACATTGCTGAACTTCCATTGCCCGGACCATTACCATCAACATCATCATTAGTACTACCTGGGTATCCTCTTCCTGTAACATTAATGCTTGCATTAACACCAATAGTTACATCATCAGCAATAATAGAAATATTTGTTGTGACAATAGTTGCATTACCAGTCATGGTCAGGTTGCCAGAGCAGTTCAGGGTTATATTAGAGAATCGCGTTTCGTTTTTTAATTCGCCTGAATCCTGGATTATTAAGTTGTTAAGTTTGAATACAGAAGATGGGATTGAATGTGAAGTGTTAACCCAACAAGTATCTGTATCATTGCCCTTGTCACAGAAACAATCAGCATCATACTCATCTACATAACCATCATCGTCGTTGTCAAGCCCGTCATTGCAAAAACCTGTTTCCACTTCTTTGGTCTCCAGGGTAGTTACTATGTATTTGTTGGTAGTGAGATTAACCTTTTTTGTCTGGGTCGTGGTTATTATGCTGGTGAAGTTCAGGGTGTGGTTTGTATAATAGTACTTGCTAGATGAATTTTCATAATACTCGGTGATGTTGTGTTGAGATATCTCTCCTGATGAATTAGTGAGTTCAGTGAATAATCTGTTGCTGTTAACATCCCAGCAAGTAACATTCACGTCGTCCAGGGGGTTTCCTTGGGTGTCATTAACATACGCGTCAATAAACCACTTAACCCAAAGGGTTCCGTTAGTAACATTAGTCCTTGATTTATTGAATGAAATGTTAAGGAAAGTGATGTTGCTGTTTCCACCTGTCCATACGTCAGTAGTGGAAGAATTCTCTATCACGCTGTCAAGGAAGGAAATGTTCTCGCTGTTATTGAATTTTATTGTTTCAGAAAAGTTCCTTAAAACACACTGGTTCAGGCTGATATTGTCATAGCCGCCAGTATTGTTAATGCCTATGCCAGAACTGTTCCCGGTAATGCTGTAACCATTACAATAAATTATGATGTCGTCACTTCCTATGTTTATACAAGTTCCGCTGCCAGAAATGTTGTTGGTGAAATTATAAGTTCCTGGAGCGTCATAAACCAGGCCGCACCCTATATCCTCAAGGGTTATATAAGTTTCTTTATTAGTGGTAAAGTTTAAATCCCTTGAATTAGAAAGATAACCTGACTTATCAGCTTTAAGAGTGTAATTCGTGTAATATGTGGCTCCGTTATTATCTTCTGAATATTCCAGGACTTCCTGCCTGGCTATCCATCCGGAACTATTGGTCAGCTCTGTGAATGACTGCGCGTTGTTCTTATTCCAACTAGTTACATTAGCGCTTGTGATAGGGTTGCTGCTCGTATCATTCACATACACATTTATATACCAGAATATGTTGAGGGTGGCTGTTCCGCTGGTCCAGTATTTTTCTGTGAAGTTGGTGTTGGTGAGGTTGATGGTTCCGTCTGATCCGCTTATGTAGATGTCGTCGTCTTGGCTTGCGTTGATGTTGCAGTTTTTGAATTTTATGTTGTTGTTGTCTGTCTCTAGGTAGAGTGCTTCTGAGTTGCCTGTTCCTGCTGTTTTTATGTTGGTGTTTTGTATTTGTGCGTTGTAGGTGTAGGTTGATAGTTTTAGTCCTCTGCCTTCGTTGGCGTTGGTGGCTGTGATGTTGGTGTTGTTGATGGTTAGGGTGTTGATTCTGTTTATCTCGACTGCTGCGCTGCTGGTGTCTCCTGTGCTTGTGATGTTGCAGTGGTTTATGGTTAGTTGTTGGTCGTTGCTGTCTCCTCTTGTGTCTATGCAGTTTCTGCTGCATTTGATGTTGGTGTTGTTTATGTATGTTTGTTTGTTGGCTTCATCTATGTAGACTGTGCTGTAGGAGGTGCCTGTGATGTTGGTGTTGGTGATGTTGTTGTAGTCGCTGTTATAGAAGTATGTTAGGTAGTCTGTGCCGGTGATTTGGGTGTTGGTTATGTGGTTTTGGTCTGAGTTGTATAGTCTGATGCCGTAGGAGTCTGTGTGTATGGTGGTTTGGTTTATGGTGGTTTTGTCTGTGTTGTAGAGGTAGATTCCTCTTCCTTGTGAGTCGGTTATGTTTATGGTGTTGTTTTGTATTAGGTGTTGGTTGCTGGTGTGGCTGTATATTCCGTGGCTGAAGTAGCCTTTGGTGTTTATGGTGTTGTGTTTTATTGTGTTGTTGTGGCTGTTGCTCCTCATATATATGCCGTGGCAGTAGTCGCATGGGTCTTGGGTGGTTATGGTGTTCTTGCTGATAGTGGTGTTGGTGGTGTTTTGTAGGTCTATGCCGTAGTTGTATGCGTCTGGGTAGTCCTCTCCATAGATGTCAAGGGTTATATTAGTAATATTATTGTCTTGGCTGTTTATTAGTTGTATGGCCGGGCTTCCTGTCCTAGCAGTATCATTCTGATTGATATTATGGTTTTTTATGGTGATTTGTTTGTAGCCGTTGGTGTAGATGGCTTTGCCTGTTCCTGTTGTGGCGTATGCTATGCTGTGTCCTTTGCCGTTGAAGGTTATGTTGTTTGCTTTTATTTCGAAGCATGTGCCGTCTGTGCTGGTGATGCTTTGGTTTAGTTGGTATTCTATGTCTGGCGAGTCTAGGTCTTGGCATGTGCTTATGTTGACAGGGCTTAAAGCAATCCTGAAAGTAGCTGTGCTGCTGGTTGTTCCATTACTATTACTGGCATAAGCAGTTATATTATGGTATCCTTCTGTCTTAAAATCATGTTGTGTTGGTTGCGTGTAGTTGTAGAGAGTATAATTCCATTCATACCAGGTGTTGTTGGTGTTGTTGCTGACTGTTATGTTTACTAGTACTGTGGTGTTGGCGTAGATTCTGCCATCTACAGGATTGTTAAGGGTTATGTCTGGTAGGTTTGTGTTGGTGAGTGTGATGGTTTCTTGCTTGTTGGTGTCTAGGTCTATGCTTTGGGATTTGTTGAAGTAGTTTGTTTTTGTGACGTTGCATGTGTGGGGTGTTTTGTCGTTGGGGTTGTCTGTGCTGCTTTGGGTGTATGATAGTAGGGTTTGTCTGGGTATGTCTCCTGTGCTGTTGGTTAGGGTTGTGAATATTTGGTTATTATTTATATCATAACAGGTTATGTTTGCGGTATTTATGTTGTTGCTTTGTGTGTCGTTTACGTGTATGTTTAGGTGCCAGAAGACGTTTAAGGTGGCTGTTCCGCTGGTCCAGTATTTTTCTGTGAAGTTGGTGTTGGTGAGGTTG
>CAYRRQ010000066.1:5299-5812 GCA_964426715.1 uncultured Methanosarcinales archaeon
TTATATTAGTAATATTATTGTCTTGGCTGTTTATTAGTTGTATGGCCGGGCTTCCCCCCCTATTACTATTAGTCTGGTTGATATTAATATTCCTAATAGTGATTTGCCTGCTCTTATTCGCAAGTATAGCGGTGCCAGTGCCAGTAATAGCATAACTAATCCAGTACCCCCTGCCGTCCAGGGTCACATTATTACCAGTGATGTTAAAGCAAACACCTGAATTGCTGGTAATAGAGTTATTGAGAACGTACAAGGAGTTGTTCTGATCCAACTCTTGGCACTCTTCAACTGCATTGGTGTAGTCGCAGGAAGTAGCAGAATAAGAGGTTTCTATACTATTGTTGTTCTTAGCCTTTATCTTATAACAATACTTTGTTTCCCCTGACAAACCGTCATCCCTGTAAGTATTATTTGTTCCATTCCAGTCCTGGTCGCTCCCCCCAGGGTTACCAGTGGTTTCGTCTATGTAGTGAAGGGTGCCTGCCGCATTAGAACCCGTGGAAGGAGTTATAT
>CAYRRQ010000067.1:0-5799 GCA_964426715.1 uncultured Methanosarcinales archaeon
CATCTTTTTAATAAGTGTTTCCAGGGCTTTTCTTACTTTGGTGTTCTCCCTGGCGTAATTGTCGACCTGTGTTATTCCTACGTGGCCCAGGCCTGTTCCTTCTATTACAATCCCGTCAAAGCCCTTGTAGGCTTCGAGTTCCTCAGCCTGTATGTTGGGATGGGTTTTAAGCAGTCCCACCCTTATTTTTGGGTTGAACAACCTGAGCCTGAACTCCGGGTTTTTTTGCTTTTTTTCACTTCCTTTTTTTTCTGTTTTTATCTTTTCTTCCACTTCCCTGAGCCATTCTATCTTTTTGTGCTCATAATCAATCCTTGCGATTAAGCCCTTGTTTATGGCCCGGAATGCATCTCTCCTGCTGGTATGCATCTTTCTGGCATTAACTCCCTGAATTACAAGGCAGGTGTTATCATTAGGGTTCTCGTGCATGCACACATAAACGCCTTCTGCCCTGCAATTTGTTATGAACGTGGCTGCGCTTATCAGGTTGGCTGCTGCATCGCTGCTCGGCCTGTCGCTGCTCCTCTGGCTGCCCACCAAGACCACGGGAATGCCCGGGTTCTCAAGCACGAAACCGAGACCAGCAGCTGTGTAGTGCAGGGTATCTGTGCCATGCGTCACAATAACTCCCTTAGCTCCTTTTTTAACTTCCTCCTGCACTGCTCTTGCTATTATGTTGTGGTGCGAGAAGGTCATGTTCTCTGAGAGTATGTTGCTGATGAGCCTGCTCTTAATACTGGCGGTTTTTTTCAGCTCAGGAAACAATCCTATTATGTCTTGCGGCGTGAACTGCGCGACTACTGCGCCCGTGGTGTAGTCGACCCTGCTCGCAATGGTTCCGCCGGTGTGAAGAATTGATATTAATGGTAGCTTTGGGTTCTGCTTTATCTGCTCTTGTTTCTCATCTTTTTTTTCAGGCTTGGCCAGGCTTTTTTTTTCTTTGATGTTCCTCTTGGCAATCCCTATGTTGTAGCCGTTGCTGAGCTTTATGATTAAGAAACCCTTATCTTCTTTGATGAATATGCCTTTGAATACATGGGTGTTTGTTTTAACCTCTATTTTTTCTCCTTGCCTGAACATTTTTCATTAAAAGGTTGATTAAAAAAACAAAAAAGTATTTCTTTTCTTCTTTATTTTTTTCTTTTTCTGCTGGTTCTCTTACCGGCAGGCCGCTTCCTGGTTGTTGTCTTTTTTTTTGTAGTCCTCTTTTTTGCAGGCTTCTTTCTCGTAGTTTTCTTTTTTGCAATGGTCTTTTTTTCCAGGTTGGCAGCCTCTTTTTTCAGTTTCTCCGCGTATTTTTTCAGTCTGTCAATTGCTTTTTTGTCATATCCTTTCTCATGCATTTTTTTGGCGCCGTATATAAGGCCTGCGATTGCAGTTGCGGCTGCGGCAGCCCCTATTATTATTTTAGTCTTCTTCTTAGTCATGCTTCCACCTCTCTAAACAAAAAAAATCTGTTTGTATTTGTTTGTATTCTCTTGAGATGTTTTGTTTTATAAAGTTTGTTGTTGAGATGAGTTTGGGTTATCAGTAAATTATTTAAACCATGGATACAGGGGGTTGTTTTATGATGTTTAACCCCGGGAGCAAGCTCTTTGTCCCCACGCTGGTTAACATGGTTTTCAACTTTCTCATGTTCCTGTACATTCCTTTGCTCTCAATATATTTTAAGAGTGTCGGCCTTGGAGAAGAGTTGATTGGGATTGTGTTTTCTTTGTTCTCTTTGTTTGTTATTTTTTTCTCTCCTATGATTGGTAACCTTTCTGACCATGCAGGCAGGAAGAGAGTGATATACTGGGGCGTGGCTTCCCAGCTCCTTGCAGTCATACTTTACTTGTGGCCTGCCACTGTTGCGTCCATAATCATTGCAAGGGTGTTCTCTGCTATTGGCTGGTCCATGGTCTTCTTAATAAGCCTGGCCAGAATCGAGGATAAGATTGTTGACGGCGAGCGTGGCTCTAAGGCAGGTGTTTTTCTCAGCTTTGCTTTTTTTGGTCGTGTCCTGGCGCCCTTGGCAGGCACTTTTCTGGCAGAGGTTTTCTTCCTGAGATTCCCCTTTCTTATATCAGCCATAGGCTATACCTTGCTGCTGGTATGGCTTTCCCTGTGGAAAAGCCATCACAAGCCCGTGGTAAGGAAGAAGGATTTTAATCCTCTTTCTGCTCTTAAGCTTTTCTGGAAGGAGAGGAAGCTCAGGACCATGGCGTTTGTAGGCGTGGCCATGCATACCCGGCTGCCCGTAGTCACCATCTTCCTTCCTTTTCTTGCCCTGAGTTTTGGAGTTGGTTACCAGGAGGTCGGCATACTCTTTTTTGCAAGAGAGATTATGCATGTATTTCAGGGATATGCAGGCAGGTATGTTGATAAGAAGGGCGGCGGCAGTGTAACACTGGTATCTGTTGTGCTATCATCTTTATTCATAATCCTGGTAGGGCTTACACGCTCATTCTGGCCTTTGCTCGTGATGTTGTTCTTGGAAGGCGTGGCTAATTGTTTCTGGAATGTGTCGGCCTGGACTTTTATGTCGAGCATAGGCGAGAACAAGAAGATGGAAGGTGTGGTGGTTGGCTCTTACACTGCTATTGCGAGAATCGGGTTCTTTGTTTTCTCTATTGTTTCTGGATTCCTGGCTGTGAGGATTGGCATCAGCAGCTTGTTCATAATCGTAGGAGTTATAAGCCTTGTTGCTGTTCTTGCCTGCGCTCCTGTGCTTCTTGACAAGCATGACAAGCAGAATTCTTTTCTTAAGAAACTGAATGCAAACTGAATGCATAAAGCAAATCAGACAAAATCAGATATGAGCAAGCAGGAATAGCAAATACGAGCAAACACAAGCAAACGCAAAGATATGGGATGGTGTACTTCAGCCGTAATAAGCAGGTTTTTCTTTCTGCATTTCCTTGCCTCGGGCTGCTCTGAACATCTTTCCAAGCTCCTTGTATGCCTCTTCTACTTCTTTGGTTGCTGACGGGTTCACTTTTTCCAGGGCTTTCTCAAAGTGTTTCATCTTTATCTTACTGGATTTTATGTCTTCCCTGAGCGCGTATATGGCTGCTTCTCTGCACACACTCTGGATGTCTGCCCCGACATAGCCTTCTGTCTTAGTCACGATTTCGTCGAGTTTCACGTCTTTGTCCAAGGGCATATCTGCGGTGTGGACCCTGAGTATTTCTTTTCTTGTTTTCTTGTTAGGTACAGGTGCCATGATAATCCTGTCAAACCTTCCGGGTCTTAGCAGTGCTGTGTCGAGTATGTCCGGCCGGTTAGTGGCGCCTATGATTACTATGTCGGTTAGTTCCTGCAGGCCGTCCATCTCTGTAAGTAGCTGGTTTACCACTCGCTCTGTAACCTTGACTTCCGCGTTGCTCATGCCTCTGCGGGGCGCAATGGCGTCTATTTCGTCGAAGAATATGATGGTGGGGCTGGTCTGCCTGGCTTTTTCAAACACTTTTCTTACTGCTTTCTCGCTTTCCCCTACCCATTTGCTCAGTAGCTCTGGCCCTTTTACCAGTATGAAGTTGGATTCTGACTCATTGGCTACTGCTTTTGCGAGCAGTGTCTTGCCTGTGCCAGGCGCTCCGTATAAGAGCACTCCTTTTGGGGGCGACACTCCCATTCTCTTGAAGTTATTCCTGTATTTAAGGGGCCACTCCACTGCTTCTATTAGTTCCTGTTTCACGTCTTGCAACCCTCCGATGTCATCCCATTTCACTTTTGGGATTTCTATTAGGACTTCTCTCAGCGCGCTTGGCCTCACAGTCTTCAGGGCTTCTTTGAAATCTGATTGTCTGAGCACGAGCTTGTCCAGTATGTTCTGGGGTATGGGTTCGCTTTCTTTGAGCTTGGTGTCTCCCAGCACCCTTCTGAGCACGATCATGGCTGCTTCTTTAGCCAGGCTTGCCAGGTCTGCTCCTACGAAGCCGTGGGTTATCTGGGCCATTTTCTTTAGGTTCACGTCTTTGTCCATGGGCATGTTTCTGGTGTGGATTTTTAGGATGGTGTCTCTTCCTTTTTCATCTGGTACGCCTATTTCTATCTCCCTGTCAAACCTTCCGGGCCTTCTCAGGGCTGGGTCAAGCACGTTTGGTATGTTGGTGGCAGCTATGACTATGACTTTGCCTCTGCTCTGCAGGCCGTCCATGAGGGCGAGTAGCTGAGCCACTACTCGTCTCTCGACTTCGCCTCTGCTCTCCTCTCTCTTGGAGGCTATGGCGTCTATTTCGTCTATGAATATGATGCTGGGCGCGTTCTTCTCTGCGTCCTCGAACTTTTTCCTCAGGTTTTCCTCTGACTGGCCGTAGTATTTGCTCATAATCTCTGGCCCGTTGATAAGCATGAATTTTGCATTGGTTTCATTGGCCACTGCTTTTGCGAGCAGGGTCTTTCCTGAGCCAGGCGGTCCGTGCAGCAGCACGCCTTTGGGCGCTTCTATGCCTAGCCGCTCAAAGATTTCAGGGTGCTTGAGAGGCAACTCTATCATCTCCCTCACTTTCTTTAGTTCCTCGTCAAGTCCGCCTATGTCCTCGTAGGTTACGTCTATTCCCTTTTCTTCTACTGGGGTTACTGCCTTGGGATTGTACTCGACCTTGGTGTTCTCGGTTATCAGGACTGCTTGTTTGGGCTCGCACTTGACAACCACGAATTTGAGGTCCCCCAGGCCGAATCCGGTAGTGGTCTCGTTGAGCATGCTGAACATCTCCTCAAAAAAGGGATGCCCTGCAAGGGTATTCCTTCTTCTCTTGGTTCCTCCCAGGGATACAAGGTCTCCTTTGACCACGGCTCTGCCCAGCAGTCCCTGCTTGAAAACCTCCGGGTTGGCTTTTACCATGAGTCCTTCTCTTGAAGGCGCGATTGTTATTGACTTGGCTTCTTTTACATCAGCTTTTCTTATGGCTACAAAGTCGCCTATGCTGGTCTTGGCGTTCCTCCTGATAAGAGGGTCGGTTCGCACGATTTTCAGGCCTATATCTCCGGGTAGTGAGCGGTCAGCTATGCCCACTGTTTTCTTCTCGCCATTGATTTCCACGATGCTCCCGGGCCTTACATCTATTTGTTTTAAGAGGTTGCTGTCTATTCTCACGATTCCCTTGTTAACATCCTCTTGTATTGCTTCTGCGACTTTTAGCTTGATTTCTTTTGACATTTTCTTGCTGTTATTATCCTTTTCTTCTTGTTATTATATCATTATTATCTTTCTTATTATCTTTTTAGTGCCTGCTCACGCACAAGTATCAGGCCAGACAGCTTAGGAGACCTAAAAATGTTTAATTTTTTCTGGCATTATTTGCATTATTTTTTTGACTCTTCACCTATCTTAGGCAGGGGCATAGGTGATGGTAGGTTCATGTCCCTGCTTAGAATCAGGGCCTGTACATTGCACTTGGCCAGGACGTTGTTAAGGATGTTGGTCCTGACGTCCTTGTCCAGCTTCTTGTTCTTCTTCCAGTTCTTGAGGATGTCTTTTGCCTTGTCCTTTTCAACCAGGTAGACAACCTCGCCTTCAAGCAGGATTTCCCCTATTTTCGGGTCGTACTTGGACGAGAATTCAAACTCTGCTTTTAAGGCTTTCTTGGCTGTGTTAATATTAATATTGGTCTCCTCAATATTCTTGATGCCTACGTTGCTGTTAATATTGATTTTGCCCTTTACAGGATTTTTCTTCTCGATAAGCATCTTGGTAAAGCTAAACCCGATCACTGTCATGTTAATGCACCCCTATTATTTGTTTTTTTCTTTTTTTGTTCCTTTATTTTTTTGTGTTTCCTTGTTTTTTTGTGTTTTTCAAAATTTTTTAATTTT
>CAYRRQ010000068.1:0-5538 GCA_964426715.1 uncultured Methanosarcinales archaeon
TAACGTCTTCTCTGCTGTAACCTCTGTCTACTAGAAAGCTCACCATCTTTGGCGTTGGTCCCTTCCTTGTTGTTTTTCTTCCTTTTGCCCCTGCCCTCATTCTTGCCATCTCTTTTTTCATCTCATAGTATTCTTTTCTGCGCTGGTCTACCTTTCTTGTCAGCTTTATATCTCGTATGTTCTGGCACGCCTCCTTAATCATTGCTATTTGTGTTTCTATTGGCAGTTGCTTAAAATCGATCTTGTACATCTTTGAATGAGTTATTAGGCTGTCGTATGCTGCTACTACTGTTTCTGCTCCTAGGTCTATATCGGGGTCTCTAAATTCCTCAATTGCTTTTTCTTCCTCTTTCTCGTATTCATCAATCTTGCCGTTCATCCTTTTCCTCCACCTCTTTTAATGCTTCTGCCATTTTTATGTCGTGATGCACTCTTGTTGCTAGATGTGTTGCACACTTTCCTAATGCTTCCAATGTTCTTGCTTTCCAGTCTGCATTCATGTATGATATTTCTCTCTCTGCCATTTTTATACATTTGTTTAAATATTTCTTTGCCCAGTCTATCAATTCCTTCGTTTCCTTTTCCCAATCTATCTTTTCTTTCTCCATTTCAATCCCCTATTAAATAGCACTCTGTTATTGCTTCCTGTATTTGCATTCTTAATCTTCCTAGCCTTTCAAGTGTCCCTCTTTTTCCTTTAGGTACCTCTACTATTATTTTTTTTAGCTCTATGTCTGCCTGTTCTAAATGTTTTGTTATTTCTCTTAAGTCTATCATTTCTTGTTTTTTTACTATTTCATTCATATCTTTTTCCATTTTGACCTCCTGCCCTTCATGGGCAAATATATTTTTCGTTTACAACCTTGCTGGTTGTCCATTTTCACCCTGTGTGCCATATCTGGCTCAATCACCCAAGCACACAATCTTGTAACAGAATATTGTATATAAATGTTACTATTTAACGTTATTTTGTTTGCTGGCATCTGTATATTGCCGAAAGGTTGAGGGATCAAAACCGCACTACACAGATGCATTCAGCCTTTTTGTTAATAGCGCAGGGCGGATTTTCAAACCCATGGGCTTGTGATGGATTTCTTAATCTATTTGGCTCCATCCTGCCTGTTAAATCCCTAAACCCATAGGTTTTTTAACCGCCGATTACCAGGTTTCCCAGTGGTTTTAAGGCATAAATCTCTCACTACCTGGTGTGCCATCCTTCCACTCATGGGCCTGGCAGGTTTTCCACTACCTCACTGCGCTACTTTCTTTTTGTTTCATCTATTATTTTTGAGTTTATTAGCTTTCTCAGTATCCCAATTCCTGCTAGTGCCTTGTACTTTGTTTTGTATCCCTCTCCGCTGTCTGCAATTATTCTTCCATTTGCTGCCAATAGTCGCCATCTGTATTCTTCCTTTTCGTCTTTATACAGTATGAATTTTCCTTGTCTTGGCATATTTAAGAATGTGGTATGCTCTTTATATTGTTTTTGGTTTTTCCTTATTTGCAGTTCCCTTGCTGGTGTCCTGCCTTCTTTCCCCTGTGTCCTGTTTTATACATATATGAGCTTTTTCTCGGTCCTGTTCCATCTTTATCTGGCATGTTTCTTATAAACAATCTTTTGTTTAAAATTGTTTCTATTAATGCTATAATCCCTCCTATTGCTACAATTGGTGCTAAAATTATTATCTCTGCTACCTCTCTATTTGCTTCTCCATAATCATTTATTGTTATTGTTAATTCATATCCATTATTATATGCACTTATTATGATCCAGGCCATTATAAAGAATGATGTAATTCCAACGGCTATTGCTATAGTTTTAATGAAGCCTACTATGAACCTCTTTGTATCTCGGCGGGGTGGTGGGCTGGCGTGGGGTGGCGGTGGTATGATTGGCGCCAGCAGGCGGTATGATAACTCATTCTCTATGCTGTCCATTTTACTCCTGCGCCTCCTCCTTCTATTTTTGCTTGTTTTAATGCGCACATTATTAGATCGTTTTTTACCCATACTATGTGCTCTTCCCCGCAATTTCTGCATTTAAATGTTGTTTTCTTAAATCCTTCCCCTAACTGCTCAATCTTTACATCGTTGTTATAATTGCAATTTTTACACTTCACTCCCACTATCATTTGTGTAATACATGTAATGCTTGCATAAAAATTTTTTTGTGCCCAGCGCCGAAGGCGCCATTATATTTCTAACTTTGGGTTGGTGGGTGGGTTTATATTGTCATATCTGGGTGGGTGGTTGGGGAGCTAGGCCTGGGTGGGCTAGGTGCGAAACATCATGGTAATGATGTTGAGCCTGACTGCTGAGCATCATGTAATGATGCGAATGCGTTAAACTTCGGGATGGTGTAGAGGCTGGGTTGGTGGGTGGGTTTATATTGTCATATCTGGGTGGGTGGTTGGGGAGCTAGGCCTGGGTGGGCTAGGTGCGAAACATCATGGTAATGATGTTGAGCCTGACTGCTGAGCATCATGTAATGATGCGAATGCGTTAAACTTCGGGATGGTGTAGAGGCTGGGTTGGTGGGTGGGTTTATATTTCATGCTTTTTGTGAGCCCAAAGCCCTAAGGGCGCTTGGGAGGCTCACCGTGATGCTCACATGAGGTAAAAAAAATAGAGGCAAAAATGACCGAATGCTCTATTCCCACACCCCTCTTTCTGGTTGGGAACTCTCTACTAACTCCCAACCATCATCAGGAGATGGCGTGAAAACTTCACATCCGCCTTTAAAGCTGTTTCTGTAACCCTCGAACCACAATATTCCATTCTCGACCCACCACTTGCCCTTTCCAGAGCAAGTGATGTAACCTATGACCTCTTTTGTTCCTTCGCTTTCTGCATAGGCGCTACGTGCTATTGCAATGCCACCGTAAATGTCTTTCACTAGAACACTGCCATCGTTGTAACAGTATCCCACATTTGGGCAACAACCGTGCTCCTCCATGCATTTTTCACATTGCTGGATTTCGTATTCCCTCTGCTTTTTTAGGGCAGATAGGAATTTTTCAACTACTTCTTTATTTTCGCATTTTGCTTTCATTGGCTCACCTCCTGATGCACTGGATACACACGGTCAGCATTGAAATTCACTATGTACTTACCACCATTCTTCTGTACTTTTAGTCGTCCTATGTACAATGGTTTTTTCTTGGTCCCACCGAAGATCTCAATGTTTACGCTGTCTCGGGCATGTAGCTCATGCTTGTTGTTGTCAATAGCTAGCCTAACGAATAGGTCATTTGGGGATCTCGCCCCAACCGTTTTATTTGATGAGGGAGACTTGTTGTTTGCCCCCGCTCCCTCGCCGGGGGAATCAATTTTTTTACTCATCACTGTCTTTGTGTGAGTAAAAAAATTGGTTATATATTCATTCTTTTATCAAAATTCTTTATTTTGGTGGCTGGTGGTTTTGGGGGTGGGCTGTGCACAGCTTGGGTTTAAGTTAGGGCAGCGGTTCTTCCGCTGGTGTGGTTGGGCTAACATTAAACCTTTCGGGCTTTGCCCGAAACTGTGCACAGCAGGGTGGTGGGATGCATGCAACTTGGGTTTAAAGTTCGACAGCGGTTTTTACGCTGCTCCGCTCTGTCGGACATTTAAACCTTTCCATCTTTGATGGAAATTGCATGCATCAGGGGTGGTTTTTATTCTTGTCTAAAAAATATGAGCAAAAAAAGAGAGCCCATATGGGCTCATGATAGGGAAGATATGCGTACCCACAAGGCAATGACTGCTGAGTTGAGTTTGAATACAAAGCGCTTTCGTTTGTTTACCTGCGATTGGTCACTGACTGCATAGAAGTGTTGGAGCACATAAGTGGTACGCAAGAAAAGCCTGTTGATACAGTGGCTTAATGTCATCGTCTTTTCTCTGGACATTAAGCCACACCCTATTTATAAGAAATAGGATAGGCTGGTAGTTATATAGTGAATCTGAAAACTAGTATATTATCTTGGCGGGTGCATTCATGTGGATACATGGAGGCAAAACATGAAGCTATGAGGAAATAATACGCCCAGCGCACCCGCCTGTTGTAAATTTTTTTTGCGTTATAAATAGTTATCGGGTGGTAGCGGTAGCTGGCGGTAGGGTTGGTGGGTGGGATTATATTTCATACTCTAAGCGAAAGCCTTATGCTTGTCTCAGGCGTTTTTAGCCTGAGGCAGCAATATGGCTTTCGCTTCACTATCTTTGCATTTTGTGCTGTATTTGCTTTATGTGCATACTGTGCTGTATCGGGTGGGTGTTGTGGATGGGTTGGCTGGTGGGATTATATTTCATACTTTTTTTAATTAGCAAAAAAATATAAGGGAAAGAGGCGGGTAGGTGCGCCTGTTACTTCGTAAAGTAGAACACCTTTTGTACACCTTTGCCATTTATGCAATGTTCCCAAATTTCTACTTTGTTGTTTAGGTTGTATTTTATTATTGGCATTTTAACACCTACCCAAGTAAGTCAGTAAGCTTAAGCTGGTGCGCTTTGGCTGGTTGTTTCTTTGCGGGTGGCTTTGGGTTGTTCTCGGGCTTTTTCGGTGGGTCCTGTGCCTGCGGGCTGTCTTTCTTTGTCTCGGGCTTCTGCGTCTTGCAGTTATCGCAGTTGAATCTCTTGGTGCACCTGTCACATTTTTCTTTTGTTGCCTCTGGATACTTTATTTTGTCATTGCTCAGTATTAATTTTACTATCTCGTCTACTGGCATGTCGTAATGTACCATTAGCACTCTTATGCACCATGCTGTATGTCCGCAGTTTTTCGTGTCCTCGCACATTGATTCTACCCATTCTCTGACTTCCTGCTCATCGTGGTATTTATTCCAGTGGCGCATGTCCCATAGCCATTCTTCTTCTTTGATTTGTTTGATGCAGTATTCTTTTTTGTATGGTGGCGCCCATGTTTCATCTGTAACGTCTTTTGGCTCGCCGTCTTTCATTTCGTAAGTTTTTCCATGCTCGCATGCCTCTCTTATTTTGTCTTCTTCGACTACTGGCTCGCCTGGAATGCGCTTGTCTTTGTAAAACTTTGATAGTGAATACATTGGCTTCTTGTCTATTGCTGTTTCAGTTATAGCTACTACAGTGTATTCTTCATTATTGTAAATTACTCTGTCTCCTACTTTGTATTTTGAATCTTTTGGCTTTGTTGCCTGTATTATAGACTCTGCTGGCTCCTGCATTATGTTTTCGTCTTCTCTGCAGTCCATGTGCCAGACGCCTGCGCCGGGCTGATACCAGCAATCTTCGCCTTTCTCTATTTGTCCACCGCACTTTTTGCATTTGCTTGTGAATTTTGCCTTTATTGGTATCATTACCACCACCTCTCCACTCTGCATTTGTGTCCGTTTTCGCAGATGATAAAAATGTGAGAAGGAGGGTCGTTGCGCATCTCTATGATCTCTGCGTTGCATTCAGGGCATGTTGCTATCATAGTTTCCCTCTCAGTACTATTTTGCAGCCTGTTTTTAACAATGTTATCACTGAGTCCTCGTGGGCAATGATTGCGCCGATGCCCTGCTTTAGGACCACTGCATTTGT
>CAYRRQ010000069.1:0-5241 GCA_964426715.1 uncultured Methanosarcinales archaeon
TAAGTTTTTTGCTCGAACTTTTTTTAAAAGTTCGGTGGAGTAGTGATTTTGCGACAAACGCTCATAAGAAAAAAATTTAAAAATAGAAAGATTAATAAAAAATAAGGATTATACAATGTTAAAAGCCATAATAAAATGTATAGGCCTGGTGCAAACTTATAAAAAGAGGTGTTAAGCTTAAATTGGCAGGAATTATTTCTAGCAAGTCAGAGATAAAGAGGGTTCCGCTGTACATTGAGGGCCTGGATGATAACATTCAGGGAGGCGTGCCTGAAGGTCACATAACCCTGGTCAGTGGAAGCGCAGGCACCATGAAGTCCTCTATAAGCTTCAATGTCTTGTATAATGAGGCTTTGCACGGGAAAATAGGTGTTTACTGCTCCTTGGAGCAATCATATAATTCTATTATCAAGCAGATGATTAACATGAACTTTGACATGAGCAAAGTCAACCTGGTGGTGGTCAAGGACTTATCTGAGCTCAGAAGTAATGTGAACAAGCTCAAAAACGACGGGAAAAAAGGCCTAGTAATTGTGGACATCGGGTGCATCAGAAAAGAGGTTAAGGATGTTAAGACCGCTAATAATAAGAGCTGGCTCAACGTGGTCAAGAACGTAGTCAAGAAGATAAAAGAAGAGGCTGACTGCCAGTTGTTCTGCCTTGACTCTCTCAGCGCCTTGTACGTGCTCTCGCGCTTTGACAATCCCAGGATAGAACTGTTCTACTTGTTTGAGTTCCTAAGAGACCTTGAAATCACGTCTTTCCTTATCTCAGAATCCCAGCCCCAAAGCAAGCAGTACAGTGAGTTCGAGATGGAGGAGTTCTTGTGCGATGCTATTATCAGCTTAAAGCTCACGCCTTTCAGAAGAAACGTGGTCAGAGAGATAAGCATTGTGAAGATGAGAGCTACTGACTGCAACAACGACATCTTTTCTTTGGAATACAAGCACAGCAGGTTTCAGGCGCTTTACGGAGGGCAGAACCCGCTGTTATGAGGATGGTTATTCTTTCCTTATCTCACCAATACTCTTAAGTGTTATCCAAGCAGTCATCAAGCCGAGCCTGTTTTGTCAATTTCAAAGGGTTTGATTCTCTGAACATTTTTTAAGAATATCAGGATGCAGAACTTCTTGTTTTTTGAAAGAATTGCCACGGGGTTCATGTTATACATCCTTGCACAAGATTGTTTCTCTTTCAGCAGTATAAATGCTTTGTACTTCATCCTGACTTATTATAATTCAATTTTGTGCATCATAATGAAACGGATTCCTGCCCATTTTATATATTTTTATATTTAAATAACCCTGTTACGGCCTCAGAAGACTTCATCCAATTTCATAACTTATTTATAATGCTTGTTCTACCTTTTATGTATCATGTGCGGTGTTGTTGGTTTTAATTGGGAGGATAAGAGCCTTGCCAGGCGTATGGCTGATGTGATTACTCACAGAGGTCCTGATGACAGCGCTTTTTTCACTGACCAGGGTCTGAGCCTGGGCATGCGGAGGCTGAGCATCATTGACCTGACCAAGGGCATTTACCCGCTTAGCAACGAGGACCAGGATGTCTTCGTGGTTTTTAACGGCGAGATTTATAATTTTCAGAAGATCAGAGCCCTGCTCGAAGACAAGGGTCATGAGTTCAGCACTAATTGCGACGGAGAAGTCATAGTTCATGCTTATGAAGAGTATGGAGAGAACTTTCTTAAGCTGCTTAACGGCATGTTTGCAATCTGCCTTTATGACAAGAAGGCCCAGCAGCTGATTCTTGCAAGGGACAGAGTAGGCATTAAGCCCTTGTATTATTATTTTGAGAATAAAAACCTGGTTTTTGCAAGCGAGATTAAGAGCATCTTGGAGCTGAGCAGTATTAAGCGCGAGGTGGATGTGCAGGCTCTTAACCAGTACCTCGCTCTCAGATACAATCCTTCTTACCAGACCTTGTTCAAGGATATTAAAAAGCTCATGCCCGGCCACTTCCTGAAGTTTGATTTAAGAGAAAAAGAGCTGGTGCTCAGCAAGTACTGGGATATCAGCCTTGACAAGCAGCGCAACAAGAGCCCCAGATACTTTGAAAAGAAGCTGTTCAGCCTGCTAAAAGATTCTGTTAAGAAGCGACTTATCAGTGATGTCCCCCTAGGAGCTTATCTCAGCGGAGGCCTGGACAGCAGCGCAATTGTAATGATGATGAGCAAGATTCGTGAAGAGCAGGAGAGCAGCGCACCTATAAGGACTTACAGCGTGGGTTTCAGCCATGGTGAAAAGGTTAATGAAACCAAATACGCAAAACAAGTAAGCCAGTTGTTCAACACAGAGCACCAAGAGTTCATGATTGAGCCTGACGTGGTTAAGCTGCTTCCAAGAATCGTGCAGCACACTGATGAGCCCATGGCAGACCCTGCCTTAATTCCTGTTTACCTGCTGTCAGAATCAGCCAAAAAAACTTCAACAGTCATTCTCACAGGCGACGGCGGGGACGAGATGCTCGGCGGCTATGACCAGTACAGGTTCTTAAAAGCAACCCATATCTTTTCAAAGCTGCCCTTATCCAATAAACTAGGTCCTGTCATCAACCACATGATTCCTCTTAGGATGTGGGATAAGTTTCATAAGCATTCATCAAACTTGGGCAAACAGGCTTACAGGCGCGGCGACATGGTTATAAGGTCTATTAAGAATAACAAGGCCAAGGCTTATTATGACCTCAGCAGCATGTTTGATGATGAGCAAAGAAAAGAGCTGCTCAAGAAAGGTTTTTTTAAGAGCATCAACTACAACTCCATTAACCAGGACTTCTTCAGCAACAAGCAAAGTAATTGCACGGATTACATGAAGCAGGTCTATTATTTTGACTTCAAGCGCCTGCTGGCTGAGAGCTTCTTGATGAAGACTGACAGGATGACCATGGCCAGGAGCATAGAAGCCAGGGTGCCCCTGCTTGACCACAGGATTGCAGAGCTGGTTTTCAGCATGCCCAGCAGCTACAAGCTAAGAGGTTTCATGACGACCAAGTATGTCTTTAAGAGGATGCTGAGAAAGCACCTGCCCAGGGAGATTGTGTACCGCAAAAAACAGACTTTTCATGTGCCTGTAGAGAACTGGCTGGACAAGGACCTTAAACCCACGGTTGACGACCTGCTTAACACGACCAGACTGTTCAGGGAGAAGCTTCTTAATCCTTATTATGTCAAGAAGATAAGACAGAACTATGACAAGGGAAAACTTTTTTATGCAAGGCAGATCTGGACTCTCATAAACCTCGAGTTGTGGCACAGGATGTTTATTCAGAGAGAAAAAGTAAGGCTGTGAAATTAATATAAGTAATATGAATAACAGGAAAAAAAAGAAATCAAGAAACATGACAAAGAAAAAAAAGAGACTTCAATCCTTTAAGAATCCTTATCCCAAGAAAAAAATATGGTTTGTGATACCTGCTTTTAACGAGGAGAAAAGCATAGGCGGGGTGCTTGCTGAGCTGATAAATTGCAAGTACAGGTTTATCGTGGTGGTTGATGACTGCAGCAAGGACAACACCTACCAAGAAGCAAAAAAACAAGGGAAGAGTGTTACGGTTTTCAGACATGTTATTAACAGGGGGCAGGGAGCTGCTCTCAGGACAGGCATTGATTACGCACTGAAAAAAGGAGCAGAATACATTGTGACCTTTGACAGCGACGGCCAGCACAGAGTAGAGGACCTGCCTGCCATGCTCAGGCCGGTTGTAGAGCAGGGATATGAGGTAAGTCTTGGCTCAAGATTCCTTAAAAAAACCAGGATGCCCCTGAGCAGGAGAGTGCTGCTAAAAGGCTCAGTACTGGTACAGTGGATGTTTTATGGTGTAAAGCTGAGCGACGCGCACAATGGGTTCAGGGTTTTCAGCAGAAAGGCAGCTCAAAAGATAAGGATTGATTCTGACAGGATGGAGCACGCCTCTGAGATTGTTGAGAAGATGGTAAAGAATAATATCAGGTACAAGGAAGTGCCTGTGACCATAAGATACACTGGTTATTCAATGAAAAAAGGAGAAGGCTCATTGTTCGGAGCACTCAGAGTTCTCTTCAAGATGATAATTAGAAGGCTGACGCATTAGAGCAAACTTCGCAGATGCCTTAATCCGGGCTTTATTATTCTTGGGTTGTGTATGATTGTGCTTGTTAAGAGCCTGAATAATTTGTCCCTGTTTATGTTCTGCAGCGCGTCTCTGGATTCTTTTTTTTGCAGCTCTTTTATCAGCCAGTTCCATTCTTGTTTTGTTAATGAGTTCATTAGTTCTCTCATCTTGAGGTTGAGCCATAATGAGGAGTAGAGGTGGAGGTAGATGCCTGCCTTGTAGCTCAGGTTGTTTTTCAGGCTGTGAGCCAGTATTTCTGCTGATTTCAGGCCTGTTACCAGGCCGCCTCCTGTGGTGGCTTTTACAAAGCCTGCTGCATCACCTATCAAAAAAATCCTGTTGTTCTCAAAGTCTTTCCAGGGGTTGAACAATGGAATCAGGCCTGCTTGTCTTTGTATTATTTTTCCTTTGTATTTTCTTAGCAAATCATTAAAGCCTTTTTCTGGATTGGTTTGGGATGCAAAGCCGACTCGCAGGGCATTCTTGTCTTCTGGCACAGCCCATCCAAATCCTTGTGTACTTGGATAAAAGTCTATTGTGTTGTTGTTTTTCTTTTTTATTACTGCTTGCAACCCGATAAAAAAATCTTTTTTCCTGCTTGTCCCAGAGGTCCGGGCTACTGTGCTCCTGGGCCCGTCTGCTCCTATTAATATTTTGTACTTGATTTTTTTAGTCTTATTGGTCTTTAGGTTCTTGACTTTTATCTCTTTTTTTCCTGCTGATATGAGCCTGTGATTAAAATAAAACCTTACTCCTTTTTTTTTGGCAAGCTTATAGAAATAATTGTCAAACGTCTCTCTGTCTATGATTATGTCTGGTTTTTCTAGTTTTAGGCTCAGGCTTTTTCCATTGGGTGCATGTATTCTTACTTTGTCTGTTTTGTTTTTTACAAAATTGTTTTTTCTGGGGGCATATCTGAATATTTCCTGGGTTACTATTCCTGCGCACTGAACAGGCCTGCCTGCTGAGGCGTGCTCTTCGAATACGTGCACGTCTTCGAATTCCTGGGCTAACAGGCTGGCCAGGTAGCACCCTGTCGGTCCTGCTCCGATTATAGCTATCATTTGTCTGCTATGCATATTTGTTGTTGATGAGAGAAAATCCACACCTTTAAATAATTTATCATTACTT
>CAYRRQ010000070.1:0-4922 GCA_964426715.1 uncultured Methanosarcinales archaeon
TTGCATCCTGCTAGGAATATTCCGAGGATTATTATTGCTATTAGTCCGATTGATATTATTGTTTTTTTCATTGTTTTACACCTCGTTTTATTAATCATCTGGTTTTTTGCTTTTTAAAGTTTGTTTTTTTTAGTTGTAATAGGTTAGTCCTGTGGATTTCTCTGTTTTTGTGTGTATTCCTTTTGGCAGGAATATTTCTGGGCTCGTTCTCTTACAGGCTTTCCTTGCTGATAGTGTATTCTTGTCCTTTGACGTTTACAATAATTTTTTCTTGGTCTTCTTTTATGCTGTCCACGCGGAGATAATCCTTGGTCATTCTTGAGTCTGTTATTGTCTTGTAATTTATTTCTCCTTTTTTCTTCCATACTAGGTACACGGTGTCGTATCCGTAGTCGCTGCCGTTCTCTGTTCCCCATACGAGCGCGGCGATGTTCTTGCCTTTTAATTGCTCTTTTCCTCTCAGGTAATCGTATCCGAGTTTTCTGCCGATTCTTTTTACCAGGTTCTCTGCCTGTTCCATAAAGTCTTCTGGCTCTTCTATTCTTCCTTCAAGATTGATTTTTACTTTGGTCTTGGACCATTCCCCTCCTTCTATGTTTTGGGGTGTTATTTCTGCTATTACTCCGTCTTCAAGCAGTTCTTTCAAGTAGATGCTGCAGTCCCTGCCCCTCGAGCCGGTAAGGCCTGACTTTGTTCTTCTTTGGTACGCGTGGTCTTCGTACAGCATCTTGGGCTTTTGCTCTCCTTGCAAGTACCACACTGAGTACCTGTATTGGTCGCCCAGCCATCCTTCGCCTTCGGGAGTGCACCTGTCTGTGTCTATCTGTTCGAACAGCACGAATGCTGCTCTCTGGTTTTCCTTGTCAATAAGCTTTTTTTGTATCCGTGTATCTTGGTAGAGCGGGTGGTTGTGCTGGTGTTGTTCCATTATTTCACTCATTGCTTCCTCTACTTTTTTTTCAAATTCGCTTGGTTTATCTGCCATTTTTCTTGCCTCGTGTTAGATTATGTATTTTTCCATTAGGCTTCTTATTATTGTGCTGTCTTCTAAAGGTTGGTTCTTAAATTGCGCCTTGTAGCTGCCAAGTTTTTTTATTATTTGCTCTCCTTCATCGCTTTTCAGATACTGGGTGGCTTTGGAGAGCAATTCTTCCCAGGTTTTTTCCTGGTCTTTGCTTCCTTCAACTATTTGTTCTTCTCCAGGCAGGGGCAGGATTCTTGTTTTTCCCAGTGTTTTTCTCTCCAAGTCCCATTGCGGGGCGTGACCGCGCTTTTCACCTTCTCTTAAGGGTCTCATTCTTCCTGTTACTATGAATGGAATGGCATAGTGCTTGTATGCCTGCTCAGCCACTTCCAGGCCTTCTCCAGCCAGTGCCATGTCAAGGTCTGTGAGCACCAAGTCATATGCATGTCCTTTTTTCCTGCTCTGCTTTATCTTTTCTATTGCAACATCTTTTCTGTCAGCGCAGTCCCATTTAATGCAGTATTGTTTTTCCAGTTTTGACAAGTACTTGGCTGCTGTCATCCAGTTGCTTGTCAAGTCATCAACAACAAATATGTGCTTGATTCCAAGCTCTTTAAGTTCTTTAGCGATTTTTTCAGTTAACATTCTTATTTACCTCTTATAACCTGTTTCTTTCTTTGTATGCCTTGAAATTGCTTTGATGCCTTGCTTGGCAGGTTGGAATGTGTATTCGTATCCTCTGTGGCTTGAGTCTGTTAAGCTGCCTATTTCTACTGGTGTCTTGTCTTTGAGGTTCATGGTGTAGATTGTGTGCCTCATCTGGGGTCCTGCTTGGTAATCTGCTTGTTCGTATTCTCTTTTAAGTATCTTGTCTTCAAGGTCTGTTGGATTTGCATCTTCAAACACGTCTACTCCGCCTATGTCCTTGTAAAAGAAGTCTATGAGTTCAGATTCTACAATATAGAGTTGTTGGCCTTGTGTTTTTACAATGTCAATGTTGCCGCCAACACTCATAATTTCTTTTCCATTTAATTCCAGGCTGTCTTTTTTTATATTAATCTTTGAATCCTTGTAATAGAAGTTTCTTTCAGCGACCCGCTCTGTTCTTTCTATTTTGAGGGTGTCTCCTGTTTTTATGTTGTGATACACCAGCCCGTCCTGCATTGGCACTTTGGGGTTGGGGATTCCCCCGTCATACTTTAAATTAAAGGGTATAATTACAAAGTCATCTATTTTCTTATTCTTAACATGCCTTCTTGCGATGTCTTCCTTGCTGTTTTCGTAAGCGAAGTAGTACCATTGCTGAACATATTTAGAGAAGCGAGGGTTATCAACTGACAAAACCAGTTTTCCGCTCGGGTCATGCATGGTTATGATTTCTTGTATGCTTCCTTTGTCAGTCACATAATACAGTTTGTGCTCATAGCGTTCTCCTCCTTGCGCTACTTCCTTATGGATTACTGCGCCTTGGTTTAAATCTGCTTCGTCTAACTCGCTTACAGCTCTTCCTTCAGAGTCGTATATTGATTGAATTGAGGTGCTGCCTGCAGGAATGCTTGTTCCTTCAAAGTAATTTCCTCCTATCACGTGCGATGCTGTGCTGTGCCTCTCCGTTCCTCCTAATTGAATTCTTTTTTTGGATAAGCCCTGCTCCATTTTTTCAACAATCTTTTCTAATTGTTCCTTATTCATTTTATTTTTCACCTCATTGGTTTTTTACCCTGTTGGTTTCATAGTTTTTTAACTAAATGCACGCAGTATTTCTGCTAGGGGCCTGTAATGTTCAACAGTATCATCCAGTTGTTTTCTGTCTATATCTTTGTTTTTATCTATGGCGTGGATTACCATATCTCTTAGTCTTTTGTAGCTTCCGTCATAAATAACTACGTTGTGTATGTTAGTTTTTGTATTTTTATCAATGCCAACATAGTTTTCTAACATGCGGTTAAATAAATTCCATGCTGTTTTTTGAAAACTTTCTTTTCCCATTTCTTTTAGCAGTTGCTGATTCCTTTTCTCGCTGGGCGAAGCTACGCAGATACCTTTATGTCCGTGTAGAACATATACTTCCATGGTTTTCATTAATTCTATTTCTGAAGGGGAGTAGCTTCTCTGCATATAATCGATTGCTTTTTCTTCCCCGATTTTCTGGTCTATATCTTTCTTAAGGTCTGCACAAACCCAGACATATGCTTTTTCTAATTTTTCTTTCATTTCTTTTCACCTCATTGGTTTTTTGTTTATTCTGATATTAGTTCTCCTGCTCCATTACATGCCATTTTGATTTTAGATGCCTGTACTGGCCCACGCCGCAATAATAGTTTTTATGCAGTTCTCCGTGCTTCTTAACAAGGTATGCTTTCATGTTAAATCCTTCTGGGTTGGCCAGCGCTTCCCTTACGATGAATGCTTGCTCGTAATGTTCATATCTGCCGTTTCTGCCGTAGGTTACTGTGAATGTCCTGTAAACAAAGTCTGCGCTTTCTTTTTTGTATCCGTGCTTTTCCAAGATTTGCTCGTATTGGTTGTCAGTGTTTTTCCATCCTCCGCTGTGGCTTCCGAAGCATTCGTATTCCCAGCTTATCTCATCCCAGTCCTTTCTGCCTTTTGCTTTGTCCAGGTCTTCCAGCAGGTTTTCAAGTTTTTTTTCTTCTCTCATTTTGTTTTTTACCTCCTTCTTTTTTTATTCAGTCTTTGAGTTTTGCTAAATCTATCTTGTATTCAAACTCTTTTGTGTCTTGTACTCCGCGTGACTGCCTTCCAAATCCTGTATCTGTTTTTCCTTCTGCTTCAATTATTCCGGAAAGTTTTACTTTCTCCCCGGATTTTTCAAATTTAAAATCCTTAATTCTCGGATAAACTACTGTGTATTTTGGTTCGGGGTGGTAGGTGTTTAGGTATACCTCTCCTAATTTCACAATACCTTTGTCTTTAACAATCAGGTAAGTATCCACGCTGTCAACTTTTCCATCATAGGAACGGTCTAGATTAGTTATATATGCGAACACTAAATCGTCTGATACTTTATTTACAGTGCAGCCCCCAGGCCCGTAGTTATAGCTTGCGTTCAAGAAATCTTTTATACTTCTTGTATCTAACTCTTTAATAGCTTTTTTTACACTTTTGACTTTTATTTCTTCCTCTGCTTCTTGTTCTAAATCATAATTCTCTAATTCTTTAAAATTGCCGTCTTTTTCATATTCTCTTATGGTTAGTTCTTCACTGGATTTTAATCCTATTACGACTTTATCATCTTTTTCTTCCAGAACCTTTGATTGAGTGAAATAAATCGCCCAGTTGTCCATGTCAGAAGCATGACCTCCTCTATAGGTGGCTGGCCCGAACTTGTCTATGATCTTTTTTCTTTTCAAGTCAACAATTTGGTATGCGCTTTTATAGGTCAGGCCGTGAGCTCCGCCGTACTCGTCTACGCTGATATTTATTGTTGCAATTCCGAATCTTTCTCCTGAGTCAGAGCTGTTAATTCCATTTCTGTAAACTTTTCCAGTGATTAAAGGAAGATGTCCATTAACAATTGCTTCCAGTTCATTAGACTTCTTTGTTTCTTTCTTTTTTTCAAACAGTTTCCTGTATTTTCCTTTGGATACTGTCTTTACTTCATCTAATATTTGTTTTATGCTTTTTAATTCGTATGTCATTTTTTTTACCTTTTGTTTTGTTTTTTCAAGTTTTCTTAAATTAAAAATTATTTTGCGTTGTAAAATACTTCTTTAATAATTCTGGTTCCGTTTAGTATTCTGTCTTTGCCGTATCCTAATCTCAGGTAATTAAAAGAGTCTCTTTTCCCTGATTTTACATCTTCAAGTTCTTTTTTTGCTGCGGGGTATTCTTCTCTTACATAATCACTCGGGTCGGTTTTCATTTTTCTTTTAAACCATTGGAATTTTTCTTCTGCTTTGTGCAGTGCTAGTTTATCAAAAGTTAATTCCTCTATCTT
>CAYRRQ010000071.1:0-4849 GCA_964426715.1 uncultured Methanosarcinales archaeon
GGCGAGGAAGAAAGGCCTCAAAAAATGCGGTTTCTGCAAATAGGATAAGAACAGGAAGTTATAAAAATAATGAGTAATGACAGCCTGGACAGCATGATGCAAAAAGACAAAGACGCAAAATATCTTAGAGAAGCATACAGGATAGCTGAGAAATATTCAACTTATTCCAAGACGCACACCGGTGTTGTGGTTGTAAAGGATGACAAAATACTTGTGTGGGGGGCCAACTATTCCGCCTCTGGGAGTTAAAATGCCTGGGAGAGTCTTGGAAACAGATGAAAGATATGATTATATGAAGCATGCTGGGAGAGATGCCGTTTTTTAGGCTGCAAAAGAAGGAATAGCTCTTAAGGGCAGCACTATGTACTGCCCGTGGTTTTCACGCGGTCCTTGTGCAAGGGCAATTATTAGTTCCGGGATTAAGGAGTTGGTAACTCATAAGGAACTCCAGGAATTAGTTCTCAACACGATAAGAGATGGGCTCAGTCCCAGAGAAACGCAACAGACATGTTAAGACAAGCAGGAGTAGTCCATCGGGGTGTAAGTGCGAAAATAGGAAAAGATATAACAGTAAGATTCAAAGGAAAGGATTATTATCTATAAGGTTTACCATTCAAACAAATTCTTCTGGGAGTGGTTAAATCTCTCCAGCCTCTTTGGCGGATGCACCTGCACCCACTTGAATTTCCATTTCTTTAGCATCTCAAGTGCATTCGGGCTTATCTTTGGGCTGGCAAGGATTCCTTTTACCTGGCTGGCTTTCAGGCCTTTGAGCTCTTTTATTTTTTCAACATATCTTCTTAGTTGTGTAACGCACTGCAGGCTTGCTGTGTATCTTTTGCACTCAACAACCACTAAGTTGCCCTTGTTATCATGGCCAAAAACATCTATAAAGCCGAACTTGGTGTGCTCCTCCCTGCTCAGGGGCCTGAAATCCCTGCTAATAAGCTCTGGACTGGCTTTTATCATGTCACTCATGTCCCTTTCATTCCCAGCAAGTTCTAGTTTTAAGCCGTCTTCTAATTTTCGGCTCATGAAATTATAAACCCTGAAAATTTCAATGTCAAGGTAGTCCTTGTAATCAAGGTTCCTGGTCTTTAAGATAAGGTGATTTTCAATTTTCTCCAGCTCAAGCTTTGAGTTGGGCTTCATGTAATTAACAGGATTGCTTCCGTCTGGCTGGTGCACAAGAACAGTGTTGTCGCTTTTTACAGTAATCATCCTGTCGCCTCTTGCAAGAAAAGCCTCTGCCCTGCCGCTGTATCTTATTTCGCAGTTGCAAAAGAAAACTATTGACTCGTTCTTTGACAGGGCGTCCTCAAATTCTACTTTGAAATCAGTTAGCTGCATCAGGAAGAACAGGATTGGTTTGGTTAATAAAAAGGTTTTGGCTTTAGAACCAAGTCAGCTTTGATTGAGTTTTTATTGTATTAAGCAAAGTACTTTTTTGTAAGATTTCCGAAATATTCAGCCCGAATTTCTTTCTAGCCAGATGTTGAGCATAAGTTAACATAAGTTCTTTGGAACCGAATTCTAATGGTTTATTACTTAATGTTTTCCTAGTTGTTTCACGTGTAACCCAGACGCCTAATGGAGCGTAATATTCGCCTGTTATTATTCTGATTGCCAATACAGAAGCTTGTCGTTTTATTTTTGCTAGTTTTTCAAGAATTGCAAGACGAGCGCTATAGAATCCTCCTGCGCAATTTTCTGCATAACTCTTTCTTCCTTCATAAGGTTCATAATCTGTTGTATAATTCATATTTTTATCAATATTCCAGCTTGCATTAGGCATATAAGTTTCAAACAATTCATATGAGTATATTTCTGGAAAAAACATTATCAAGTAATAGTTTCCTAGCCATCCTCCAAAATATGCCAAATATCCTGTTTGCTGATAATTCTTTATTTCTTTTACAAGTTCGTTTCCTAAATTACTATCCACTGCGGTTATCGCAAATCTTGTCGGCACAAGCTTTCTCTGTTTCTTAACCCCAAGGGTTCCTATACTCAGCAGCCGCGTTAGGTAGTGCTCGTCTATGTTTTTTTTGTAGAGCTGGTTCAGGGCTTTGCCTGCTTTTAGGTCAATATCACCAACAACCTTTTCTACTTTGCTTGGTATCTTTGGGTTTTCTGTAATCCTGGCTTTTTTCAGCTTGATGCTTGGGCCGTGGGGCATGGTGTCCTGGTTAAAGCTTAGGCTGAACCTGGGCTTTTTTGACAGCCATATCTCCATGTCAACAGGTTTTTTAGCCATCCCAATTTCCTGGCTCATCTCCATGAACCTTTCTTTAAACCCGGTTATCTGGGCTTTGAAATTAGAGTTAATAATCCTGCTCCTTAGGTTAATAATCCTTGCAATATCATAATTCTCTCTTGACCAGAGCAGGGGGTTGTCATGCTCCTGGTAATTCTCAACACTCAGAACGCCAACCTTAACATTAGGATACCCGAACCTGCCAACAAAAACATTAGGGCTTTCGCCAAAATACTCTTCTTTAGCCTCAATATTTACTTTTTTCTGGGCAGAAATCTTTGCAACTATTGGACAAAAAGTCCTTCCGCAAATACTAGGGTCCCGCCCTTTGCACTTAATGCAGCGAATATTCATAGAATAAAAGTATTAAGAAGAAAGATAAAAATGTTTTGATAGTGGGATTTAATCCTATCTCTTGTAGAGCTTGTATTCTTTTCCCGGAACTATCTTATTTTGATGAATCTGGTTTTGTTTTTTAAACTGGTCCATATCAACTCTTTTTTTTGCGATTCTGTGAGTTATTCCCCATACAGTGTCTCCTTTTTTTGCTGTATAATAAATCCATTCATCTTCTTTGACTTTGGCTTGAGCACTACTTTGAGCTCTTGCTTGATTTAATATTTCTCTGGATTGATTAATAGTTGGTATTTGGTCTGCTATGCTTTTTGCAGGTTTTTTTATTCCAGGCATGCTAGCAACATAAGTTTCTAAATCCCAATTATAGTTCATTTCATGCCATTTATTTATGTATTCCTTAAAAGGATATCCGTTTCTCTGTTCAAAGTCAATTGCTGCCTTGCTTATTAGGTTTTGGTTCTGGATTTTTTCCATCCACTTAGATACGCGGGCCATATAAAGCCAGGTTGTGTTTCTACCTATCCATCCTGGAGCTCTGTAATACTCAACACCATACTCCCACTTACCATGTTTTTTTATGCCCTCTTTTATTATTCTTGCACCAGCGTCAAGGTTTTTTACAAAATGGACTCTCTCATCATACTCTTGTATGCATGTTGGATCATATTCGCATTGTTTAATTATATTGGAGATTTGTCTGCCATGGTTAAAATCACTGGCTTTATTTGAGTTACCATATATTTTGAGGCCGTAGCTTCTGGCAGTAGTCCCCTGGATATGCATTAATCCTAGGCCCCCGTCTCCTTTTGCATTAGGCTGCACTGGATCGCCGTAGCTTTCCTGCATTATCATGCCTGCTAAGGTGTCTTTTTTTATTCCCCGGGCCTCTTCTATTGTGCGATAGATTGGCTGCCACCTAAGGGTTCTTTGTATTCTTCCAATATCGCTGTCTTTTGGAGCGAGTTTTGTTCCACTGAAATCATGCTTTGCCTTGTATTTATAATCTAGTTTGTCATAGAATTCAGGTCTTTTCTTTAGGCTCTGAAATGTTATTATAGGCTGAGTTGTTTCTTCTTTTTCTTCTACAAGCACGACTTCTTTATCTGTTTTTAGGTGTGAGGCTATATCTGTTTTTATTTGCTTGGCATAGGGTTTTAATCCTTGAGATCCCCAAATAAGTCCTCCCATAAGAATTCCAGTTTTTACCCAGGATGCAATTCTGTTCTTGTCTATTTTTTTGTTTACCATTCCTATTAATCTCCTTATTTTTTTGGTTTTTGGGGACACAAACAAATAATAATCGGCTGCTGTTAAAGCAGCTCCTGTTCCAATCATTAGTAGATTATTTGTTGGGTCTGATAAGTCGGATTTGTCAATTGCTTCCATAGCTTTATAGACTGCTGCTGTGTTGAGAGCTCCGAATAATAGAACTTTATCTATTCCTGGTTCTAAGTATTGTTTGGTCTTATCCATTCCTCTTCCTATTTTTTTTATTATTGTGTCAAGAGACATTTTTAGTGCGAATCTCCTTTATTTTATTATATATTGGTTTAATTCTTTATAAATGTTTCGTTACTAAGCAGTAACAATAACGCTTTTTCTAAATTCCGTTATTTAGTAACTGAGAAGTGAAAAGACCTGAAACACAGGAATTTTGGCTTTTCAGACCATTTAGAGCTTGTTTAGTGAACTGAATGACAAAATAAGAAAAGTGATTTTTGACTTGACAAATTGCGTTAAGTCAAGCATGCTTAGGCGAATACTTCGCATGTAGCAGGCCAAAAACGGAGCGAGAGTAACGACTCGCTTTTTTTATTTTTTACCACTAACTATATTACTATTAGTAATATACAATAAGTATTTAAATGAGTTTAATTTATTTGTTCACATGCCTAAAATTAAGCTTGATGGATATCTTTGTTTGCGATGTCAACATAAATGGGTTCCAAGAGATGATAAAACTCCAACAGTTTGTCCTAAATGTAAAAGCCCATATTGGAATACACCAAAGAGCGAAAAGATACAAAATAATTGAAAATGTTCCGTTATTTCACACTCAAGGTTTAAATTAGAGTAAAACAAACTAAATAAAAATGGTAAAAGAATTTCACAAATCAGAAAACATAACATTATTTCATGACGATTGTATTAATGTTCTCAATAATCTTCCAGAAAAATCAGTTGATATGATCTTTGCAGATCCTCCTTATTTTTTATCAAATGGAGGGATTTCTT
>CAYRRQ010000072.1:0-4764 GCA_964426715.1 uncultured Methanosarcinales archaeon
TCACAGGGGCTGGGTCGAGGACTTACTGCAGGACATAATCAACAAGCACTTCGGTCTCAGCATAGACTTTTATGAGCATCATAAGAAGCTGGCTCAGAAGATTAACTGGGGTAATAAGAGCGTTTTCTGGGAGTCAGAGAGAGTAGTTGATATTGTCAGGGAGTTCTTCAGGGCTGTGCTTAACAGTGACAGCCCAGAGCGAGAAGAAGCAAGGAATTGGCTGGACAAGTTTGAAAAAGACAAGTGGGCTGCTGCCAGGGAGTGCTGGGAAGAGATAAGAAGAGGGATTAATGACGGTTTGAGGGATTGAAATAAAGAATTAAAGCAAGGGATTGAAAGGGTGATTTTATGTTAAAAAACAAGAAAAAGAAATATGTTAGGATAGTTATGGGTGTGCTACTCTTGGGCTCGATATGGGGTGTTTTAGAAGCAACAATGGGAAACATACTTCATTTTATAGGTCTCCATCCCTACACTGGGCAGATAATGACTTCAATAGGCACTGGATTGATTGCTTTTGCAAGAAAACTTTTCAAAGTCAGAGGAATAGCGGTTTTTATGGCTGTTATTGCTGCCCTTTTCAAAGCACTTGATTTCCTGATACCGGGAAGCAATGTGGTAAGGCCAATCATTGCAATCTTGATGATTGGTGTTGTTTTTGAAGGAGTAGTCGCTGTTACTCATAAGCTCAAGACTATAAACATTCAAATCCAAAGGGCGATTTCAGGATTAGCAATTGGCTATGTCTCTATTACAGCATTTGCTTATTTCACAGCATATGTATTAAAGTTTAATTACTGGCTCAAAATGGGCGCTCTAGGCATATTAAGATATGTTGGTGTTGAAGGATGGAAATTTGGTCTTGGTGCCATGATTTTATACATTGTAGGAAGCAATTTGGATGCGGGGATTGACAAACTCCTTAAAATAAGGTTGAGCAAGATTGTTAGTACAAGACCTTTTCATTATTTTTCAGGAGCATTTTTTGTTTTAGCATTAATTTTTGTAGTGGTGGTTTGAATTAACGTAATAATATCAGGTCCCAGGCATTTTGGAAAAACAACAGTTGCAAAAAAACTTGTTGACAAACTTAAGCAAGAGAATATTGCTATTGGCGGGATTCTTTGTATGGGAGATTATATTAAAGATATAATGACTGATGAACAGCATAAATTCCTTTACAAACAAAGAAGGTCTGATGCTCAAAAAGTAGGCTTGTATTTTATTTTAAATAAAATCATTAAGTTTGGTGAAGATGCAATAAGAAAAGCAGCAGAGGCAGGTGCTTATGCTGTTATTGATGAATATGGTCTGTTAGAAAAAAGGGGTGGCGGATTTCATAACATAACAAAACAAGTGTTAGGCTACGAGGACTACAATAAGTGCATAATTTTAATGAAAAACATTAATCTGGAATTTTTTTTGCAAAGATTTGAAGATTATAATTTTAAGGTTTTTGAACTTAATTCTGAGAATAGAGATAATTTGCATGAAGAAATATTTGCTTATATCAAGCATTCATAGTCCTTGTTTCTATTTTGTAAAAGCCGCCAATACGTGCAGCTTTGCTTAAGAACCTACCGCCGATTAGCTTGGTGGGAGTTCCATATTTTGCAACATATTTGTTATCAAACAGAACTATCAAGTCGTCCTGCCTCCAAGGGGGTATGCTCACAGGATAATTATTGGCGTGCAGGATTAAGGCTTTGTTATCATAATCTGACCTTGCAAGTTCAAAGAGATTCTCTAGTTTTATTGATGGAAGCTCTTTTCCTCTGTATTCAACCAGATTATTCTCAGCATATTTCTTTAGTTCATCATAATTGACTTTTTTACCATCAATTTCCAACACCAGGTTGTCAAGTGCCATGCCTACATCCTTGTTTTCTGCAGAAATAATTTTTTGGTCTGGACCAATAAAGTAGCTTCCGGGTTCTACCTCTCTGTCTGTTGTGATAATATGGTTGATATCCACCAAGTCTTTCCATGCAAACTTTGATTCAGAGCCATAAGGGATGGACATCCCGTAAGGTGTGAGCTTGGCCTTCTTTGCTTCTTTTAAGCCGTTTCCATGCCAGTAATCCTCAGGAATATTGTCTTTGCTTGCAGAGAAAAAAGTGTTTTCTGGCTCTAAAGGAATAACAGCGTACCAGTCAGTTGCTATAGCCCTGAGTTTTCCTGGCTTTGCATCGAAATCTTTTTCTAGGATTTCAAATGCGCGTGGCATGCTAACACCATATTTGGTTGTTTCAATTAAGAATCCGGGGTTTGCTTTGCAGTATTTCTTGCAGTCCGTGTCAGTCATGGGGAGACTTTCTATCTGGATTCTGTCAAGAGGGTCAGAATTAATACTTACCCTTGGCAGGACATGATACCATGGCCTTGGTATGGTAGTTCCTGTATCTCCAATACTTCTGGGAATTCTTTGAGGTAGTATTCTCGGAAAAGGATGTCTTCTTATGATATCAGAAGTAGTGGAGAGCATGGTTGCCCCTACGGTTCCCATAGCCGCCCATTTAATAACTTCTTTAATAAACTCTCTCCTATCTATTGCTTTATCAGCATTCATCATAAACCTCTTTTAAATTAAATACCTTAATCGCGTTTTCATATGAGAATAGGTTCTGATATAAATATCTTATTGATTATATTTTTATGATAATATTATGATTATTTCCTGCCGAACACTCTCTCAAACATGAACCACATAGCAGATAATCCGAGCAACAGCACCATTATGCCCAGGATTGCGTCAAATTTTGCTCCGAAGAGCCAAACTGCGACCAGCCTTATAGTAACATAGATTATCAGGATATCCCTTATAAAGCCTCTGATGCCGCCTGTCTTCATTTTTGTTTCTTTGCACTCAGATGAATAAATGCGCGCCCAGGGGTGGATAGGCTCATCAGGCACTGGCTTGCCCTGTTCTTTCCTCCACTCCGCGAACCCCAAAGCACCTTATCCTAAGCTTAAGGCTGCTTCGTTCCCGATCTGACCCGGTTCACAAAGGTCAAGGTCGATGAGGACAGAGTATCGACGGTCCGAACAGGACCAATGTCTGAAAAACAAACCGCCCCCTGGGCTTCGGCCCCTGCATACATCCCATCTCAGGTTACAGGGAAGGGCGAACTCCCCGGCCTAGCATGTGTATGGAGGATGCTCTTATTTAAAAATTTTATTTAAAAAACTTATTTAATGTTATATGTGCTTACAACAAAAAACCGCAAACCTTATTAACCAGAATATACCTTCTGTCTTGTTAGGGGGTGTATTATGGAGAACGCAGTCTTATTCTTGGGAACCGGCGGGGACTCAATAGTTGTAGGTAAGCAGGCCAGGGCCAGTGGCGGCATTGTTTTTGAGCTTGACGGCAACCAATTCCTACTTGACCCAGGCCCAGGCTGTTTGGCGCGCGCACGCCAGGGAGGAGTGAGCATAAGGGACACTATTGCCGTGCTGGTAAGCCATGCTCATGTTAATCATGCGACTGAGCTTAATGCTGTGCTTGAAGCCCTGAGCGTCTCAGGCCTTGACAGGTTCGGCGTGGTTGTTGCGAGCAAGAAAGTGGTTAAGGGAGACTCAGAAGCCTTTCCTGTTCTTCAGAGGAGGAGTAGGGATTTTGTTGAGAGAGTCCTGGAGCTCGGACCTGGCAAAAGAGTAGGCATAAACAATATTAATGTGATAACCACTAAGACCAGGCACTTTGACTCTGAAGGCATAGGATTCATTCTTGAAACCCCCAAGTACAGCATTGGCTACACCTCAGACACAGAGTATACCCAGGAGATTGCTGAGCAGTACAAGAACTGCGGCTTGCTCATACTTAACTGCAAGTATCCCGGCGATGAAGCCAAACCAGGCCACCTTTGCAGTGTTGACGCTGCTAAGTTCTTAAACACAGCCCAGCCCAAGCTCGGCGTAATAACCCATTTTGGCATTAAGATGATAGAAGCAGACCCCATATACGAGGCTCGTGAGATTCAGAAACAAGCAGGCGTGGAAGTGGTTGCTGCTAAGGACGGGCTCATGATAAACCCCAATTCTTTTTCTACCAGGATGAAGCAGGTTAAACTGGACACTTTTAAGGAGTGAGTTAGAATTAAAGACTTTAGAGATTTTAGTAAAGCTTAGACTTTTAGTGATTTGTAGAAAATCTTTGTCTGTGCTTTCATTGCCTGAATGTAATGAGGGCAGGCCAGACGGATCTGACTAAGTTATTATGGTTTATTATAAGGTTTTAGTCAGCAGAGTAAAAGATTTTTTACAACTCCTAGTTTTAGAATATTATTATCAGGGCGAATCCTACAAGGCAGCCCAGGGTTATGAATGGCATGGCAGGATAAAACCTGTCTTTCTTGGCCAGGATGAACAGGCCCAGCAGGGCAATGGATGCGGTTACTGCTATGACCAGGCTCTGCCCGAGGGCTGCGCGCACACTGATGTCCCTGGTGATTAAGTACTCCATTACTGTGCCTGAGAATATCAGCGGGAAGGCAATGTCTCCTCCTCCGAGTATGGCGTTCTTTGCATGCTTTGTTTTCCCTGCTTTTTTCAGAGGCTTAGAAGTTCTTCTCTGGGATTTGCGCGCCTCTCTTTTTGATGAGAGCAGCACAGGACTTGCCTTGAAGTGTATGCGTGGCATCTTGCGCTTGGCTTTCCCGGGATTAGAATAAGGTATGAAGAGCCCTGCGAATACCTTGCTCTTGGCCTGGAAACGGGCCATTTTTACCATGTGCTTGCTCTTCCACACAGCATAAGCATCAT
>CAYRRQ010000073.1:0-4743 GCA_964426715.1 uncultured Methanosarcinales archaeon
ATGCACACAAGGTTTTCAGGCTCAGATTATCAAAAGCACACCCGCTTTATGAGGCGGTATGAGTCACTAAAAGATTTTCCAGAGATAAAGGGTTATGATTTTGAGCAGGGATTTGACTTTGACAAATTCATTGATTCCTATGAATCAACTGGCATACAAGCAGAAAACCTGGGCCGGGCCATAAACATAGTCAACCAGATGATTGATGACAAGGCATTCATCTTCTTGTCATGCACGTCAAACATTATCAGTTCTGGTCTCAGGGAGATTGTCAGGTTCCTTGTGAAGCACAGATTTGTTCACGCGATTTCAATATCAGCAGGGGGCGTCGAGGAGGACATCATAAAATGCTTTAAGCCCTTTGTCAGAGGTAGCTTTAACATCCCGGGTAGGGTGCTATTTGACAAGGGGGTTGGTAGGATTGGCAACATCCTGGCTCCTTATGACAGGTACTTGTACTTTGAAAAATTCATAAACCCGTTCTTTGACAGGATTTACAAGGAAAGCAAACAGGATGATAAGGTGTTTACTCCCTCGGAAATAATTTTTGAGCTGGGAAAAGAAATCAATCACAAGGATTCAGTGCTGTACTGGGCTTACAAGAATAAAATCCCGGTCTTCTGCCCTGCTTTTACAGACGGCTCGCTGGGAGACCTGCTCTACTTCCAGAAACAGGCAAAAAAAGACTTTTACGTAGATATCGTGGAGGACCATGTAAAGATTGTCAAGCTGGCCCTGGAAGCTGAGAAGACAGGCGCAATAATCCTCGGAGGAGGAGTTGCAAAGCATTATGTTTTAAACGCCAATATCTTCAGGGAAGGCCTTGACCACGCTGTTTACATTACCACAGCACAGGAGTTCGACGCGAGTGACTCAGGCGGCAACCAGCAGGAAGCAATGACTTGGGCCAAGATAAAACTCAACGCTCCAAATGTTAAGATATGTGCAGAGGCAAGCCTGGTCTTCCCGCTGCTCGTAGCAGCAACCTTTGCAAAACATCATCATCAAGGCAAAGCCGGGAAAAGTGGTAAAAGCAATAAAAAAGACTAAAAAAACTAAAAACATAATTCAGGAGAATGCGCCTTAATCATGCTAAGACTAAACTAATCAACAATTATTTTTTTATATCCCTATTTCATATTCTGAGCTTATTTTTTTAACTTTATCTTGCCTCGTATCACATAGTACTCCTTATTCCCCTCAATATGCTTGGTCTCTGAATAATAACTTATTATTCCTTCAAAGGCATTTCCATACCATCGTCTGAAAATGTCTTTCATCATCTCTTCAAGAAAGGCGGTTGTGGTTAATGTGGTCGGGTATTGCTTATCTTCTAAATAGCTAGAGATGTAGTGTTCATCAGTGGTAGTTATCACAGGGGCCATATCAAAGCAAATAATATCACTAAGCCCAGAAACATCTGATCCTAGTTTTTTTGTGTACATTAAAAAAAAATATGTGAGTGAATGATATATTTAAATTTTTGTGTGTTCGAATAAACTATTCAGCAATCTTTATAAACCCTTGTTTACTAGTGTAAGAAGAGACAACAACAGCCTTTTCACCCAAGTTAAAATGGACAAAAAAGAAAAAGTAAGGATTAGTGCAAAGCAGAAGCGGAGACTTAAGCAGTTTGTAAACCAGCTTAAAGAATACAGGGGCAGGCACACCGAACTTGTATCTGTTTACATACCCGCGGGTTATGACCTTAACAAGATTATCAACCACTTGCAGCAGGAGCAGGGCACTGCCAGCAATATTAAGAGCGCTTCCACTCGAAAGAACGTGATTGATGCCCTGGAAAAAATGATTCAGCACCTTAAGATTTTTAAGAAGACCCCTGAGCACGGCCTTGCAGTGTTCTCAGGCAACGTGGCTGAGAGAGAGGGACAGCAGGACTTCCAGGTGTGGAGTGTTGAACCCCCTATTCCATTAAACCAGAGGCTTTACAGGTGCGACAAGGAGTTCGTGCTCGAGCCGCTCAAGGAGATAATGGAGCAGGAGGATATCTATGGAATGGTTGTGATGGACAGAAGGGATGCCATGCTGGCATTGCTCAAGGGCAAGTCCATTGTTCCTCTTCAAAAAACCCATTCAGAGGTTCCTGGCAAGATACGCGCAGGAGGGCAGAGCGCGCCCAGGTTTGCCCGCCTGAGAGAAGGGGCTATCAAGGACCATTACAAGAAAATTGCTGATTACATGAAAGACCAGTTCTTATTCCAAAAAGACCTGAAAGGCATCCTGCTAGGAGGCCCAAGCACCACCACCAATGATTTTCTTAACAAGGACTACCTTACCAATGAGGTAAAAAAAAAGATTATTGCAGTCAAGGACTTGAGCTACACAGGAGAGTTCGGGCTTCAGGAGCTTTTGGAAAAATCACAGGACGTGCTCGCTGAGGAAGAAGTGGCAAAGGAAAAGGAATTAATGCAGAAGTTCCTGGGCCTGCTAGGAAGCAAGCCTGAACTGGTAAGCTACGGCGGGAAAGAAGTAAGGAAATGCCTGGTCATGGGAGCAGTTGACACCCTCTTGCTTTCAGAAAATCTGAGCGACCAACTACTTGATGAATTGGACAAGGAAGCTGAGAAGATGAGCACACAAGTCGAGATTATAAGCACTGAGACCAGGGAAGGCGTGCAGCTCAAAGAGATGGGGGGTGTGGCTGCTATTCTAAGGTATGCCTTGCAAACATGAGCATAATTAAGTAAATACAAAAATGAACCTTGCACAAAAAGCATATTCTGAATTATACCCTGAAAAAAAACCAGAAGAAAAACTAAGCATAAAGTATTCCAGGGCGTTCAACCCGTATAACGCTAATGTGAAGTATACTCGCAGGGAAATGGTTTTCAGCCTGTCAGATAAGTGGAAGAGTGTTAGCGACGAGATAAAAATTGGCCTGATACAAAGCCTGTTACTAAAGGTCTTCAAGCCCAGGAATAGACAAGGCAAGAAGCATGGCAAACAAACCAACAGGCACACTATTAACATTGACTTGTACGAGAATTTCCTGAGGAACATAGGCGACTACACCGAAGCAGGCCAGGCTCCGCCATTGCTCAAAGCCAGCTTTGACAGGGTCAACCGAAAATACTTCAAGGGTTTTATAGAGCAGCCCAACCTGAAATGGGGGAACAATAGTTTCTCACGGCTCGGAACCTATGAGTACGGCTCAAACACAGTAACCTTATCCGCTGTCCTGGAGGATGATTCTGAGTTGCTTGACTACGTAATGTATCATGAGCTGCTGCATAAGAAGCACAAGTTCAAGAGCAGGAACACTAGGAGCTATCATCACACACCAGAGTTCAAGAGGGATGAGAAAAAATTTGAGAATCCTGAAATAGAAAAAAAGCTTGAAATATTCCTGAAAAAAAAGCACAGGAGAAAACTGTTCAGATTCTTTTAACCAGGCGAAATCCTGGTATGCTATCTTCTTTCCCGCGTATAAAGCCTCTTAATCAACTCTTTCTTACCATAATCTGAGAGCGCGACCATCTTGTCATGGCTTATCTCAAGCTTTTCAAAAGCCTTTTCCAACTTGAACTTGTCAATGGTGCTGAAATCATCCCATAAACCCTGCTCCTTAACAACCTCTATGAATTCCTTGTAATTGTCATCAGACCTGCCAGGGAACTTGACGCACTCCTTTTTCCAGATTGTCACTGCGATGTCAGAGCCGTAAATCCTGTCAATTCCCTTTTGCTCTGAGAAGCCAAAAATATTCTGCTTAACACTTTCTATCTCCTGACAGAGCTCCTTCTCCTTCTTCTTCAAAGCCGCGTACTTGTTAGCCAGCTTCACGCCGTCATCATCCCTGAACTCCTCAACCTCTTTCGCCTCTATTTCATACAAGTGCCTGAACCTGGGACAAATGTTCCTGTACTCGCACCAGTTGCAAAGAGCAGACTCTTTCAAAGGATAATCCTTGCAGGATTCTATCTCTTTTATCAGGAGTGCAACCTCTTTTTTCAGTTCTTCAACCTGCTCGTCAGTACGCTGGCTTGTTACCTCCTTGTCAAACGCAAGGTAGTGCCACACCAACTTAACCTGGTCGCAGTCGTCGAACATCTCCTTGACAGCGATTGAGTAAAGAGCGAGCTGGCGATCAGCATCTGCTTCTTCTTGGGACATCAAGCTGTTAGAAGTCTTGTAATCATGAATAAAATAAACCCCGTCCTTAAAAGAAAGCCTGTCAATAAAGCCCTGAATCTTGCAGCCATTAAACCTTATCACTACGCGCATCTCCAGGCCAATGGTTTTTTCCTGGTCAAAAGACTTGTAAGAATTATAATAATCACTGATGTAACGCGCACCCATCTTCCTGTAATTCTCCTGGTCATACTCATCCCTCACAATAAGGATGTCATCATTCCAGTTCTTCTCCCATTCAGAATTATAAAAATCCAACAGCTCCTTAAGGGTGTTCAGCTTCTCAAACTTCAAGTCCTTGTAAAGTTTTTCCAAGGATTCATGAACCCTTTTCCCAAGAAAAGCCTCCACTCCCTCGCCTATCTCAGCATCCAGCTCATCCACGTACTTGAACTTGAACTTCAAAGGGCACTTTTCATAGGTTGACAGCCTTGAATGCGAGTAAGTAGTCATGATACCATAAAATGATTTAATACTTATTTAAAAGTTTTATTGAAGATTGGTTAAGTCAACGGTTAAGTCAAGTTATGTGAGGCGGCGTCATCCAACAAAAATATTAATATATTTTTGAGTTGACCTTGCGGTCAATGT
>CAYRRQ010000074.1:0-4735 GCA_964426715.1 uncultured Methanosarcinales archaeon
ATCAATCGGACTAATAGCAATAATAATCCTCGGAATATTCCTAGCAGGATGCAAAGAAAGTAATGAAATGACAGAATCAAATGAAGAATCTAAAATAGGAATTGCATACCTGGGCCCCTTAACAGGACCGCTTGCAGGCTCAATAGGCATTCCACACATGAATGGTTTAAAAGTCGCAGAAGAAACAAAAGAATCCAACATAGAAATCTTCTACGAAGATGACCAGGCAGATACAAAAAACTCGGTTTCTATAACATATAACTTAATGTCAACAAAAGAAAATCTTAAATTCCTAATAAGCCCACTGAGCAGCGTATCTTTTGCATTAGCACCAATAGCAGAATCTAACAACAGGATAATGTTCTCAACAGGAGCAAACCCCAAGATACCTGAAATAAACGAAAACACATTCAGATTCTTCCTTAAAACTTCAGAAGAAGGAAAAGCCTTAGCAGAATTTGCTGAAAAAAACCTGGAAATAGAAAAAATAGGCATATTATACCAGAACGATGAATTTGGAATGGCTGAGAAAGATGCATTTAAGCAGGAATTCAGCAAGAGAGGAATAGAGACCCTAATTGAAGAAGCATATACTTCCGGAGATAAGGATGTTAAAACTCAAGTTGACAAAATCCTGTCAAAAGAACCAGATGCAATAATCCTAACAGGTTTCAATATCGGAATAGCAACTGGATTAAAAGATATACTCGAAAAGAATTATGAAGGCATCCTAATGGGAGGCCTGAATACAGGATACTTAAGCGATGATACAAAAATATATTCTGAAGGGGTGTACTTCACAGACTTCAAATTCGACAAGGAAAATCCGAAAGTAAACGAATTCATAACAACCTACAAAAAGCTATTTGAAGTTGACGAAGTCTATGCCAACTCAGCAATAGAATATTGCGTATTTGAAATAATACAGCAAACAACCCAAAAATGCGGAGAAGACATTGAATGCATAAAAAACGATTTAATGACCTCAGAATTTGAAACACTACTAGGAAAAGTCAAATTAGGAGAGGAAAGAGATGCAGTAATACCTGTAGTAGTCAAATATATAGAAAACGGAAAAAGAGAGGACGTAGAATGAATAACTAAAACTAGAGGTAAAACAATTATGAAAGCAAATAAAATAATCATCGCAATAAGCCTAATAGCAATAATAATCCTCGGAATATTCCTAGCAGGATGCAAAGAAAAAGAAGAGGAAGAAGTTATTAAGATTGGAGCAGTCCTGCCTATCACTGGTGTTGAATCAAGAGTCGGGGACTTATCTAAAAATGGTTTAATGATGGCTGAGAACGAAATCAATATGGAGGGGGGTATTGACGGAAAGCAAATTGAGGTTTTGGTTGAAGACTATAAAAGTGAAACAAAAGAAGGAGTTACTGTTTATAATTACATAAAAAATATACATGCTGTTCCAGTTATTTTGACTATAGGCTCTCCAGTCTCAATGGCTATGTCTCCTTTGGTAAACGAGGATGAAATAATTTTATTTTCTATTTCATCCACATCGTCTTATTCAACTCCGAACGATTTTACATACAGAATGGTTCCTTCAGCTGAAAAAGAAGGCAAAAACATGGCTAATCTGACTTATAATAAATTAGGTATTAAAAGATTAGCAGTGATTTACTTGAATAATGACTTTGGGGTTGGTGCAAAAAACGGGTTTATTTCTGAATATACAAATATCGGGGGAGAAGTGTTTATGGAAGAAGCATTCAATCAGGAAGAAACAGATTTCAGAAGTTATTTAACAAAAATAAAGGGAAAAGATACAGATACACTTTATATAGCCTCTTGGGGAAAACAAGCAGGAATGATAGCAAAACAAGCAGAAGAAATGGGTATGGATATTCAGTTTTTATGCGGACAAGCCTGCCAAAATCCAGATCTTATTAAGGAAGGCGGAAATGCAGTCGAAGGCCTAATCTTCCCGTATACATATGCAGATAAAAGTGCCAGTTTCTATGAAGATTATTCTGTAAAATATGGTGAAGAGGCAAACCAGATAGCAGAAAGGATGTATGATTTCTTAAAAATATCTGCAAAAATTATAGGAGACTGCGGGGCAGAGAATAAGGAATGCCTACTCAACCAGCTTCAAAGCAAAGAATTTAATGCCACATCTGCAAAACTAAAATTTGATGAAAACGGAGATCCTGTAGAGGACATGGTTTTATATGTGGTTAGGGACAGCAAATTTGTTTTGTATGAAGAATAAAACCAAAACCTTTAAATACAACCCATGAATACTTAATCATATGAAATGTCGTTCATACGAGGATTTTTTTAAGAACTTTGCTCACAGGACCAAGTTCTTGATAATCATGCACTTAAAGGAAAAACCCATGAGTGTTAATGAGCTTTCTAAAAAAATGGGCGAGGAGCAGAGCAAGATAAGCCATAACCTGGCAAAGCTGGCCCAGTGCAACATCCTCACAGTAACCCAGAGGGGCAAGCAGAGAATCTACTCTGTGAACAGGGACACTGTCCTGCCAGTCATAAAAATGGTTGAGAAGCACGTAAAAAAGTACTGCAGGGAAGGGTGCAATAAATGAAACAAGTTTACCTGGACAACGCAGCAACCACAAGAGTAGCTCCTGAAGTGCTAAAGGCTATGAAGCCTTACTTTACAGACAAGTACGGCAATGCCTCGTCAAGCCACAGCAAGGGAAAACAGGCCAAACAAGCCCTTGAAAAAGCAAGAACAACTATTGCAGACAGCATAGGAGCAAAGCCAAACGAAATAGTTTTTACTTCAGGAGGAACAGAAGCAAATAATTTTGCAATTAAATCAGTAGCCTTTAACAACAAAAACAAGGGAAACCACATAATCACTACCAGGATAGAGCATGACAGCGTGCTCAACACGTGCAAATGGCTGGAAACCAAGGGATTCAAGGTCACCTACCTGGGTGTTGACAAAAAAGGATTCGTGAATCCAAAAGACCTGGAAAAAGCAATAACCAAAAAAACCATTCTTGCCTCAATAATCCATGGCAACAACGAGATAGGAACCATACAAGACCTGAAAAAACTAGGAGCAATCTGCAAGAAACACAACCTATACTTCCACACTGACGCGTGCCAGAGCTATACCAAGACAAGTCTGAATGTCAACAAGCAAAACCTTGACTTGGTCACATTGAACGCTCACAAGATTCACGGACCAAAAGGAGTCGGAGCATTGTACATAAGAAAAGGTGTTAATATAAAAGCATGGCAACACGGAGGAGGCCACGAGAAAAACATGAGGTCAGGAACCGAGAACATCCACGGCATTGTAGGGTTTGCAAAGGCAACCAGGCTCGGAATGAAGAAAAAGCACATGAAGCACATGACCAGGCTGAGAGAAAAACTAATAAGCGGAGTGCTGAAAATACCAGATGTGGAACTGAACGGACCAAGAGGCAACAAGAGGCTGTGCAACAACACCAACTTCTATTTTAAGCGCATAGAAGGAGAAGCCATAGGCGGATACCTTGACCTGAAAGGCATTGCCAGTTCTACAGGCTCGGCATGCGCAGCCCACACGCTCGAGCCCAGCCACGTGCTACAAGCCATTGGGAGGAGCAAGGCAGAGGCTAACGGAAGCATCAGGCTAAGCCTGGGCAGGTACAACACAGAGGAAGAAATAGATTATGTGCTGAAAATGCTGCCAGGGATTGTTAAGAAGCTGAGAATAATGAGCCCGCTTTAATAGTATTCTTATTCCTCTTATCCAAGCCCGACAACAACATCTTCAAAAACCTTTTCTATAGCCTGCCCTCCGTTAATTCTCAGGAGCACTCCTTTGGAATCATAGAAATCAATTATCTTGCTGGTCTTGTCATAAAATATTTTCAGCCGCTCCCTAATGGCGTCTGGCTTGTCATCGTCTCTCTGGACTAGTTCTGCACCGCACTTGTCGCACTTGTTATCCTTCTCAGGCTTAACATAGAGCCGGTTGTATTCTGCTTTGCACGCAGGGCAGATTCTCCGGGCGCTGAGCCTCTTTATTACTTCTTCCTCTCTTACTTCAAGAAAGATGCACTTGGTAATATCAGCCTGCTTGTCCAGGAATTCTGCCTGTGCCAGATTACGGGGGTAGCCATCAAGAACAAACCCTTGCTTACAATCAGGCCTGCTGATTCTCTCAGCCACTATCTGATTGGTTGTATCGTCAGGCACGAGCCTGCCGTTGTCTATGAGTGCTCTTACCTCGCATCCCAGTTCTGTGTCCTGCTCCCTTATGCTTCTGAAGGTTTCTCCCATTGAGATGTGCGGAAGATCATATTTTTGCGACAGGAGCTTGGCCTGGGTCCCCTTGCCTGAGCCTGCAAACCCCGTTATAACAAGGTTCATCTTGTTGGTTTGGTTTTCCATGTTTTCTCCTCTTATCCAAAGTATTCCAGGTCCAGCCTGGTCTTCTTCTTGTTCTTCCAGGACGCCCTGGTTTTGTTTACTATTTTAATAAGTTCAGGCTTGTGCACCTTCCATTCATCAAGAGTCTTGATTATCTGATTAGCTGCTTTTTTCTCATCATAATCCAGGTCTGTTATTATTAGTTCCTTGTTCATACAGGATATTTTCTTAAAGAGCTCAAAAACATTTTTCTTTTCTTCCTCATCAAAGGATTCTGCTTCATACAGGCTGGGAAAGTTGTTCTCTGGCTGTATTACTTCTTTGAGGAGCTTAAGCACTTCTTCTTGTTTCTCATTCATCTTGACCAGGATTTGCC
>CAYRRQ010000075.1:0-4553 GCA_964426715.1 uncultured Methanosarcinales archaeon
CTGTAATTCGCAGTAGCAAATAATGAAAAGTCGCCCGAGGGTATCATGTCGTTAAGGTACTGCCAGTTGCCCCTGTCAATTCCTTCCAGGAGCAGGTTCTGCTTGGACTCTGGTATCCTGTTGAACTCGTCAATGATTTTGGGTTCCAGAGTGACGAATGAGGACCATGTCACTTTCTCCTTTCCCTGATTTAAATGGCCGAAGTTCAGCCTGCCCGTAACCTTTTCAAGGGTAAGCTCAGAGTTTCCCTTTATAGTGCTTGAGACCAATACCTTTCTGGGTATGCCATATATCATGCTGAGCAGATGCTCTGAAGAAGTGGTTTTTCCACCGCCGTACTCACCCATTAATAACTGCTTGCCCTTGTTAACACTGGTAAGCAGACCAAACAGGAGAGTGCTGTTAAACTCATCTTTTCCAATCTGCAGGTCTGCGTTGCACAGGTAGAGGTTGTCCTTTATGTACTCGTACAACCTCAGAAGCTTTTCCTGCTTGAGTGCTGGCATTAAAGATCACCCTTCTTATTGTACTTGTTCTGCTTATTTTCTTCTTCCTCTTCTTTTTTCATGGCATTCTCCTGGTTCTTCTCAGGCTTTTTTTGCAAAGATTTTTCTGCGCCGAGTATTGCTTCTAATCCCAGACTATTAATGTTAACCTCATAATCCTGATAATAATCATTGCTTGTCTGTCCTGATTGGTTGTCGCCGGGCAAGGTGTTTTCCAAGGATTCTGGGTTTGCAGAAGCCTGATAACCTGAAAGACCGAGGCCTGGTATGATTAACACTTTGGAACCCTTTTTCAGGAATCCATTCTCAACGTATCTTCTTATGTCCTGATTGTTAAGCCGGATGCATCCCCTGCTTGCTTTGCTGCCCAGGTTGTAAGGCTCGTTAGTGCCGTGCACTCCTATGGACGACCTGCCTTCTGGGTTATGGTTGCCTTGGGGGTCATAGGAGCCGCAGTTCAGCCTCAAAAAATAAGGACCGTATACAAACTCGCCATTGTGCACCCATTCTGAGCTGTTATTCACAGAAACAACTTCAAACATTCCTTCTGGTGTCTTGTGATCACCACCTCTCTCCTTATCCCCTGAGTTGATACCCGTACTCGTCTCAGCCTCATCTACAAGTGTATAATCGAGTTTGTAGAGCTGGGCTTTTTGATTTTGCTTGTTAACCACCAGCACATAATCCCCTGTTTTCACATCATCTATTGAATAAAGCAGTTCCTTGGTCTTGCTGAGCTCTGACTGTCTTGCACTCAGGGATAGGAGAATCCTGTCAAAGGGATTAAGAGGAAGAGTCTTGTCTACCCCTGTATAAACCAAGTGGCCTGAATGACTGCGGGTGAAAGCCAGGGTTGTCTTGTAATCCCTGCTTAAAACCTGGTAGATGGAAAAGAATAGTATGGTGCCTGTTAACAGGCCTGCTGCCAGTCTGCCCTGCCTTTTTCTGCGTCTAACCTTCTTTGCTGTTTTGTCCTTCCAAGCATCAAGCCTGCTCTTAACAATCTCTTGTCTGGAAGGGTGTGCTTTGCTGACTATCTTTTCAAGGTCAGTTTTCAGCCTTGCCCGCAGCTCCTCTTCTGACTCCCAGACTACCAAGTCAGTGACCTGCTTGTGCTTTTTCTCTTTCCCAGTCTTTTTTATTCTAAACAAGCTCATCTTCTCCTTGCCAAAGGCCTGTCAGGGTGCTCAACCACTATTGCAGAGCTTCCCCAGTAACAGCCTAGTATCTTGTCAATCTCCTTTATGTCCTTGTTTTGCGTTATAATTCCGCAGTTAGTGATGTTCCTGCCCTGCCTGATAGCTCTTATCCTAGCATAGTCATCTGCCCCGCAGAACACAGTGCCTTTTAACAATGGGTTTGTATCCTTGATTCCGATTACTATGTCGCCGTATAAGTCAGGAAGATTTGCTGAGGCTTTCCTATAAGAAAATTCTGCTATACCCTCGAATGTTGCGTGGTCTCCCTGCCTTGTCCTCGGACCCGGGTTTTTTCCTGTGGAGCACTTGTATTCCTTGACAAATTCAAGGCCCTTATTCCTCGAAGCATACAGCCTTAGAATGTTGCTCTTCTTGTTCACATAAAGGATGTGCTCGTATTTGCGGGCGAGTTTGTCTTCTAATAATCCCAGAGAGCCAGGGAAGGCCTGGTAATCAAGGCTGGGGGCGGCTACTCTGGAACTAAGGTTTGCTTGGCCCGGCCTAGCTTTCTGGTTCTTAATATTATAATTAGGCTTGCCATCACTAAACTCTACTTCGCTGCCAGTAAGTTCTTTTATTCTCTTTTGTAAAGTGTCCTTCTCATTTTTCAAGGTCGTAATCTTTCCATTCTTATTCTTGAGCTGCTTATTCTGGTAGCTCACAACAGAAACATTTTTCTTTGTCTTATCCACAACATCATCAATAAAATTATTTACCTTGTTGCAGTGCGTGACACTGTAAAGCGCGCCTAGCATTGCAGCTGCGGCAAAGTACCTCTTAAAAGTAGGCGGGTAAAAATAATTCCAGATCTTCTTGCTCGTGTAAATGCCCAGAGCAACTAATCCTCCTAAGCCTATCAGAGCATAAGTGCCTTTTTTAGAACGCTTGGGCTGGTTCACTGCGGGCTGGTTCACCATAGCCTCCAAAGTTTTATCCTGCTCTGAACCATTCTCATTGTCCATCTGTATCACCCTTTAAACCAAGTTTTCCACACAAGATTTTTTTCATACAAAGAGCTTGGCAGAGGTGTTTAAAATAACCAACCCAGAAAAAATCGTAGAAAAAACAGAGAACCCGAATGAAGTAACGAATTGTTCGGAAAAGTGTTCAGAAGATTAAAAAGAACGAATTCTGAAAAGAAAGAATTCCAAGTGTTATAAGGATTATAAGAATGATTATAAGTAATGGTTTAAAAAATAAAAAGTGCCTTCACCAGTTTTATCAGATTGGGGGGTGATACAATGGTGAAGGCCAGAACTCAGTTTGAAAAACTGACCATTAGTTTGTCTTTGAAAAAATTAATCAAAAAAAATAAAAAGTTTAGGGGGAGTAAAGGATTGTTTGTTTGAGTCTTTTGAAAACTCTTTCTTTACACCCTTTTTTATTCGAATATTTCTATTCCGAGCTCGTCGGAGAGTTCCTGCCTTTGCTCCTGCTTCTGCGCAGGTGTTATCTTGCCGAGTATCCAGGGGCTTTTTACTCCTGTTATTATGGTCATCACTGTCATTTTTCCTTTCATGTCCTCTGTTACTCTTGCTCCCCATATCACGTTTGCCTCGTCGTCCATGTTCTGGGTTACCAGCTCTCCTGCTTTACTGATTTCGTCCAGGGTCATGTCCGGGCCTCCGTGGATGTGAATAATGGCTCCTGTTGCTCCTTCATAACTGATATCCAGCAACGGGTTGCTTAGTGCTCCCTGCACCGCTTCTTCTACCCGGCTGTTGGTATCGCTTGCTCCTACTCCGATGCTCGCCACGCCGCCTTCTGTCATTATGGCTTTTACGTCTGCGTAGTCCAGGTTTACCAGGCTGGGCACTGCGATTGTCTCTACTATTCCCTTTATCATTGTTGCAATCAATTCATTGGCCACTGCAAATGCCTGCTGGACAGGCAGGTTGCCTGCGATTTGCACCAGGCGGTTGTTATCTATTACTATTACTGTGTCTGAGGTCTTTCTTAACTGCTGCAGCCCGAACTCTGCTTTGTCCACTCTTGCTCTTTCTATCTTAAAAGGCATGGTCACGGTTCCTATTACTATTGAACCCACGTCTTTGGCTACTTCTGCGATTATAGGCGCGGCTCCTGTTCCTGTTCCTCCGCCCATTCCTGCGCAGACAAACACCATGTCTGATTCTTTAAGAGCGTCTTTTATGGTGTTCATGCTTTCCTGTGCTGCTTCTGCCCCTTTTTCCGGGAAGCCTCCGCAACCGAGTCCTCTGGTCACGTCTTTTCCGATTAGGAATTTCCTGTCGGATTCTATCATGTTGAGGTGTTGCTGGTCTGTGTTGGTGCCTATTATCTCTGCTCCTTTGATACCTTTCTTGTAGAGCCAGTTCACCATGTTGTTTCCGGCTCCTCCGCAGCCAATCACCTTGATATTGGCCTGCTTCACATCTATCTCTTCAAACTCGTTTGCTGTTGGTTTTTGCTTAGTTGCTTTATTCACGACAAAGTCCATTTTCTCCTTTACCCCCTTGTTTTTTGTTTTTTTGCTTTATTTTGTTTTTTATCAGTCTGTCATAGTCGATAAACCAGGATTAGACAGTCTGATTTATATTTTCCAAAAGATATTTTGGAATATCAAAACATTTATATATATGAAGTGGTTTCTCCACTACTAGAAGCCATACTTGATCTGAGTTAAATCAGTCCGCCAAAAACTGATTTTCTCGTCTTTCTCACAAGAAGGTGCTTAAAAGTTGTTGTTAAAGCCAAAACACACCCTTCTTTTATTAAATATTCTAAACATTAAACTAGTATTTAAATATTATTGTTCTTAAAAATATATAAGAAATAAGGCAATGTGCTGTTTTTAAAAGAAAAAACAGAGCTTTTCAAAAAACATCAC
>CAYRRQ010000076.1:0-4526 GCA_964426715.1 uncultured Methanosarcinales archaeon
AAGAAAAAAGAATTATAAAATATAAATTTATAAAAAAATAAAAAAAGTATTCGCATGTGAATATGTTTGTGTGAAAAGACTTATACATCCTTACCCATGACTGTGCGCCTGTTGTTCTCCTTAGCCCTCCACAAAGCCTTCTTAACAATCTCATTAACCCACTCATTAAGGGCTTCTACAAAGTCAGAAGAAACACTCATGTCTCCGCATACTTCCTTAATCTTTGCTTTTACTAACAACATCTCTGGCATGTTTATGCACCTCTATTGTTTTTTGTTTTTATCCTTTTTAATCCTGAGAAAAAATCAGGAGTTTATAAATCTTTGGGGTGGTTTGGATAGTGAAGATTTGGTTTGGCGCATAATCCGTCGCTGCCATTATTTACGTCGCCTACACTGTTTTAGTGGGGGGGTAATGGCATGGCGGAGTTTTGCGAACAGTTTTTAAGTGAGCAAAACATAGTAGGATTATAAGCCAAACTTCAAGGACCACGCGGATTCAAAAAATTTATAAAGCATTTATTTCTCTCATCCTGATAAGCCTATGACTAATGAAGCCTTTACAGGCTGAGCGAGGTACAAACTACATCTTGTATCTCAAATAAGACAATTTCAAATAATATGAAAATATAAATGAAAATATAATTTAACCGATGATAGGAGGTTGTATAAAAATGATTGAGGAAGCATACCAGGCGATTGAGAGCGCAAGGAAGTCAGGAAAGATTATTAAGGGTACCAATGAGGTCACCAAAGCCATTGAAAAGGGCCAGGCCAAGCTGGTGGTAATAGCAGAGGATGTTACTCCGCCAGAAGTAACCATGCACATACCCCTACTTGCCAAGGAAAAAGGGATTACAGTAATCAAGGTGCCGAGCAAGGCAGAGCTCGGAGCAGCAGCAGGCCTGAAAGTAGGCACTGCCAGTGCAGCCATTACCAAGGAAGGCGAATCAAAAGCCCTGGTCAAGGAGCTCGGCATGGGCGAACAAAACTGATAAGACGGTGAATTAAGATGTCTAAGAAAATGCCTAATAAAAAGGACAAGGACAACAAACCAGGTAAAAGCACTGATAAACCTCTTGGAAAACATGAAAATAAGCCTTCTAAGCACAGTCAGTATGACCATGTTCATGGCTCAGCCTTTCCTGCCAGAGTCGAGGAACTGGTTGGCAGAACAGGCACAAGAGGAGAAGCCACGCAGGTAAGGTGCAAGGTGCTTGAAGGCAGGGACAAGGAAAAGATTATCAGGAGGAATGTTCGCGGCCCAGTGCAAATAGGGGATATCCTTATTCTCAGAGAGACAGAGATAGAAGCAAGGCCTCTTAACAGGGCTGGCAGGAACAAATAATCATAAGAAAACTTAATCATAATAATCAGGAGGATATATAATCAAGGAGGATATAAGATGGCCAGATGTGATTTTTGCAAGAAGCCCATAGAACCTGGAACAGGCAAGAAGTTTATTAGAAAAGACGGCAAGGTCTTTGACTTCTGCAGTTCCAAGTGCGAGAAGAACATGCTTAAACTAAAAAGAAAGCCCAGAACCACCAAGTGGACTGATGAGTATGCGCAGGTCAAGAAAGGGGTTAAGAAGTAATGATTAATTATTCCAATTTAAGTTCAAATGACCGTCTGTGCCTTTGTATGCAACACCAGCAACTTTTTTTTGGGCTGGTTTGCATCGGCCAGGTGGAGCATTGTGAGCCTTGCAAACAATGCGTAACAGGGCATTTGAATTTTCCTGAAAACTAAAAAAAAGGTGCTAGCACAATGATTGAAAAAACACTGGTCTTAATAAAGCCTGACGGGGTGCAGAGAGGATTAATAGGCGAAATAATCTCGAGATTTGAAAGAGTAGGTTATAAAATCATAGCTATGAAAATGGTTTATTCTGATAAGACTCTTGCTGGCAAACATTATGAAGCTGATGAGGAATGGTTAGAAGAGGTCGGCAGAAAACAAAGAGAATCATATGAAAAAAAAGGAGTAAAGCTTGATAAGAGCAACAAAGAACTGGGCGGTCAGGTAAGGGATTACCTCATAAGTTATATTTCAATGAGCCCTGTGATAGCCCTTGTTATAGAGGGCCATAACGCAGTAGCGCATATAAGGAAAATATGCGGTTCTACTTCGCCTCAGGATTCAGCTCCAGGAACAATTAGAGGGGACCTGGCTTTTGACACGTATCAACTGGCTGATGTTTCTGAAAGACCAATCCAAAACCTGATACATGCGAGCGGCACGGTTGATGAGGCAAAAAGAGAAATAGAATTATGGTTCAGGCCAGAAGAGATTTATGCTTGGAAAAAAATTGATGAAATACTACTTTATAGAAAAGGAGACAAGAAGATAACTGAATAAGCTGAGGATGATAAAAAAGAGAACTAAGAACTTAACAAGGTGACCTATTATGGCTAAGATGAGCGAGAAAGTAAAAAGGATTATGACGATTCCTGAACAGATAAGAAACATAGCGATAGCTGCGCATATAGACCACGGCAAGACTACGCTGAGCGACAATCTCCTAGCAGGTGCGGGTATGATGAGCGAGGAACTCGCAGGCAAAGCCCTGCAACTTGATTTCCATGAGGACGAGCAGACTAGGGGCATAACCATTGACACAGCAGCTGTCAACATGGTGCACGACGTGCAAGGCAAGGAGTACCTGATCAACCTTCAGGACACTCCAGGACACGTGGATTTTGGCGGAGACGTCACACGCGCAATGAGAGCTGTGGACGGGGTAGTGGTATTGTGCTGCGCATCAGAGGGGATAATGCCACAGACAGAAACAGTGCTGAGGCAGGCCCTAAAGGAAAGGGTTAAGCCCATACTTTTTATTAACAAGACAGACAGGCTCATCCGCGAGTTAAAGCTCACACCAGAGCAGATGCAGCAAAAATTCGTAGAGATAATAACCCATGTTAACAAGCTCATAAAAGACATTGCAGAAAAAGAATACGGCAGCAAATGGCAGGTTAATGTTGAGGACGGAAGCGTTTGCTTTGGAAGCGCATATCACAACTGGGCCTTGTCAATGGATTACATGAAAAAGAACAACATCACTTTTAAAGATATAATTGAGGCTTATAATAATGATACCTGGCAGGAAATGGGTAAGAAAGCCCCTCTCCACAGGGTGCTGCTCAACGCAGTTGTAAAGCACCTGCCAGATCCCAAGACAGCCCAGCATTACAGGATACCCAAGATATGGCACGGAGAAACAGACAGCCCAGTAGGAAAAGCGCTCATGAACTGCGATCCCAAGGGACCCCTCATGTTCGTGGTGACCAAGGTCGTGGTAGACCCCCAGGCAGGAGAAATCAGTTCTGGAAGGCTCTTCTCAGGCACCATGAGAAAAGGAGACAGCATCTACCTGCACAAGGCCAAGGCAGAGCTCAGAGCCCAGCAAGTCTATATCTACAACGGTGCCAAGAGGGAAATCGTGGATGATGTTCCTGCAGGCAACATCATAGGCATCGGCGGCCTGAAAAATGCTTATCCAGGAGAGACAGTTGCCAGTGAAAAGACAGAGCCTTTTGAAGCCATAACCCACATATTTGAGCCAGTCATTACCAAGTCAATAGAAGTAAACAACCCAGCGGATCTCCCCAAGCTGATTGACGTGCTCATGCAGGTAGGAAAAGAAGATCCCAGCGTTGAGATAGATATAAACCAGGAAACAGGAGAATACCTTATGCACGGCATGGGCGAGCTCCACCTCGAAGTCATAGAGAACAGGATAAAACAAGAGAAAAAAGTAGATATTAAGACAAGCCCGCCAATCGTGGTTTTCAGGGAGACAGTCACCAGGCCGAGCCCCGCGTCTGCAGAGGGAAAAAGCCCTAACAAGCACAACAAGGTGTACATAAGGGTTGAGCCATTAGAAGACGATGTTCTTAAGGCCATAAAAGACAACAAGATACCCGCTGGGAAAATCAGGAAAAAGGACAAGGAAGTCCAAGAGCAGTTCATACAAGCAGGCTATGATGCAAAAGAAGCGCGCTCAGTAAGAGCAGTAGTCAACAGCAACGTGCTCATAGACGGCACTAGGGGAATCGTGCATATAGGTGAAGTAATGGACATGATAAGGGAAATGTTCAGAGACGTGATGAGAGCAGGACCGCTGGCACGGGAGCCGTGCTTTAAGATGAAAGTCATAGTAGATGACTTAAAGCTGCACGAAGACGCCATTCACAGAGGGCCCGCCCAGATATACCCTGCGGTGAGGGATGCTACAAGGCTGGCTATTATGAGTGCGGGACCGTTACTCTACGAGCCAGTGCAGACCATGCTCTTTGAAGCGCCTGCAGAGTACATGGGAGATATCAGCAAGCTCATAAGCAACAAGAGAGGCCAGCTGCTTGACATGGAGCAGCAGGGAAAAACCGTGAGTGTAAAAGGCAAGCTGCCAGTAGCAGAGATGTTTGGCATAGCCAGCGAGCTCAGAAGCGCCACAGGAGGCAGAGGCAACTTCTTCCTAGTAGACCAGAACTTTGAAAGATTACCGGCAGAACTGCAGGACAA
>CAYRRQ010000077.1:0-4518 GCA_964426715.1 uncultured Methanosarcinales archaeon
TACTGTTGAAGCTTAGCATAGCTATAGACACAAGAACAAAGAAAATCTTAGCTCTTCGCTTTAGAGCTAAGAAATCTCACGACATCAAAGATGTCAAATACCTCTTAACCCGACTGCCAAGAAAACCAGTCAAACTTGTAGCTGACAAAGCCTACGACGCTAACTGGCTACACAAACTTTGTGAAGAAAAAGGAATAATACCCTGCATCCCAAAAAGAAACTATGGAAAAGAAAGCCATTACAGAAAAACAGCCAGCGAAAGAGCAACAAAAAACTTCAATATGAGAACTTATGGCAGAAGAGAAATGGCAGAGGCAGTATTCTCAGCCATAAAGCGAAAATTTGGACCTAGCGAAAGCTCTACAACATATGCTGCTCAAAGAGCAGAACTCTATTGCAGAGCAATAGCACATAACATAATCAGCTTAATTCAAAAACTTTTTCAACGCAACTTAATAATAGGAAATCAGGCTTATCTTATCTTTCCTTCTACTCCTCGCTCTATTATTACTTCTTCATCGCCTGCTTTCATGACCTTGCCTTTAAACAAGGCTTTGCTGTTTTTAGCAAGTAGCTTGAGCTTTGCAAACTCACTAATAGAAATCTGCTCATCATTAGGCTTTGCCCCCGCCACCAATACCTGGGTTCCTGGCTCTGCATTTTTTACTGTTAATAATCCGAGCCTGCCTTTTTTGTCCTGGCATGCAAGGAGCATTCCCTCTGACTTCGCTCCCCTCAGCACGGCTGGCTCCAGGTTGGTCACCACGATTATTTTCTTGCCTTCTAATTCTTCTTGTTTGTAATGCTTTTTTATGCCTGCGACTATCTGCCTTTTCTCCTTGCCAATCCTGAGCTTTAGTATGGTTAGCTTGTCAGCCCCAGGATGCTTCTCTGCCCTTGTTATCTCTGCGACTTTAAGGTTTAAGAGGTCAAATCCTTTTTTCTCATCTGCTCTCTTACCTGCTTCCGCCCCTGTTTTCTTCCCAAGTTTCTTACCTGCTTTCTTGTCTGATTGTTTTTTATCTGATTCCTGCTCTGCTTGTTTGCCAGCACCACTAAACCTCTTTTTAAAATCCTCTTTCTCGGGCTCTGAGAGCTTGTCAAACAAGGCCTCTGCTTTGCTGACCTTGTGCCCTTGCTCTATGCTGAGCACACCCAGGTCCTCCCACTTGGCAGGCTTTATGCTTAGCTGCCTGAATATCTCTTCTGATGTAAAAGGAAGGTAGGGCTCGCAGAGTATGGCTATGTCCTTTACCAGGTTAGCTAATATATACAGGGCGTTAGCTGCTTTTTTCTTGTCCTCCTCAACATTCTTCCATGGCTGCGCTGCCTGAAAGAACTTGTTGCCCTCAGCGCATAACTTCATGGCCTGCTTTAAGCCGTCCTTAATCTTTACTTTTTCTAACAACCGGGTTATGTTGTTCTCTATATCCCTGATTTTATAAAGGAATTCTTCCTCTTCCTTGCCCAGGTCATGCTTGGGAACCTTGGAGTCATAGTACTTGTTAAGAAAGACTATAGCCCTGTTCACCAGGTTGGCCAGAGTGCCTATTAGTTCGTGGTTGAGCTTGTCCTGGAAGTCGTCCCAGCTGAACTCTGTGTCTGCTTTCTCAGGCCTGTTAACCAGGAGGTAATACCTGAAAGCATCTGCTGGCAGGCCCAGGTTCATGGCGTCATCGCCAAAAACCCCTATGTTTCTGCTCTTGCTAAACTTGCCGTCCTCATAATTAATGTACTCAGTAGTATTGATATGATGAGCAAGAGTATACTTCTCCTTGGTTCCCATAAGGGTTGCCGGGAATATAATGGTGTGAAAAGGAACATTATCCTTGCCCATGAACTGGTAAATCTGAACATGCTCAGGATTGTTCCACCAATCCTTCCAGTCATTATACTTGTGCGCAGTAATGCTTATGTATCCTATAGGCGCGTCAAACCAGACATAGAAAACCATGTTCTCAAAGCCCTTAACAGGGAGGGGTATGCCCCATTTAAGCTGCCTTGAAATGCACCTTTTCTTCAGGCCTTGTTTTAGCCAGGCATTAGTGTACCTGACTGTGTTCTCAGTCCAGAATCCCTGCTTGCTCGTCTTCTTAATCCATTTCTCAAGTTCTGGCTGAAGCTTTTCCAGGTCAATGAACAAGTGCTTAGTGCTCTTCTTTACAGGCTCAGAGCCGCATGCCTTGCACCTCGGATTCTTAAGCTCAACAGCGTTGAGTAAGCGACCGCACTTGTCGCACTGGTCCCCTCTTGCATTTTCATAGCCGCAAAAAGGGCATGTTCCTTCTACAAAGCGGTCTGCCAGGCTTTTCTTGCATTTCTCGCAAAAAAGCTCTTCCAGGAACTCCTCAACAATAAAATTGTTCTTTTTGAGCTTGAGAAAAATGTCCTGAGTAATCTTCTTATGAATCTCAGTACTGGTCCTTCCAAACACATCAAAGCTAATGCCAAACCAGTCATATATATCCTTATGAATCTTATAATACTTGTCGCACACCTCTTTTGGAGAGAGTCCTTCCTCCTGCGCCCTTGCCTCAGTGGTGGTGCCGTGCTCATCAGCCCCGCAAATATACCGGGTAGTCCACCCTCTGCTCCGGCTGTACCTTGCAAAGACATCTGCAGACAGCACGCACCCGATAATATTGCCCAGGTGAGGCACATTATTCACATAAGGCAGCGCGCTGGTTACAAGTATTTTTTTATTAGTCATAACCACGGGTTAGAAAGCAGTGATTTAAATAAGTTATTATTCTCTTTATTATACTATCTATGTGTCCTCAAGTCCCACCTCAATTCCCGTACGAGCCTTTCATTGGAAATTCTATATGAAACTTGTCTGGTAGCTTATTACCGACTTTGTATGTTTCAGGTATGTTGGTGTAAGGATGGTTGTAAGAGGAGCGTATGTACTCGTGCTTTATCTCGTCCTTGGTTATTGTAAGCTTTACATAACCTGCTGGCCCCCAGAAGTCAGCTTTTCCAGAGCCTGCTGGTCCGATTGTCACGCCATCTATGTTAGTGCCATTCCCATATCCTCCACAATTTCCGTAGAAATATTTCCACAAGTCAGAATGTTCTCCAGCATACCACTTAATCTCTCCTATGCCCTTAGGGCTGCCTGCCGCCATCAGGTTTAGGCTTCCGTTATCACCTGATACTCTTCTCCTTGAAAAAATGTGGTCATGCCCAATGATGAGGTCGTTTACATTGTATTGCATTAAGAGTTCTGTAAGCCCGATTTGCTCTATGGTGTTAAGATTGATATTATAACCCATGTTTTTTAGTTTTTCAAAGTCTTCAGCAGTGGCTAATAATCCTCTTCTGTAAGGCGGCTCAGATAAATCTCCATTAGGGCCTCCCATCATACCATTCAAAAGCCTGTGCATAAAAAAGAGCTTGTATCTTACTTCAGGCGTTACTTTCAGAAGATTCTCTATGTCCTGGTTCTGTACAGCTCCCAGGGTTCCGCTGTCAAATTTCCTTAGCTGAGGGGTTAATATATTAACATATCTCTCGCCGTCCATCAGCATAAGCATAACATCGTCTTTTTTAGGTCCAAAATAACTAAAGGCGTCTGAATACGGTCCAAAGAACAAGGGAAAATAGTTCTGCTCATAACCATCCTGGCCCCAATCTGGTTGTTTCCAGAGTTTTAATCTTTGTTTTAAAGATGCCTTTCTTAACATATGGAAAAAAGCAGCATAAAATCCCTGCTCTGCATCATGGTTTCCCTTGACTAGGTATATTGGCACAGAAGCAGATAATGCTGAAAATTTTTTTCTTTGATAGGTATGAAAAAGTTTTGCAAGGTAGTTAAGTGTGCTTTCTAATTGTGATGAAGGAATATCTTCAGGTCCTGAAAGCCCCAAGCCTTTCCACCTATAATAAAAGCCTAAAGGGTTGGTGTCTCCCATCAGCAGGATCGCATGGGGATTTTCATACTTGGCTATGTGAAACAAAGTGCTTGCCAGGCTCCATGCATTGGGTACTTTTGCTTCTTCAGAGCCGTTTTCAGGCGTGTAACCAGGGTTTTTAATAAATTTCTCTAGAAACATGTTAAAATAATCTCCTGTTAATCTGCCCTTTCTGAGCTGCTCATCCCGAAGTATTCTATTGCCTATGTCTGAGTCATCTGCTGTGTGGTCGTCTGCTATCAGGATTATCTCTATCTTATCACCTGCTTCCAGATCAACATAAGGGGTTTTTACTGTTCTTATTTGATCAAAATTCCATTTCTTCTTGTCCTGCTCTCCTATTTCCCTGTACGCCATCTGGTACTGGATCTCAGGAGAATTACCAAATCTCCATGGGTTAAGGGCGATATCTTTTGGTCCATTAACAGAACCATTAAATATTTGACTTGCACTGCCCGAGGATATCCTATTACCACCAGCCTCAGCAGCATATATAATTACTTCTAGTTCCTTGCCTTCCTTTGGAAGAACACTTACATAGGCCTGGTCTTTGCTTGTGAACACTACTCTGTTAGCTGCATCAAAATATTCCTTGTCATACAGG
>CAYRRQ010000078.1:0-4406 GCA_964426715.1 uncultured Methanosarcinales archaeon
AAGGGTTATCCTGGTCCTGAAAGCGAAGTTGTCAATATTAGAGTATATTGATTTAATCTTGAAAACCTCTGCTTTGTGCTCAATGCTCAGCACGCCCAGGGAGTCAGAGTTAAGGTCTTTAACAATTTGGTTAATATAATCCTGGGCAGAGGAATCACTTAGTGTTCCTATCCAGGATGTTAATCCGCCAGAGTCCAGGGTAAAGGTAGTAAGAAACTTGTTAATCCTTTCAGCTTCCAGCTTGTCAATAGGCAGGAAGTCAAATCCGAGCTCAGAAGCAAGCACTGTGCTTAATAATTCTTCAAGGTTCTCAATTGCCTCTTCTTCCTCGTCTTCTTGTTCAAAGTCATAGTTGCCTGCGCCACTGCTGCTACTGCCAGAAGTCTCGTCCTCGGGCTCGTTAAAGGTTACGCTTATGGTGCTGCTCATAGTCGCGTTTATATTGCCGTTATTATTGTTAATAGTGATGGTACCGTTTGCATCAGCCACCTTGGCTCCAGAAACAAAGACACAGCCAACTAACAATAACAATACTATGAATGCTGAGAACATTAGTTTTTTCAACATAATCCCTCTTTCCCATGAACCGCTTGCTTATGAATCAAATAATCCCCACCCATAACCTCCTGAGTATGTGCCTGCGCTCAGGCCAGAGTAAGGCGTGATGTAAAGGTACACAGTATCTGCATATATCCCTTGTAATATCATGGCATAGCTGGGCAGGTCTGCTGCTGGGATGGTGCTCAGGTTAAAGGTTTGCGCGCCTGAATATGTCGGGCTCCCGCTGATATTCACTGTGTTAGACGAGGAATTGCCAATGGATGCAAAAGACGTGTCATATGTATGGGCTCCTGAGGTGAGGTTCATATAGAACTTGATATAAGGATAGCCCTTGGCAATAATGTTAAATGCAAATTGTATGTTGCTGCCCCCAATAGTGCCGCTCTTTGTAGCACTCCCTGAGATCGTTGGTAGGATTGCAGTGACGGAATTGATAAGGCTTGAATTAGTATAATTGTGGTTATAAGAGTCATAGCAAGTCGCTGAGAGGTTCCAGGTCCCCACAGGTAAATAGACTCCCTCATAGTCAACTGAGAAGTTGCCATTAGAGCTGAAACTGCCGTTAGCCCATACCATGCTGGCATTAGTCGAGTTAGCAATGCGGTAAGTGCAGCTGCTGAAATAAGGGTCTGTGACTGAGCCGTTGGCTGTGAAGTTCTGGGCAGATATAGATGAAAGGCTTCTGAACAAGGCCACGCTTGGATACTGGCAAGAAGTACTTGAGCCATTGGCAAAGCTATCATTGAGTAATGGGCAGAAATCAACTGCTCCGATGCCTCCAGTCTCCTCGTTGTCATGTATACGCGCGTCCACGGCATAAGCCCAGGTCAATCCCCAGTAGTTGTTTTCTGCAGTGACAGCCACACCTACCTGAAGATTCTCCAGGTCATATTTGGTATTGTTCCTTACATTATTGTAAGATATGTTGTTGCCAGAACACGTTGAAGAACCAATATTATCCAGGCTAATACCTACCAGGTTGAAGGTAACATAATTATAAGAGACGTTGTTGTTGGACGCGTTCAACAATTCAATTCCATTGTCAGAATTGTAACTAATGGTGTTGTTGTTGAGAAGATTACTGTCAGAGGAATTCATGTCTATTCCGTCTGCAGTGTTATTAGTGATGGTGTTGTTCAAAAAGGTGTTGGTGTGTGATTTTAGTATTTTCAGGCCATTAACAGTGCTCATCCACAAGGTGTTGTGCTGGGCGGTGTTATTGTTAGAGGCTCTTAAGAACAATGCACTGGTTCCTGAATTATTAATCTGGTTAGCCCGTATAGTGTTTGAGTCAGAGTTGCTTAAATAAAGTCCATGACCTGCAGTGTTATTGATAATGTTGGAGATAAATGATGAAAGATTGGATGAAACTAAGGTTATGTTCATTACATCCCAGAACCTGTTATTGCTTATGTTAGCATAGAGACAAGTATCAAGCTTCAGGCCTTCAAGGCTGTAAGTGCTTATTATGTTGTTGTAAAGAGTCAGATTATTTGAGTTTAATGCATAAACAGCCAGGTCATGGCTTGTAGCAACACTGCTAGTCATGGTATTATTGAAAAGCCTTATACTATTTGATGTGTTAACCACGACTGCACCGTACTCATTATATGTAAATGTGTTATCGTCAACCAGGTTGTTATGAGATAATAAAAATAATAATCCTCTCTTGTTATTGCTGCTGAAAGTATTGGTCTGCAGCGTGTTGTTATCAGAGGAATTGACTCTGATACCATTAAGCACATTGCTGAGCAGGTTGTTGCTCGTGAAAATGTTGTTATCAGAGTGAAGATTGACCTCTATGCCGTTCCCAGCACTGTTATTAACCCTGCAGTCTGTAAGGTTGTTCTCATCTGAACCAAATAGCTCAATGCCAACGCCCGGCCCGCCAGTCACATTTATGCCGCTGATAGTGGAGTTGGATACATTGCATACAAGAAGCCCTCTTTCCATGCTTCCATTAATTGCAAGGTCTGCGTAGGTAATGTTGTCTGAGTTCACTATTCCTACATAAGCTGCTGTGTTTGAGATTACTTGGTTGGATAATCCAACAAAGAACCTTACTAATTCTCCGTCGACAAGGTTGCCTGTGCCTGAGAAGTTCTGAGAGCAGTCAGACACGTCATTAATGTTGAGGTCAAGGCCTGCTGTTCCGCTATTGTTAATTATCGTATTAAGGACGGTGTTGGATGAGGAGTCATTTATCTGGATGCCGTAAGAGCCTGAATTGTTGATAACAGTTGTTGTGAATTTGTTAAAGTCAGAGCTTGAAGTCAGTATTAATCCGGTTGTAGTAGCACTGTATACTTTGTTATTATTATAGCTACCAGTGTCAGATCCTGTAATGTATATACCTTCAGAGCCTGAGTTAGTTATGTTTGTGTTGTTAATGGTAATGCTGTCTGAACCCGAAACCATAATTCCAGAAGAAGCACTTTTATTAACCACTCCGCTGATTATGGTGTTATTATCTGCACTCAGGACATAGATGCCATAAGAACCGGCATTGTACACAGCAGGATTTGTAATTAAGTTGCCTGTGCTTGATGCTGCTAAGCGTATGCCATCTGTGGCTGAGGTTTCAATAATTATGTTGGTGAAATTACTTGAAGAAGCTAAAACAAAAAGAGCATGTCCTCCTGAATTTGTGATATTAACATCCTCTATTACTATTTCTGAGGAGCTTGAAGAAAAATAGATACTGTGCGAATTCGAGCTTGAAGCAGTGCTGTTAATCAGGGTTAGATTGCTGGGACCATTAATATCAAAAGAAGTGCTGTAATCTGCTATGTTGCAGTTCTTGATAGTAACATTGTTTGCTGAGCCGTTCACATAAACTGCATAGCCTGTATCCTGGTTTGCTCCGTTCACATCAAAGCTGGATGAGTTGCAGTCAAGAATGATGTCAGAACTAGTAATGGTAAGCATGCCGTTTGATGAAGAGTCAGATATATTAAAACTGGTTGTCTGGTTGATGGTGTAGCTTCCACTCCCATTAATTATGATGGTGTTATCAGTGTTGTTGGAGTCTACAAATGCTGCTGTGAAGTTGTTGGTGCTGTAATCACAGCCTGCTGTCTGGCACACGTATATGTCTGCTGCGCTGACCATGTATAAAGAAATTAATAATCCTATTATTGTTATTAAGAATGCTTTCTTCAACTTCACTCACCTCAACCCCTTCTTGTTATTGTGCTATTAATTATTTATATATTGATAATCCCACATTCCTATTTAAAGCTTTCGCCTATAATTTTTTGATTTTCTTGCAAAGCCCTGTAAAAGGCATAAATTATTTAAAACCATGAGCATATCTTCGTATTGTTTTATATTAGCAGAGAGGTTTTTATTAATCAAAGAGGTTTTTATCATGGGTAAGGATGAGTTTCTTAAGCTGCGCCAGGAGTATGATTCAGAGGATATGCGCCAGGACATTCTGAGCACTCCTATGCTCGCGCTGAACGGATACAAAATAGTGGAAGCCATGAACCTGGGGCGGCTGAAAGGAAAGTACTTAAATATCATTCTTGCAGGTATGGGTGGCTCAGGCATTGCCGGCCTGCTGTTAAAGAATTATCTTTCAGATGAGAAAACTATGATTCTCTGTGTTCAGGATTACAAGCTCCCATCAGCTGCTGACAAGCACTCCTTGGTTATTGCGTGCTCTTATTCTGGCAACACAGAGGAAACCCTGAGTATTTTCAAGGATGCCAGAAGGAGGAGCTGCGGCCTGATAGCTGTGACTAGTGGCGGCAAGCTCGGAGAATACGCCAAGGCTTCAGGGACCCTGATAATAAGCCTGCCCTCAGGGCACCAGCCTAGGGCTGCTATGACCACTGAGTTCT
>CAYRRQ010000079.1:0-4392 GCA_964426715.1 uncultured Methanosarcinales archaeon
AGGGTTTTCCTACACGCTCAAACGCGTCTTTCAGGTCTTTTGCTTTTTGGTAAAGCATGACATTAATTGGGTTGCCGGGCTCCAGGGTAAGCTCTCCAAATGCTTTTTTACCTTTTTTCATTATGAGCTTTGCAACACTTCCATAATCTGCTTTAAGGTCAAATGCGTGCTGAACAGCTTCAACAACTCTGTTGTATTCTTTTCTGTTGTCAGGCGAGATCGCTTTTTCTTTTTCATCATAATTAACCCTGACTTTTTTGCCAAAAAACGCCCATACAAGCGCGTCGCGGATGCTGCCCTCGCCAACACCTACCCGCAGGTCTTCAAGAACAGTTCTGACAACATACCTGGCTTCGAGAGGTTTTGCGCTGGAAAGCAGCTCTGCAATCAGCTTGAGTTTCTGGTCAACACTGCCCTGTCCTTCGAGGGCTGGCAGTTTTCTGAGGTTATTAAAAACCTTGTCAACAGTCAGGTCTTTTGAGAAAAGTGTTGCCTGTGATTTTTTTGTAACCAGTTTTTCAGCAACCAGACCCAAGTCGCCGAGTTTTTTCCATTTACTCTCAATATTATTTGATGTCCTGCCAGAAGCAATACTAATAGCCTTGATTACCAGCCTGGTGCTAACCCCGAGGTTGGTCTCGTCCCACTGGGGAAATAATCTGCCCTGGATTAAGAGAATAATCTTATCAATATCTGCTTCTTTGGTTTTTTTCAAGAGCTTGGAAATTATATAGGTTTTTTCAAGCCTCTTGCTGGTGTTTTCAAGAGCTTCATAGATAGAAGCCAGTTCAGAGTATTTCATAACAATAAATATGTGGACTAATGTTTAAATATTTAGCGCTTAAAAAGTGGTTGCTTAATCCTACTCCACCGAACTTTTAACAAAAGTTCGAGCAAAAATGAACTACACTCGCAAAAAAAAGTTGCTCGGTAGCACTTATATGGGACTGAGCACGTTTTTGTGCGAATGTCGCATGCTTTTTATCAAATTTTTAAGCGAAGCGAGCAAAAATTTGGTAGCGACGAATTAAGCAGCAACCATCAACAAGCAGAAAAAAACATAACCTGAGCGCAACTCTTCGGGTTTTCTTTGCAAAAAGTATTTAAACCTCTCAGCCCTTTCTCTTAAGCATGGGATTATTTGACAACATGCTGAGAGAAGGCGAGAGCCTTATAAAGAACGAGGAAGCCCTAGACTTTGAATTCCTGCCAAAAGTGCTGCCTTTCAGGGAGAAGGAGCAGAGATTTATTGCTGAGTGCATCAAGCCCTTGTTCCAGAAGCGCAACGGCAGGAATGTAGTGATGTTTGGCCTTCCTGGTATTGGCAAGACAGCAGCTGCCAGGCATGTTATTAAGGAGCTTGAGGAACAGACAGACGAGATTTATCCTATATACATTAATTGCTGGCAGCACAACACCACTTACAAGGTCCTGGTAGAGATATGCGAGAACCTCGGTTACAGATTAGTACAGAACAAGAAAACTGCAGATCTCTACAAGGTCGTGGCAAGCATGATAAACAAGAAAACCGCTGCCTTTGTTTTTGATGAAGTGGACAAGGCAGAGGACTGCGACTTCTTATACTTCATACTTGAAGACATATACAAGAAGAGCATATTGCTCATAACCAATTTCAGGGAGTGGATTAACACCCTGGACAGCAGGATAAAGTCAAGATTAATGCCCGACGTGCTGGAGTTCAGGCAGTATAACAAGCACGAAACCCAGGAGATTATGAAGCTAAGGGCAAAATACGCTTTTCCTGAGGGAGTATGGGATGACGCTGCTTTTAAGACGATCGCAGACAAGACCTATGAGTTAAAAGACATACGTACAGGCCTGTTCCTGATGAGAGAGTCCGCGCTCATAGCAGAGGAGCAGAGCAAAAAAAAGATAAGTTCTGCGGATGTGAAAAAAGCAGTTTCCAAGCTAGAAGACTTTAATATTAAGAGCAGCGCGGAGCTTGAAAAGGACTCCCGCTTCATCCTCGACATAGTGAAGAATCACTCAGGCAAGAAGATAGGCGACCTTTACAAGGTTTACCAGGACAAAGGCGGCAAGCACAGCTACAAGACCTTTCAGCGCAAAATCACAGAGTTGGATAAGAACAAGTTTATTTCTACAAAAAAACAAAAAGGAAGCGGCGGCAACACAACAATAGTTGAGAAGAAACTGACTGATTATTGATTCTAAGCGTCTCATCAATAACAAACTCACTGGACAACTCCTAACCCCATTCACCTCCTCTATAACCCCTCTTAAGCACTGGACATGTGCGCGTAGGGTATTTAAAGAAACAAATATGTCTTCTTTATACAAGAAAAGCCCGATTTAACCAAAAAACACTCTCAACTATAGTAGGGAAGTGAACCAAGTAAGCGGGCAAAAATTTGGGGGTGACACAAATGTTGTCGTTGCATGAAAATCCGAGGTATGTGCAGAGCCTTTTCTTTGCGCAGGTAAAGAATCTTACAAGGAGAAGAGTTGACTCCCAGGAGTTTTACAACAAGTATTAGAGAAAAGAGCAAGCAAGAAAAAAGATTTTGAAAAATTTTGGGCAAAAACATAAAAAACAGTTTTTGAGGTGATGTGAATGGCTGCTGAGGCCAAGCGTTGCGAGGATGGCTACACTCAGGCACTGGTCAGGGTTATGAGAGAGCACTCCCTGATTGAGCCTGATGAAGAAAGAGAAATGATAGATTACTTGTTTTGCACACAGTAAAATAAGAGGATGAAATAGATATTTTAATAATAAGGAGAGGTGGGATTCGTGTTAAGAAACCTGTTTAAAAAGAGGAGTTATATGTGCTGGGATGATTATGCCCGGCGAATAGATTTTATTGAGCATTATTACTGGCAGCAGAGCGTACGTCGAAGAAGCTTAGAAGCGTAAAACTTTTTAAACTTATTCTTATTCCTAGATTCTAAATGAGAACAATAACCAAGGATGAACTAAAGCACAATCCCAGACTCCTAGCCGAACTAAAGAAAAGCATATTCATATACCCAACAGACACCATCTACGGAATAGGCTGCGACGCTGCTAATCAGGAACTAGTGGCAAAGGTCAGGAACATAAAAAAGAGTTACAACCAGCCCTTCTCAATCATCATACCCAACAAGAACATGATATACGAGTACTGTAAGACCAATAACAAAACCAGGGAGTGGGTGGACAAGCTGCCAGGAGCGTACACCCTCATCATGCGCTTGAAAAACAAGAAAAAAAGATTCTTTGCACCCAATGTCAATCCCAGGGACGACACCATAGGAATAAGAATCCCTAATCACTGGTTCTATAAATACGTCAAGAAGATGAAAACACCAATACTTACTACGAGCGCGAACATCACAGGCGGCGACTTTATGACAAGCCAAGAAAACCTAAACCCTGACCTGCAGAAACAAGTTAGTTTCATGATAAACCAGGGCGAGATAAAAGGCAGGCCGTCCACTATCGTGCACCTAGAAGGAAAAAAGGTAAAAGTGCAGAAAAGGTAAAGGATTGAAAAATAGTAATAAAATAAGAGAGATGATAAGTCATGATTAAGAAAACAGAAAAAGAGAACTATGAAAAGGATGATCTCAGCAAGAAAATAAGAAAAGAAACAGGAAAAGTACAGAAGAAAAAGCAGAATCAAAAGGACAAGTTTCGCATCTTTAGTGCAGGAGACATACACGGCGACACCCGGGTTGCTGAGAAGCTCGCAGAGCAGGCAGCCAAGAAACACGCAGACCTAGTAGTGCTATGCGGCGACCTCACCTATGCTGACCAGAGCACAAAAAACATAATCGGACCTTTTAAGAAGAAGAATATGAAAGTACTCCTGGTACCGGGCAATCATGAGACTGTAGCCACAGCAGACTTCCTGGCAGATGTTTACAGCGTGAAAAACATTCACGGATACAGTGTGAGGTACAAGGACATCGGGATGTTCGGCGCAGGAGGAGCAAACATAGGCCTGCACCAGCTCTCAGAAAAAGAGCTTTACGACCTGCTCAAAAAAGGCTTTGACAAGATAAAATACCTAGACAAAAAAATAATGATAACCCATGTCCACCCCTCAGGAACCAGGATGGAGAAGTTCACACAATTCTTTCCAGGCAGCAAAGGAGTGAGGAGAGCAGTGGAGAAGTTCAAGCCAGACATACTGCTCTGCAGCCACGTGCACGAAGCCGAGGGCCTGGAGGAGAAAATCGGCAAGACCAGGGTTATCAATGTTGGCAAGAGAGGAAAAGTGATTGATATTTGAGTGATTCTTGATGAAACCTAAAAATCCAATACCGGACCTAAAAAAGGATCTCCTCTGAAACCTAAAGGTTTCAGTTTCCCGCGCCTAGTGCGTGGTGAATTCCTTGATTACGCACATAATCAAGGGTTGAAGGCAGATC
>CAYRRQ010000080.1:0-4343 GCA_964426715.1 uncultured Methanosarcinales archaeon
TTTTCTTGGCGGTCATATAATCATAGGAGATCTCGACAGCGACGGAAGCACCGGACTTGTTGACTGCGACGACAACGACACGAGCATTTATCCCGGCGCTGAGGAAATCTGCAGTGATGGTATTGACCAGGATTGTGATGGCAGCGATCTTGAGTGCGATTGCATTGATAATGACGGTGATGGTTATGGTGAGGGAAGTTCTTGCCTTGGCCCTGACTGTGATGATAATAGTTTTAGCTGTAATGTTGATTGCACTACTGATGCGGATAGTGATGGCTTGAGGGATTGCGAGGATTCCTGCATTGATGCTGACGGTGATGGATACGGCGAAGGGACGTCCTGCCTCGGTCCTGATTGTGACGACAGTGATGCAAGCGTGAACCCAGGGGTTACAGAGGTTTGCGGTGACGGCATTGATAATAACTGCGACGGTCAGGTTGATGAGGGATGCGGTCCTGTTTGCGGCGACGGCTATTGCGACGGCGCTGCTTTTGGCGAGGATTGCAGGAGCTGCCCTGCTGACTGCCCTAGCGGAGAGCGAGGCGTTTGCTGCGGGGACGGCAAGTGCGATTCAAGAAAGGGAGAAACAGCAGATTTCTGCTCTGTTGACTGCTAAATTTTTTTCTTATTTTTTTTCTTAGCACAACCTAAAATAATTAGAATTATTGTTATTTATTTACCAAAAAAGAAAGAATTTTCGTTATTTTATTACCAAAAAAGAAAGATTTAAATATAAATAAGCATTTCTATTGTTCATGGATATAACCTTATTAAAAGAAGCTAATCCTTGGTGGGAAGATAAAAACTGGTTTGAGAAAGATTTTCATCTTACAAAGTTAAATAATCAATCTATAAAGTGGAATTATAAAATAATAGATGACTTTAGCACAGGAATTTATTCATTAAGAGGACCCAGGCAGGTTGGTAAGACTTGTTGGATAAAACAGAAAATAAATGAGTTGCTTTCAAAAACTTTACCTAACAACATATTTTTTTATTCATGCGATAATATTAATAAAGATGATTTGCTTGAAATAATAAATACTTTTTTTGAATTATCAGGTGCAGGAAAAAAATTTATCTTTCTAGATGAGATGCCCTTTGTTGAAAACTGGGAACTTACTATAAAGCATCTTTACGATGCAGGCAAATTAAAGGATTGTTTTGTTTTACTTAGTGGCTCAAATTCAATAGATTTAAATCGTAGTGTAGAAAAATTACCTGGCAGAGGTGATGCTGGCAAAAGGCATTTCATAATGCATCCTCTTATGTTCCGGGAGTATTTAAAAGCAATTAATTTTAAACTAAAACTAAGCGGAAAAAAAACAAAAGATGAGGCTTTGCTAAAGCTTAATCTGCGGGAATTAACAAAAGCCTACAATGATTATTTGTTGACAGGAGGATTTCTAAAGATTATTAACGAATATTATGAAAAAAAATCAATATCAGACTCTTCTTATGATGTGTACTTAAAATGGATAATTGGTGACTTAGCAAAGTTTAATCTTAAAGAGAAATATGCAAAACAAATTTTGAGGCGGGTCTTGGAAACAGGTAGCAGTGAGGTTTCGTGGTCATCATTGATTTCCGGGACAGAAATTGATACTCATAATACTATTGCTAAATATGCAGAAGCGCTTGAGGAAATGTTTGTGCTTAATATTATTTTTAAAATGGATTTTAACAAAGAAATACCTGATTATCCTAAATCAAAAAAAATATACTTTTCAGATCCTTTTGTTATTAGTTGTGTATACAAGTGGGTAAATAGCACAGAGGATAATTTTCGTAAATATAAGAATAATCTTGAAAATACTATTGATAAAATAAGTGAAGGTGTTGTTCTTAACCACATAATTCGTATTCTTACTAAAAGAACCAAATCTAATGTGTTTAATTATAGTGATGTTGTTTATTATTGGACAAATAAATCTAAAACAAAAGAGGTTGATTTTGTTTATGCTGGTAAAGCATTTGAAGTAAAGTATAGAAACGAGATTAAGTCATCGGATTATAAAGCTGTTAATGATTTTGAAGAGGCTTATCTTATATCCAAAAAAACATTTGATAAAAGAACATATCCTCTTCCGGCTTTTCTTATGCTTTTGGAAGGTTTACTGTGAATATGATTGACTGCTAAATTTTTTTAGAATTCTTTCTTTTTTTAGTTTTTCAAGTTCTTTTATGCTAATTACTATGTCTATGTCTTTTGATTACAAAAAAGCATACCTCGTTGTTTACAGCGAGGATTGGTCTTCTTTTTTGAACCAACCCCCTCGCTCAATGCTCGTTTATGCTTTTTTGTACTAACATACCTCGTCCTTTAGGGCGATGTTGTTGATTTCTGCTGTTTTGCAAGAAGGTAAGCTGCCCATCCACCTATTAGTATAAACTCGTGTTCTTTTTTTATTTCCTGCAATATTTTCCAGCTTTTTTCTGTGATTAATGAGTTCCAGTATTCTTTTTTATTGCTCATTTTGTATTAGCTTTTTTTCTATTGCTTTTAGGAATTCGTTGGCATACCATTGCTTTAGGTTCCATAAATCAACAAATATGTTTGCTATTGTTCCTGTTTTTGGATGTTGTTCTGTGTTTTTATTTTTTTTTAATACAAATAGGTTTGGGTTCTTGTCATTCTTTGGAAATCTTTTTTTTATTTCTTTTATTTCTTCTTCATTGGCGTATAAGTATACTTCTGAATAGTCTGCAGGCACGTCTTTGAATTTGAATTTATAAGCTGTGTAAGCTGCATATATGACGTTAGGAAGAGTCTGTTCTATTTCTCTTACTGGCTTGTCTGCTCTTGTCTGGTAGATTATGTCTTTTTCCAGGTTTCGGATTGATGCCCAGAGGTAGAGGATTTTTTTTGTGTCTATGATGTTGAGGTTCATCTTGTTTATTCTTACTGCGTTCATTTTTTCTAGTTTTTTTACTGCCAGGTTTATGGTGCTGAGTGAGAATCCTAGTTTTTTTGCTAGTTCTGATTGTTTTAGCACGTAATTGTTTTTTTCAATTGCTTGGTAGAGCATCTCCTTGTATACTTCTTCTATCTTTTTCATCTTTCGATATTAATTTAACTTTATTTATAAAGCTTTCGATATTTATAGAAATTTATTTGAATATTCAATTTGAACATGTTTTAGAAATCATGTTCTTCTGTGCCTGGCTCCTGCTTTTTAAACCCTTTTTTTATGTAACTTTTTATTTTCTTGAAGTGCAGGGCTAAGGTGATTATTGCCAGGACTTCCAGGCCTCTGACCATCCACTTGTAGATGACCAGCCATTCCTTCAGGGGGAGGCCCAGGCAGAGCCTGTAGCTTACTCCTAGCATTGGATAGAAGCATAATAGTATGAGCAGGTCTGTTAATATGGTTATTAAGAGTGCCAGGATGGTTATCAGGATTATTGCTGATTTTAGTTTCTTGCTCATATATTTGTTTGTTTATTTCTTGTTATTTATATGTTTTTTTGTACGCGCATATAATCGCAATATTTAAATACTAAATACTTACATAATATGTTTTTATGGCTTTTAGTATAGTTTTTTTGCTAGTATTTATTACTTACATATTATGTTAAATACTTACATAGTATGTATCTGGTGTTTGGATGAAAAATAACAAAACAAGAAACCATGTGAAGAAAACACTCTTAATAGTATTGATAATCCTAATAATATTAGCCACTGCTCAAAGCCAGCCAGGCAACATCTCAATCCAGACCGACCAAGCAGAATACCTAATAGGAGAAAGAGTAAATGTGCAAGTACAGGTGCCAGGCATTGAGGACTACAAGCTCTACTACGAGTACCAGGGCTTTGAGCAAAGATACATGGGAGACTACACCAACTTCAGCTTTAATCCCAGAGGCATAGGCACCCACTACCTCGTTTTAAGAAGCAAGGCTAACAAGGAAATATACAGGCACAGCTTTAACCTGACCCAGCCAGCAACCAAGCCAAGACCGGAACTTGACCTGGCAGAGCCAAGCCTGAAACCCCTAAGAAAATTCTTTAGGCAAGAACAAAACCCGGAGTTCGAGCTGGACCTGCACAGAAAAAACCAGACCGCACCAATCCAAGCCATGAAACAATCAGGCGTGTGGGAAACAGCTCAAGAAAGGATTAAAGTAGAACTAATAAGCCCAGAAGGCAAACAACAAGAAGTAACTCCAGAAATACAAAGACAGTCAGACGGCAAATTCAAGATAACCCTGCCTAGCAGCAGAGAGTTCAGGCCGGGCAAGTACAAGCTCAGAGTAGAAGTAACCACCCAGGAAGAGAACACCATCCAGGAGCAGGATTTCTTGTGGGGTGTGCTGGCGGTTAACACTCACAAATCAAT
>CAYRRQ010000081.1:0-4236 GCA_964426715.1 uncultured Methanosarcinales archaeon
TTAGAATCCTTGGTTAAGCAATTAATATCAAAACCAATGCCGCCTGGGCTAATACACCCCTTTTCATAGTCAATAGCAGCAACACCGCCGATACTGAAGCCGTATCCCTGGTGGGCATCTGGGAGCATGATGCTGGCCTTGTAGATGCCTGGAAGGCAAGCCACGTTCATTCCCTGCTGCAAGCTCTTATCCCCTTTCATGTTCTCCAGGAGTTTCTCACTTGCAAATACGTGTACAGGAACCTTCATGCTGCCGGTCTTCTTAATAATAAAAAGATAATCCTTCACTTTTTCTGGAGATATATGGTCTGACATGATTATGCACCTCATTTTTTTCTAAACAGTCGTCGTAGCCATTGTATGCAACACCAGTTTGTTTTTGCTGTATACAAATTTTTTCTTTGTATGCTCAAAAATTTTATTTTTGCTGGTTTGCATTGGCTCGGCGAGTTTGCAAAGCAAACGAGTAGGCTGTTTAGAAAAGCCCTCTGAAAAAAAGAATAAGAGATGCTTTAAAAAGGTTTATCTTTTGAAGCCGCATTGGACTGCGTTCAAAAAATCCTACTTCACTGACCTTAACCCTAAACTAAAGTTGTAGGAACAAAGTCAGCTACGTCGTGCCAGTTACCATTACTGCTACGCAGCATGGCAACAATAATGGCAACGACGAACTTTTTGAACGCAACGCCGGCATTAGAAAGCTTTATATACTTTTAAATCAGAGATGGTAGTATCATGGGTTTTGACTTTAAGAAGATAATCAGCCAGCTGGACCAAAAACTTGACAGGTTCGGCAAGAAGCTCAAGGCTTATTTTAGCAGCTTGTCAAGGTACGAGTTGTACGCCTGGATTGTTTTTGGTGTTGGCTTCTTAATGGTGTTGATAGCTCTTGTTACGTGGTAACATCAAAGGGAAAGACTTATATAGTTTGGAATTCACAGACTTATTAGAGGAGGGTTATATGTTAAAGCCCTGGGAGGATTTTCAATGGGTCAGCAGGAAGTCTATGATTTTTTGTGTAAGCACAAAGGCAGGTGGTTCACGTCAAGGCAGATTTCTGAGAAACTCAGAGTCAGCATAGGCTCCGTTACTATGAGCCTGAAAAAGCTTAGGAAGACCAACCTAATCAAGTTTAAGAATACAGGCAAGCGGAACACCTATATTTATACTGTGAGCAAGAGATAATGCTTTTAGAAGATTGATTTCTTTCTAGTAATACGCTTATTAGTCCATTGTAACAAATTTTGGTCTCTTGCTAATTAAGTATGGCAGTGGAAGCGGCTTGAAAGGCTTATCGCGGGTAATCTTTTTAATCTCTTTAACAAGTTCGTCGCCAGGCATCTCTGCAGGCTCTTTCTTGCCTCTGATTCTGATTTTAAATTTGTTGCTTTTCAGTTCTTTATCACCTATAACAAGAATATAGGGTATCCATTCCTTTTCTGCCTGTCTAACTCTCTTGCTAATAGATTCGGTTTGGTCATCTATGTCAACCCTGATATCCTGGCTGAACATCTCCTTGTAAATTTCCTTGCATTTATTAAGATGGTTCTCAGGTGAGACAGGTATAAGCCTTACCTGGGTGGGGGCCAGCCACAAGGGATACCTAGCGGTTATGCCCTTTGCCATCTTCTTGGCCTGAATCTCCATTAAGGCATAAATAACCCGTTCTATCGCGCCGCTGGGCGAGCAGTGCAGTATTATGGGATGCTTCTTTTTTCCATCTGAATCAACATAATTAATATCATATCTTTCTCCGTTTTCCACGTCAATCTGGTCTGTTGAGAGCGCCGCTACCTTTTGCACGGTGTCTACAAAGTTAAATTCGTATTTGAGGATGAAATAAAACTTTCTTTCATCCCACATCTCTACTAAGACTGGTTTCCCAAACTTCTTAACCAAGGATTTGACCAGTTCCTTATTTTTTTCATAGAACTCCTTGGTTATGCGCAGGCCCATCTCTAGTTCAGACAGGTCAATGCCAATGCCTTTTATTATGTCTATGCACAGCTCCAGTCTCTGCTGGTATTCCTTTTTAACCTGTTCCCAATCAGAGCATATGGCGTGCACATCGGGCATTGTAAAAGCTCTTAGCCTTCTGAGCCCGCAGAGTTCTCCTCTTTGTTCTCTCCTAAAACTGTATCTGGTTAGCTCGTACAGCCTTAAGGGAAGGTTTTTATAAGATATTGCTGCATCATGGGCCATTAAGAACTGGCCAAAACAAGCAGAGAATCTCAGAAAAAAATTCTTTTTATCACTGCTAATCTGGTACTGCCTTGCCGGGAACTTGTGGAGGTATTTTTCCAGTGTCGGATGTTTCATATCATACATTATCGGGGTTTCGACTTCCACCCCGCCATAATCAACTATTTTGTCAGTCACAAATTCCTCTAAGAGTTTCTTGATAAGCCTTCCCTTAGGATAATATCTCATATTGCCTGAATCAGAAGCAGGCTCGTAATCAACCAGTTCAAGCTTTTTCATTAGGGATATGTGCGCAGGCTCTTTATTACTGCACCGGTCCTTTTCTTTTTCATAAAATGCAAAGAGCTTAAGATTAGGATGCTTCTTGAAATCAAATTTGCCGACATCAGTGAGTTTTCCATCAGCACCCATGATATACCAGTAGCTTTTGAGTTTTTTCTCTGCTATTATCGCATCTGAAACTATTTCTTTTTTCTTGGTTTCAGCTGCTTCTTCAGGATAAAGGCTGCTTGATAACTCTGACAGAGGATGCCCTTTGCATGCTATGTCAAATGCTTTGTACCAGCCGAAAGGCGCTCTCTTAATATTATACTTATCCTTTTTCAGCAACTCTTCTGTTTTCTCCATTACTTTCACAGCAGAGTCTGGCTTTGCAAGGTCAGGACTGAGATGGGCATAGGGATAAAGCATTATATTCCTGGTATTGACTTTTGAGCTTACCTCTTTAATCTTGTCAAAAGCCTTTTGAGCCGCTCCTTCTACATTGGATTCATCTATTTTTTCAACTGCTGTGAAAACGACCAGGCATTCCTCCATCCTGTCTTTCTTCTTGCCTTTAGGTATTTGTTCAGCATTCTTAAGTGCTTTTTTCTTTACTTCATATTCTATAAAATCCGAATGTATTAATAGTAATTTCATTTTTTTAAGCCTTTTTAATTGATTGTATTCTTTTTTTATTTAAAGCTTTTTCTGTTGAGAGGGTTGCCTTCAAAAAACCAGAGATTAAATTTCCTGAGCTAAAATTTTTTGAAGTTCTGAACAGATGATTGTCAGAATAAACCAAATAGCTTCATATAATGTGTTTAACTTATTATCATAGGGGTTCTCAAAAAAGGTCTTAGCTGAAAATCCTTTTTAGCAGGGTCTTTTTCTTGGCAGGCTTGTTCTTGCCGCTCTTAACTGGCTTGTCTCTTCTCAACTCGGTCTTCTTAGTGGTTGTCCTGATTTTTTTCGAGGATTTATGTGAAGATCTGGTTTTTGAAGGCTTCTTTGTCTGAGTTGACTTTTTCCTTGGCTTATTTGATTTCTTGACTGATTTCCCGGCCTTTTTTGCGGGCTTCTTTCTTGTAGTTTTCTTTTTTGCAGAGCCTGTTTTCCTGGCTGACTTCTTCTTGGCCTTTTTTACAGGCTTCTTTCTGGATGTTGTTGTCTTTTTCTTAGTAGTCTTTTTTTTCGCGGTTTTCTTCCTTGCGGGCCTCTTCTTTGCGCTCTTCTTCTTAGCAGGCTTCTTTTTTCTGGTCTTAGACGGTCTTTTGCCTGTCTTCTTTTTCCCAGTGGTTTTCCTTGCAGTTGTCTTTTTCTTAAAAGCTCTTTTTTTCTTGGCAGGCTTCTTTTTTCTGGCTTTCTTTTTAGGCGACTCTATCTTCTTTTTGGTCTCTTTTGCAGGCTTCTTTCTCGTGGTTTTCTTCTTCTTTTTCTTCTTTTTCCTTGCCCTTTTCTTCTTTTTTCTGCGCTCTTTTTCTTCCTTGTCAAAAGCTGATTCATATATGTCTTCGTGCTCTTCTTCTTTTTCCTCTTCCATCTCATAGCCTGCCATAAAGGCTTCTTCTTCTGGGCTCATCTGGTCGTTTCGTACCATGCTCTCTCTTCCCTGGTCGTCATACACCCCTATGAACTCCTCATCTTCTCCTTCTTTAGGATTCATGTCAATCATATCCTTTAATCATTCCTTTTTTAAAGTTTTCGCAAAGTTGGTGTTGCGTTCAAAAAGTTTGTCTGTGCCTTCATTGCCTGAATGTAATGAGGGCAGGCCAGA
>CAYRRQ010000082.1:0-4081 GCA_964426715.1 uncultured Methanosarcinales archaeon
AAATGACAAAAACAGTTTCGTTTTTGGCACTCAAAAGCGAAGCTTTTGTTGAATCTGGTAAAAAGCAATTAAGTACGGCACAAGCAGAGTTTGACCGTACGAATTACAGAAAATCATTTGCAGAATCCCGAAAGTCCGGCCAGGCCCATTCTCCAAAAAGAGGTCAGACAGAAATCAATATTTTATAATAGAGTTTATGAATTCAGAGGCATAAGTCATTTCAAACCTTAACCCTGAGCCTCTTGACGTGCGGACTGGCCTGCCATAACTGCTTCCTGTTCTTCTTGCCTGCCTTGACCACTGCGCCCTTGTCTTTTAACTCCCTTATTCTTTTGGAAGCAGTGGATTCTGAGAAACCAAATTCTTTTGCAAGCTCTGAGCGCGTCTTGGAGCCGGTCATGAGGAAAACCAGCAGGCTTCGCTCCTCTTTATTAAACCTCTTTTCAAAGGCCTGCAGATGCCTCTTCTTATTCTCCTCTTCAAGATACACGTACGCGTTCACATTAATGTTTTTAAGCTCCAGGATTTCTTTTGCACCCCAATAAGTAACCAGATAGGTCTTGTTGACCAGGACAGGATTGTTCTTTTTGAACTTGTTATAATGAAAGTCAAATATGAGCTCTGTGTATTCCAGTAGTTTCCTGGGGTTGCCGTCAGCGCATGCCACCAACAGGTTAATGGCTTCGTTGTGCAGCTTGTTATAATAATTGATTTTTCCTTTCTTTAATCTCAGCTTAAGTATTTCTTTCATCTCCTCGTCATCCAGGGTTGGGAGCATGATTATCCGGTTGCCCAGGCGCTCCTTGAAAGCAGGAGTAACATTCTTAAGGTACTTGCTTATCTGGGCGATTACAATGCTCTTTATTCCCTTGCCCTTTTTTTTCTCCCACTTCGCCCTGGCCTCGAGCACAAGGTTCTTGTCTGTTGCCTGGAACTCATCTATTATAAGCACAGGCGTCTTAGAAGGATACTTTCTCAGTCTTATCCTGTCAAAAAAACTTCTTTTCTTCTTAAGCTCATCCTCTATGTTAAATTCCTTAGGCAGCTCCTGAGCGTCGAGATAAACGAACTTATGATTCTTAAGATTATCCTGCACCCTTAACAGGAGAGAAGACTTGCCGCTGCCTGTAAGACCATTAAGAAAACAAATATCCTCTTTTAAGATATGATTTACCAGCTGCTCCTCCTGCCTCTCCAAGCCCACGAGACCAGGATTGGGTCTCACATCCAAGGGGTTCTCCCCAAAACCAAGCTGTTCATACCACGGATTCATAAAAATATTTATAGAGCCTGTATTATTTAAATATTGTTAAAAAAATGGTCTGCATTCAAAACCCCTTTTTGAGCAAAAACTTTATATACTACAAGCCACTCAGTAAATAAATAGGTTTTTTCACGATAACTTAACGGAGGGATGTTTATGGCTGAGGAGGATAAGAAATTTTCAAAGCAACTAATCGGCAAGACCGTGGTTTCAAAGACCGGTAAGCGCTTCGGAGAAGTAGGAGACATTGTTTTTGAGGCTGGTTCTGGAGAGCTAATCCATATGGTGCTTAAAAACCCTACTAGTTATACTGAGAGATTAGAGCTTGAGAGGAACAAGGAGAACGAGTTACTGATACCTTTCAGCGCTGTCATTGCCATCGGAGACTTCATGGTCGTCGCCGAAGAAGATATAGTATAAGATTATTTGTTTTTTTCTTAGTTTGGGTTTTCTCTTGTTTTTCTGTGTTTCTTAAAAGATTTGTTGCAAAATTCGTCGCTGCCTTCAGTTGCAACGTTTACAACGTGAACCATCACAAACAAGTTTTTGGGGCTTACAATTAAAATTGTAAACTTGCAAGGCGCGGCGAGACTTTGCGAACAAGGTAAGTAAATTAGAGTAGTGATTTTGCAACCTATCCTCGCCTAACACAACTTTTTTAAACAAATCCGAATTCTTGTCATTATATTTATGGCTAAGGATGATCTCGCTATCTGGACTGAGAAGTATAGGCCTAAAGAGTTCTCTGATGTCAAGGGCCAGGACGAGATTGTGAAGCGGGTGTCTGCCTTTGTCAAAAAGAAGAACATGCCCCACCTCTTATTTGCAGGACCTGCTGGCGTGGGCAAGACCACTCTTGCACTAGTTACTGCCAGGCAACTTTTTGGCGCGGAGTGGCGTAATAATTTCTTAGAGTTGAATGCCTCTGATGAAAGAGGAATTGATGTGGTAAGGGTAAAGGTTAAGGATTTTGCAAGGACCCGGGCAATCGGGGAGGTTCCATTTAAAATCATATACTTGGATGAGTGCGATGCCCTTACCAAGGATGCTCAGCAGGCTCTGCGGCGTACCATGGAGAATTATACCCAGACCTGCAGGTTCATATTGTCATGCAATTATTCTTCTAAGATTATTGACCCGATTCAGTCGAGGTGCTCGGTTTTCAGGTTCAAGCCTCTGCCCAGGAAGGACGTCCTGGATATTATTAAGACAATTGCCAGGAGCGAGGGCTTATCTGTGGATGACAAGGCAAAAGAAGCCTTGTATGAGATAAGCCACGGGGACTGCAGGAGGTTGGAGAATATTATGCAGAGCTGCGCTGCTATCAGCAACAAGATAGGTGAAGACCTGATTTATAGCGTGGCAAGCGCTGCCAGGCCAAAGGAGATAGGAAAAGTCCTGGGGGCTTGTGTAAAAGGTAATTTTGAGGATGCTAAGAAGACGCTTCTTGATACCATGCTTGAGCATGGCTTGTCAGGACTTGATGTTGTTAAGCAGGTGCAAAAGGAGATTTGGGGTTTGGAAGGCGTTGGTAACAGGAATAAGCTTGAGATGGTTAAGGAGTGCGGAGAAGCAGAGTTCAGAATGGTCGAGGGTAGCGACGAGTTCATACAATTAGAAGCTTTGCTGAGTAAGTTTGTTCTGATTAATAGCAGGTAAGAAGAAGTAAGGCTTGGTTTTGGATTAATACCAGTAATTCTGGCTGTAGGAGCTGGGCCACACCCCTCTTATCATCCCTTGGTTGTTGTTCATTCTTCTTGGCTCTAAGAGCCAGGGATTGTTGTAATAGGTTGCCATGAGCGCGTTTTCCGGGTAGATGCGGCTGCTATAGGTTATTCTTCCCTGGGTGTCTGGTGTGTTGGGTATGTGCAAAAGGGTTTTTCCTGTGTAGTCATATCCTGATACATAATTGCTTGGCCACTGATGGTAATATGATGAGTGCGGGCTTAGTCGTACCAGGGGAATGTTGTATTTGTAGAGAAAGGGCGTTGATATGTAGCCGTACCTGTAGTTGTTTAGGTTGTAGTTGTACTGGTTGTAATAGGACGGCCTGTTATAAGAATATAATTGGAGGTAGGTTGCTGGTATTAATAGGCTTGCTATTAGAATCAGGCTTATTCCTATAAGGATTCCTTTTGTCGGATTAATGTTTTTTACGAGCATGTTCTTAACTTTGGTTTATTGTTATTATTATCGGTTTATTATTCTGCTTTCATACCCCGTAGTATGGCACATAGGGACCTGCGTATCCTGTGTTTCCACCTGAGAATACAAAGGTTCCTGGTCTGAGACTGGCATAGTAGTAGGGCCTGTATCCAAAGTATCTGCCGCCTACACGAGGATAGTATTGAGAGCCTGCTATTCTCCTGCTCATCACGCTTTGTATTGGTCCGTCGTAGACTCCCGGTCTGAGGCCTATGAGGTACCTGCTGTTCTGGCCGTAGAACCCGCCTTTTCTTACAGGGTAGCTGTACTCGTAATAAGTGCCGATTCCTGCTGTTGCTGCTGCGTTTACTGGTGCTGAGCCGTATCCTGCGTATCCATAAGCCAGCCTGTTTGCAACCGGTGCTATTGGAGGCAGGATGGCTGCTACCATGCTTGTGCACAGTAAGAGGCTTATCAGCATTATACTCAGAAAACATGCTTTTCTTACTTTTTGCTTTATCATTTTGTTTTTCTCCTCCAAACACAAACAATATTTATTATTACTATAGAGTAAATACAAGAAAAGAAAGGTTATTTATAAATATTTCGGTTAAATTGAGTTTGTCGCATAATTAATTTTTATTAGCAATCTCATGCTTGTCATGAGATTGT
>CAYRRQ010000083.1:0-3748 GCA_964426715.1 uncultured Methanosarcinales archaeon
GCATAAAAGCCCGAATTGTTTCTTGCCCAATGTCCAGGCCTATGCTTTTCTTGGGGATTTTGTCATAAGCAACTGTGCGTATGCCTGCCTTCTTATCCTCGTAATCTGCTATTACCACGTCTTCTGGCAGCAACAAGCGCTCATTGTTCATCATGAGCTTGGCATTCATCTCATAATCATAGTTGCAGAGACTCCTGCCGATTTCCAGGCCTTGGGCCGAGTAAAAAGTGAATATCATTGCCCCGCCCACCAACACCTTGTCAGCCTGGGCAAGCATTGACTGGATTAATGGAATCTTGGTCTTGAGCTTGGCCCCGCCAATCAAAGCCACCAGGGGCTTTCTCATCTTATTAATGTCCAGGCGCTCTAATTCTTTTTCTACGCCCAGGCCAATGCAGCCAGGCAGGAACCTGGTAATGGCGTGCATGCTGGCATGCCTGCGGTGGCACGTGGCAAAAGCATTATTAACATATATGTCCCCGTAAGCAGAGAGTTGCTGGGCGAACCCCTCGTCATCCTCTTCTTCCTCCTTGTGAAACCTCACGTTTTCCAGCATTATTATTTTCTCCCTGGGCAGGGCCTTGCCAACGCAGTCATCAAGTTTGTAAACATTCTTTCCCAAGAGCTTCATCAGGCGCACAGCAACGCGGTCGGTCTTCAGCCTGTCAACCCTTTTTCCTTTTGGACGGTCAATATGCCCCATTATGACGAGCTGCTTTGCCCCCTGCTCAAGAATATGCTTAATAGTGGGAAGTATTAATCTGAGCCTCGAGTCATCCTCTACATTACCCCTCTTATCCAGGGGCACGTCAAGGTCTGCTCTTAGCAAAACCCTTTTATCCTTGAAATCCATGTCTCTAAGAGTCTTCATAAGAATAAATGGTTGGAATAAAGATTTAAAAAAGTTGTGGAAAAAACAAAAAAACAAGTTAAAAAATGAGTTGTTGCAATCCTGTATGTTTCTATCTATTTTCTCTGCAATATTTTTCTCTTTGTTTTTTTATTCCTCTTCTGATGGGCATCTCTGTGCTCGCCTATATGCGGCATTCTAAGAACCAGGAATCCCAGCAGGGTTGCCATGACTGCCACCAGATACCATCCAAAGCCTATTGCCACTCCTATGGCTGCAGACATCCATATGGTCGCAGCTGTTGTTAGACCTTCTACTGAGCCCTTGTGATGCATTATTATGCCCGCTCCAAGGAAGCCTATGCCTGTGACTACTCCTGCTGCTATTCTGGTTAGTGAACTAGGATCCACGTGGTTTGATATCAGAGCGTATAGCATTGCTCCCATGCATACCATTGTGTTGGTTCTTACTCCTGCTTTTTTTCCTCTTGAACCCCGCTCATACCCTATTAAGAAACCACTTACAAACACAAATACAAATCCTACAAGGAACTTCATTTCCAGGGATACAATATAGTCGCCGAGCATCTTTAAACCCTTTTTAAATTTTTTCTAATTCTTTCTCAATTATTTCTTTCCAAAATCATTATCACAATATTTTAAATCATCATCTTAAGCACATCAATCATTCTGTGGGAGTAACCAATTTCATTGTCATACCATGCAACTACTTTGAGCAGGTCATTGTTAATCTGGGTGAGTGAGGCATCGAATATTATAGAGTGAGGATTGCCTATTATGTCCTGAGACACCAAGGGCTCTTCTGAGTACTCCAGCACTTCTTTCATGTGGTGCTCAGCTACGTCCTTGAAGAGCTTGTTAACCTCCTCTGCACCAGGGGTTTTTTCCAGTTGGCACACAAAATAGATTACTGAACCATTTGGTAAGGGAACCCTGATGGCTTCGCTGTGAAGCTTGCCCTTGAGCTCGGGTATTACCTTGCTTACAGCAATAGCTGCGCCACTAGTAGTAGGCACCATGTTAATCGCTGCTGCTCTCGCCCGCCTCAGGTCCTTGTGCGGTCCGTCTACTATGCGCTGGTCCGAAGTGTATGAGTGAATTGTTGCCATGAAACCTTTTTTTATGCCGTAATTATCCTTGAGCACCTTGGCGACTGGAGCAAAGCAGTTAGTGGTGCAGCTCGCATTGCTCACAACATCATCTTTTTCCTTGTCATAGGTGTGCTCGTTCACTCCTATTACCAGGGTTTTTACATCTTCTTCTCCCTTGGCAGGAGCGCTCAGCAACACCTTTTTTGCGCCTGCTTTCAGGTGCAGAGAAGCCTTGTCCAAAGTCCTGAATAAGCCTGTGCTCTCAACCACAACATCAACTTCCATGTCTTTCCATGGGAGCTGCTCAGGGTTTTTCTCAGCAAGAATCCTTATCTCCTTGTCATTAACTATGAGAGCGTTGTCTGTGTGTTCTACCTTGGCTTTGAACCTGCCGTGCACAGAATCATTTCTCAGAAGGTGCGCCAGGGTTTTAGCATCTGTCAGGTCATTAATCGCAACCCATTCAATGTCTGGGTCGTCAAAGCCGGCTCTAAAGACCATTCTCCCTATCCTGCCAAAACCATTGATTGCAACTCTAACCATAAAAAAACCACCTCTTTTTAATACGCTAATTAACCCTTTTTAACTAAATTGTGTTCTTAAAATTCTCATTGGTCTGCTTCCAGACCTCTTCAAATGTAGCTATTTTTTTCTTGATAAGAATATTAGTCACAGCCTCTAGCTGCGCCCTTGTAAGTGCGAGCTTATACATGTTAATTAGAAGCAACTCCTTTAGCTCCTGGTTTGAGAGCTGGGATGGTTGTTTTTCAAAACCCCTTATACTCATGCTTTGCTTCACAGCGTTCTCAGGCTTGTTACTCTTATTACTCACCCTTTTTTTCTTCTTACCACCCATAAGCAAGCAATAAAGAGTCTTTGTTTTTAAATCTTTTGAAAAAGTTTTTGTCGCATAATCCTAAGCATAATCATAAAATCAGAACAAGGCGCTGAACAATCCTGAGTAGACCTTGAACCCGTCAAATCCGGGTATTGGGAGCATGTTAAATATGAACAAGAACATATTTATCCTGCTAAACAAGAAGAAGAACCTGTACGTTCCTCTTTTTAGTTTTGCATTCTTTAATACGAGCAAGGAGCCCAGCCATAAGACTAGGTTGATTGCCGGGCCTGCAAAGGCTATGCCTGCGTACTGCAGTGTTGAGCCCTGACCAGTAAAGCTCACGTAAGCAGGAACAAAGAATATGAAGCCTGCGCTTATCACTTTTAAGAAGGCTCCGAGTGCAAGGCCGAAGTATGAGGCATGAAAACTAGCACTCATGCCCTGGGTTAAGGCTGTGAATTTGTGGCCGAACTCGTGGAGAATGATGCTGGGAGCTACAAGGGCGGTTGCGTACCAGAACTCCTCCCATTTAAACCTCTTTTTCTGCACGCTGAGATAATGCTCAGGCGGGATTACTGTTACTTTTTGTCTTGGCTTGAATATGTCTTTGAATATGAATCCAATTACCAGTGTCATTATTACTATGTCCAGAATTTCAGCCAGTGAAAAAAGCATGCGAAACCGATATTAGGACGTGATTTATAAGTTTTTTGCAGATATATTCCCTCTTGTATCCCTGCCTGATTACAAACAACAAACTTTAAAAACCCTTTCACGCTATTTTTGTCGCATGGATACTGAAACCAGGATTATTAATGAGAGAAAAGAGAAGCTGAAAAGCCTTAGGGATAAGAATATTAATCCTTATGCTTATAGGTTTGAGAAGAACGCCTGGGCGGCTGAGATTAAAAAGGTGTATGACAAGCTCAAAAAAGAGGAAAAGGAT
>CAYRRQ010000084.1:0-3676 GCA_964426715.1 uncultured Methanosarcinales archaeon
TCGCTGCGCACTCATCTCATACTCAAAAATGTTAGAAAAAACTTATGGAGGAAAGACCGTTCCTCCCAGCACTAAAGTGCAAGGTATCCTCGGTCTAACCTCGGTCTAAAAATGCAATAAAAACCACCAGAAAAAAATCAAATCAATCAAAGCCTCCTCTTATTAGCCATGACAACCAAGGCAAAGTACAAGGGCGCAGCGATTAACAGGAGGACTGCTGCGAGTACCTTGAACAACAATCTCAAGCCATACGCCTGAGCCACCCATGAACCAAGGGGTATGAGTATGATAAAAGGTATGACTACAAGAATGCTCACCGCTGCAAAGTAAAGCTTTCTCTGCTTCTCCTTTAAGAGCTTTCTAATCAGCAGGCCCTGTCCCATGCCAAGAATAGCTGCTCCGAGCACAGAGAAAGCATTGGCAATACTCACACTCATAAAATGAGGATTATAAGCCGCCACCAAGGGCATCATCGCAAGCAGCAGAGTGCCGAACACCAGGGTAGGCGCCAAACCAACCTTCTTGTTCAGATACCTTGAAAACGCAGGGCCAAGGAAGGAGACAATAATGGCAAAAGTGAAGATTACTGCGACATTAAGAAATCCTCCAAAGCCCATAAGCCTGAACTGCTCAAAGATGAATATGCCATAATAAGAATTTCCCAGAACCTGTACAAGTCCTATAATCGCGCTCGCCAGCAACAAGGTAAGCAAATACTTGTTCTGAAAAAAATACTTTGCCTCTGAGTTTATCCTGTGCAAATAATCTGACAAGAAGCCCTTAACCCTGGCAACCTCACCCCTCTTCTCCTTCACATAGTGTAGCACGTAGCCTGATAATATAAAAACAATCGCAGTTATCTCAAAAGCTATTAGGTAGCCGCACACTGGCAGGCTCTTCCCAAGGATGCTCATCCTCACAGCATTCATCATAGGAAACTTGTCAAACAAGAAACCTGAAACTATGAACGAAGCGCCTGTTATGAGCACGCCGTAATGAGATATCCTGAGCAGGAACCTGCTCATCCTCTCCTTCTTAAGGGTCTGCTCAACCATGCGATTGTAGAGGTCACCATAAGTAACCACGCCAACGCTACCTGCCAAGAGGGCGAGAGCAAACAAGGGCAGAGACTTTATCACCACGGCCAATGCTATGAACAAGAAACTGAGCCCGAACAATATACCTGTCTTGCTCATGAACTTCTTGCTAACCCTGCTTATCTTAGAATACTCCTGGAGAAAAGATGATATTATAAGCGAAAGAATTGCTTTGAGACCATTAATGATTCCTATCAAAAAAAAACCTGCGCCTGTAAGATAGAACAATATGTTAATGAACTGCACCGGAGCAAAACCATAACCTACGCGGTCCAACACCTCTTTTACAGTGATCAACTTAATGTTCTTCTTCTGGTCCCTGCTCCTCTCAGGAGCCTGCAAGTCCTGGATCGCCTCTGCAACCTCATCCTCCATGAATCCCTGGCTTACAAGCTCGGCCTGCAAGTCAACAACCGCACGATTCTCTGCCAGTCCCTTTCTAAGCCGCGCCTGTAACTCCTTGTTCATACAAGCACATCTCTTAATATTATTGTTTATAAATTTATTGAAATTAAGAGGTTTTAAAAAGAAACATATTTATATTATCAAGTAAATTTATTTTTTTATGGTCAACAAAAAGTATGTTAAGGCGAATTCGCTATATGAAGATTCTTTCAGATTAGCCAGGAAAATATATGATTCGGGTTTCAGACCTGATGTTGTGCTTGCTATCTGGCGTGGAGGGGCGCCTATAGGTATAGTCATACAAGAATTCTTAGAATATAAAAAAGCAGGTAATATACACGCTGTAATCAAGGCAAGTTCATATCATGGAAGAGACCGCTCTGAAAAAGTGAATGTTTATGGCCTGAAAGCCATCTTGAAAACAGTAAAAAACCTAAAACAGAGAAAGATACTTCTAATTGATGATGTGTTTGATACGGGCAACACCTTAAATACTATTCTTAATATAATCCCTAAGTCGTTTGAGGCTAAAATTGCGGTGCTCTATTTCAAACCCAAGAACAATAGAACTAATATTATTCCGGATTATTGGATTCATAAAACAGAATCTTGGATAGTTTTTCCTCATAACTTAGTTGAGCTTACTGATGCGGAAATAAAAAGAAAGAATCCTAACCTATACAAAATAATAACAGGTAAATAAAATAGATAAAATATATTATGAATGCAAATCTAGATGCAACAATCAAAAACTATTTATATGCCTAGCACGTATTCTTAACATAATGGGTAGGATTACTTTTGCTTTTAAAAAGCTCGCAAAAAAGAGGTTGGGGCGCCTGGATAAGAAATGGGATTTTGACGCGCAGAGTTCAATTACAAGTCCGCCGCTGGTAGCAGATATTGACGGAGACGGAAATAAAGAGATTGTTTTCGGCACCAAGCAGGGCAAACTTTTTGTCCTGGACACTGACTCAGGCATCAAGTGGTTCTATGACACTAATGAAAAAGTGGATGAAGTAGAATTAATGTTCTTGGACACTGACATTATGAGCAGCATACACGCACCTCCAAACATAGGAGACCTGGATAATGACGGTATGAACGAATTAGTGTTCGGCACAGAACTCGGAGTGGTTTACGCCCTGAACAGCAAAGGCGAGGTCTTGTGGAAGTACAATGCTGGCAGTCCTGTAAGGGGCCAGGTCTTAATGCATGACTTGTACGGTGATAATGACAAGAAAATAATTTTTGGATGCGAAGACAAGAACCTGTACGTACTGAACAACAAGGGAAAACTGGTGTGGAAGTTCGAAGCCGGCAGCTCTGTCCAGAGCACGCCCGCCCTCCTAAAAAAAGAAAATCCGTGCATTGTCTTTGGCAGTGATGACGGGACGGTGTTCTGTGTTAATCACAAAGGAGAGCTGGAATGGAAGTTCAAAACCCAGGGCAAGGTCGTGGCGCAGCCTGCTATCGGAAAATTGTTCAACGATGACAGGGTATTCATAATTATTGGAAGCAGCGACTACTACCTTTATGTGTTGGACCCTGAGGGCGAACTCAGATGGAAGTATAAGACCGAGGGGGCAATAGTAGCAAAGGCAGCCCTGGCAGACCTTGACAACGATAAAAAGCTCGAAATCGTTTTTGGCAGTTGCGACAACAATGTGTATGCTCTTAATGCTCACGGAGACAAGCTCTGGAGCTATGAAACCGATTTCTGGGTTGCGTCCGAGCCAGTAATAGAGGATATTGACGGCGACGGAAGAAAAGAGGTAATCGTTGGAAGCTATGACCATAATGTTTATGTACTTGACTCCAAGGGCAGCTATATCCTGGATTATGTGCCTGGCCTGAGTGGGGTTGTGCACCAAGCAGGGCATTACAGCGACATTATAAGCAGGGAGCCTGGCAAGGTTACAGGTAAGAAGATATGGCAGTTCAAGACAGAAGGAGTCATTGTAGGTTGTGCTTTTTTGCCAGGTGAAAAAAACAGCATAGTCGTGAATACCAAGCCAGGAAAAGTTGACAACCTGGTTCACAAAGAAGAATGATAAAGGGATAACACAAGGATTAATAAGTTTGTCACAAAATTCGTCGCTGCCCAAATTTTTGCCCACTTTGCTTAAAAATTTGATAAAAAGCCCGTCAGTACAACATAAAGCTAAAAAAAT